>NZ_JBFAXL010000073.1:0-37186 GCF_040680795.1 Streptomyces sp. NPDC051976
CCCGCCGACGGGTCCACGGAGTGCACGACCGGGTCGGAGAGGTAACGCCGCACCAGCAGGTCGATGTTGCGGTCCAAGGTGGCGGAGAACAGCATCCGCTGCCCCTGCGGGCGCACCTGGTCCAGCAGCGCGGTGACCTGCGGCATGAAGCCCATGTCGGCCATCTGGTCGGCCTCGTCGAGCACCGTGATGGCCACCCGGTCCAACCGGCAGTCCCCGCGGTCGATCAGGTCCTTGAGCCGCCCCGGGGTCGCCACGACGACCTCCGCGCCACCGCGCAACGCGCCCGCCTGGCGGCCGATGGACATCCCGCCGACGACGGTGGCCATCCGCAGCCGCAGCGTCCGCGCGTACGGCGTCAGCGCGTCGGTGACCTGCTGGGCCAACTCCCGCGTCGGCACCAGCACCAGAGCCAGCGGCTGCCGCGGCTCGGCCCGCTGCCCCGCGGTCCGCGCCAGCAACGCCAGACCGAACGCCAACGTCTTACCAGAACCCGTACGCCCCCGGCCCAACACATCACGCCCGGCAAGGGTGTTCGGCAACGTGGCCGCCTGAATCGGGAACGGGACGGTGATCCCTTGCGTGGTCAGCGACGCCATCAGGGCGGCCGGCAGATCCATTTCAGCGAAGGTCTCCACCGGAGGGAGTGCCGGAGTGACGGTGACGGGCAGGGCGAACTCGCCCTGCGGAGCCGAGGGCCGGCGGCCACCGTGGCCGCCGGAACGGAACTGCCCGCCCGCCCGGCTCGGGGCCTGGTCTCGGTACCCGCCGCGGCCGGAGCCGGAGGAGCGGGTACGGGAATATCGGTCGGTGGAACGAACTGCACGGTTCACGGGGAACCTTTCCTCGATGCGGCACGTCGAGGAATCCTCGGCGGCGGGAGAGCCGCGCAGGGAACACAAGAACGAACCGATGAAAGTGAATGTACGAAGCGCACCGACCGGAGCTCACGAAGAGCATTTCCGGTGGTTCGCGCGGACACAAGCGGTACTCACACGCCCCTACGACGGATCTGGGGCGGTTCTTCCCGCTGCGGCAGGCGGTGCGCTGGGGGCGGGCAGCGGCGGGCCGGGAAGGCGCGCGGGCTGCCACCGCGTATCGGGAGCCAGGGGGGAAAACAGTAGGCCGGGGCCCGCACCCCTAGGTGCGGGCCCCGGCCTACGCTGCGCGTGAGCGTCAGGCGGGAACGATGTTCTCGGCCTGCGGGCCCTTCTGGCCCTGCGTGACGTCGAACGTCACCTTCTGGCCTTCCTGCAGCTCGCGGAAGCCGGAGGCGGCGATGTTCGAGTAGTGGGCGAACACGTCAGCGCCGCCACCGTCCTGCTCGATGAAGCCGAAACCCTTTTCCGCGTTGAACCACTTCACGGTGCCAGTAGCCATGTCAAATCTCCTTCGGGGCAGTGCCCGGAGTCCGCACTGTGCGCACTCCGCGTCGCCGCGATGATCGCCCCATCCGGATTGCACCGGAAAATACGAAAGTGCTTCCACCACTAACAGCGGCGAAGGCACTTGAAGTCTTTTGGGAACCACAACTGCAACTGGTGCAACCATAGCACACCACCAGCGAGTTTCATCCGACCGTTGATTGCCCTGCCGTCAAATACGGAAAAGCCTGCGGCCAAGCCGCTGGAATTTCTGTGCTTGCGGCATCAGATATTCCACGTCTCCCGAGGCGTGCCGCTGTCGGAAAACGGACACGGGGCCCAGCCCCGGCCCAGCGGGTGCGAGGCGCGCTCTGGACACCGGCGGAGGCGTCACCGGCGGATCCGTCACCGGCCGCCAGGCGGGAATCGTGTCGCCACGACAGTGCCGATCAGTTGCCGGTCTTGTCCTGGGATGCGGCCTCGGCCTGGCGGTACTCGGCGTTGATGCGCTGGGCTTCCTCGAGCTGGTCCTCGAGGACGACGATGCGGCAGGCGGCCTCGATGGGGGTGCCCTGGTCGACGAGTTCGCGGGCGCGGGCGGCGATACGCAGCTGGTAGCGGGAGTAGCGGCGGTGGCCGCCCTCGGAGCGCAGCGGAGTGATCAGGCGGGCTTCGCCGATGGCGCGCAGGAAGCCCGGGGTGGTGCCGAGCATCTCGGCGGCCCGGCCCATGGTGTAGGCGGGGAAGTCGTCGTCGTCGAGACGGCCCAAGGAGTCGCCTGCCGTCTGCGCTCGGCCCCTCTGTTCTGCCTTGTCGAACACATCGCTCACGGGGTACTGCGCACTTCCCCTACACGTGCCACTACCTGCCTGATCGGCTCTGGCAGGTTCGCTTGATCTTGACTACGAGAGAAACCCTAGCCACACCACTTCCCCATGTCTACTTTTGCCAGCACAGATTTTTGACTGCATGGAGGTGAGATAATCGAACCGGAGGGGCGCTGGGCCCCGGATCGGCCAGCATAGGGAAGAAGCGCAACACGGCGTCAGCGCCGGCCAGCTCGAACAGGCGGTCCAGAGGCGGACGCAAACCGACAATGCGCAGGTCAGTGCGCTGGTGGGTGCGAATCCGAAGGTTCAGGAAGCTGGGGTCGCCGAACGCGCCGCCGCTTATGTGGAGAATCAGCCCGGGAGTGCTTGCTGCGCCAGACTGGAGTTCGGCCTCGGGGGCCGGGTTGTCGGCAAGAAGCGCGGTGACCTCCATCGAACGGTACGGGGCAACCGTGAGGCGGGCCGTATCGCCTCGGGGCCTGTACAGCTTCCGCACCACACCCCGCGCACGCGGCACCGGCAAGGGAATCACCGTCCGGCTCGCGCCGCCCCACCCCATGGCCTGACCATGGGAATCCGCGGTCACGGCGGCGCGGCTGGCGCCGACACCCGGCAGTCTGGATCACTGCGGCGACCGGACGTGGGACGATGTTCGATATGGACCCGGTCGGCAGGAACAACGTGACGGCGCTGGGCGAGGAACTGACCAACAGCTTCTGCACCACCGATCCGGCCATGGCCGCGGTCTTCGCCCGTACGGCCTTCCTGTCGGACTCGCGCACCGACCTGGCCTCGGTGACGGTGCCCACTCTGGTGCTGGAGTGCGCGCAGGAGTTCGCCGGTGCCGCCGCATGATGTGCGAGACCAGCGACGGCGACCCAGGCACGGACGGCGGCGCCGCCGAAGCCGGCGCGGACACAGGGGGTGATGACGTGGACGAAGCCGGGCTCGCCCAGTTCTCCGCCCTGCTCGAGGACAGCACCGAGGACCTCTACGACAACGCACCGTGCGGGTACCTGTCGACGCTGATGGACGGCCGTATCGCCAAGGTCAACAGCACGCTGCTGGACTGGCTCGGCTACACCGGCACTCAGCTCGTGGGCCGCAAACGCTTCTCGGACCTTCTCACCGTGGGCGGCAAGCTCTACCACGAGACCCACTTCGCACCGCTGCTGGCGATGCAGGGCCAGGTCTCCGGGATCGCCCTGGAGCTCAAGTGCGCCGACGGCAGCCGTCTGCCGGTCCTGGTCACCTCAGTGGTCAAGACCGGCAGTGACGGGCAGCCACTGCTCGTCCGCACCACCCTCTTCGAAGCCGGCGACCGTCGCGCGTACGAGAGCGAGCTGCTGCGCGCCCGTAAGGAAGCCGAGCGGGCACGCGCCGACGCCGAAGCGGCCCGCAAGACAGCCGAGACCGAACGCGCACGGCTCCACCAGGTCGTGGTCATCCTGCAGAAAAGCCTCCTGCCGCCCGAACTACCGCAGGTGCCCGGCCTGCAGGCCGCCGCGTACTACCATCCCGCCTCCACCGACCAGCTCGGCGGCGACTTCTACGACCTCTTCGCGCTCGGCGACGGCAGCTGGAGCTTCTTCCTCGGCGACGTCTGCGGCAAGGGACCCGAGGCCGCCTCGGTCACCTCGCTGATCCGCTACACCCTGCGCGCCGCCTGCCTGCACGCCGATGGCCCCGCCGAGGCCCTGGACATGCTCAACACCGCGTTGTACGCGCGCTACACCGGCAACGACCCGCGGTACTGCACCGTGGTGGCCGGGACCCTCACCCCCCGCGACGGCACCTTCGACATCACGGTGGCCAGCGGCGGCCACCCTCCGGCGCTGCTGCTGCGCGCCGACGGCACCACGGACTTCGTACGCACCCCCGGCGGCATGCTGGTGGGCATCACGTCCCGCCCGGACTTCATCACCTCCACCACCACCCTGGCGCCGGGCGACACCCTGCTGCTCTACACCGACGGCCTCACCGAAGCCCGCACCACAGCGGGCCCCCGCTACAGCGAGGAAGCCCTGCACGCCTTCGCCCACAGCCTTGCCCCGGCAGGAGCCCGGCAGACCGTCACCGCCCTGACCGGCCTGCTGGAAGGCTTCGGGAACGGTCTGGACGACGACACCGCCCTGCTCGCCCTCGGCGTCCCGGCAGCCGACGGCGTCGGCGTGACGTGAGAGGGCCGCGCGTACCACTTCCGTCCCGGTGGTGGACAGGTGCCGCGCGAAAGGCCCTCCCGCCCTCGCCCCCATCCCGGCTCCGCTGTCGGCGGGCCTCCCCGGGAGACCGGGGAGTCTGTGACAACCTCGACCCCTGACTGCCCCGACCTGCCGCCTGGGCGCCATCAGACGGAGCACGGAGAGATGAGCCGGAACTCAGCGTCAGGAGCAGACGCCTCGGCGGACACCGACGACCACCCCCGACCGGAGCGATGGCTCGCGCTCGCCATCCTCGTCCTGGCCGTCCTGCTGGTCGGCGTGGATGTCACGGTCCTCGGCCTGGCCACACCCTTCATCAGCGAGGATCTGCGCCCTTCGGGCACACAGCTGCTCTGGATCGGCGACATCTACTCCTTCGTCATCGCCGGACTGCTCGTCTCGATGGGCAGCCTCGGCGACCGAATCGGACGCAAGAAGCTACTGCTGACCGGATCGGCCGCGTTCGGCGCCACGTCGGTGATGGCCGCGTACGCCACCAGCCCGGAGATGATGATCGGCGCGCGTGCGTTGATGGGCGCGGCCGGTGCCACACTCATGCCGTCCACCCTCGCGCTCATCCGCAACCTCTTCCACGACCCCAGGGAACGCAGCCGCGCGGTCGGTATCTGGGGCGCGATGGCCTCGGCCGGAACCGCGGTGGGACCGGTTCTCGGCGGCTTCCTGCTCGGCCACTTCTGGTGGGGTTCGGTCTTCCTGATCAACGTGCCGGTGATGGTGGTGCTCGTGGTCGTCGGCGCCAAGGTGATCCCGGAGTCACGCAATCCCCAGCCCGGCCCCTGGGACATCCCCAGCGCCGCGCTGTCCCTGGTCGGCGTCATCGCGGTCGTCTACGCCATCAAGGAAGCAGCCGCACACGGCCTGCACTGGAACCTCGCGGTCCCCGCCGCCGCCGGCGTGCTCGCACTGCTGGTGTTCGTCCGGCGCCAGTACGCCCTGGAGTCTCCGCTGATCGACATGAAGCTCTTCCACCACCGGGGCTTCACCGGCGCGGCGCTGGCTGACCTGCTGACCATCCTGGGCCTGTCCGGACTGGTGTTCTTCCTCTCCCAGTTCCTCCAGATGGTCCAGATGCGTCCTCCGTTGAACGCCGGACTCACCGAACTCCCGGCCGCCGTGGGCGCGGTCGGGGCCGGCCTGGCCGCCGGCTACGCCGCGCGGCGGCTGTCGGTGCGGATCGTGGTGACCGGCGGGCTCACGATCGTCGGCCTGTCCCTGGCGGGATCCGTCGGGCTGCACGCCGACACCGGGATCATCGAGTTGGGCGTGATCTTCTTCGCCGTGGGAATCGGCGCGGGCCTCTCCTTCACGGTCACCGCTGACGTCATCCTCTCCAGCGTGCCCAAGGACGAGGCAGGCGCCGCCTCCGCGGTGTCCGAGACCGCGTACGAACTCGGCGCCGCGTTGGGAATCGCACTGCTCGGCTCCATCGTCACGGGCATCTACCGGGGCTTCCCCGCACCCCCCGGCGTACCCGAGAGCGCCCTTGCCACCGCCCGGGAGTCGCTCGGCGGCGCCCTTGACGTGTCCCAGAACCTGCCTCCCGCCCAGGGCGAGCAGTTGCTCAAGAACGCCCAGGACTCCTTCGTCAACGGCATCGACGTCGCAGCCGGAGTCGGCGCCGCCGTCCTGCTCGCCACCGCCGTCGGCGCCTGGTTTCTGCTACGTGACCAGGAACTGGGCACATCCGGATCCCACGGCCACACGTCCTGACCGAGCCGCACAACGCGGGTGCTTCGGCGCTCCCGGCCCGATCCGCCGGCGGCGACGGAGACCCGCTACGGGGTACGGCGGGCCCCACGAAGGGACGGCCTCAGTAGCCGGGCTCACCGCGTGCGCTGATCGGCCCGCTGACCGTTGCCGTCTGTCCGTCGTGCGGGTGGCCGGTGCTGAACCGGGCTGCGCGGCGGAGCAGTTGGTGTCGGAGCGGTGAGGGTCGGGTCGCGGCCGGCGGTGAGGTGGAGCGGTCGCGGTAGAAGAAGCCTTTGCCGAGCTCGATCAGGCTCAGGTAGGCGACGACCATGGCAGCCAGGGCGGCGAAGAAGCCGACGGGCAGGGGATGGAAGCCCAGGATTCCTGCCAGCGGGGTGGCCGGCAGCACCGCGCCGACCGCCGCGGCGCCGAGGGCGGCCAGCGTCAGCGGCAGGCTGGGGCGGCTACGCCAGAAGGGGATGCGTCGGGTGCGGATCGCGAAGATCACCAGGGTCTGGGTGGCCAGGGATTCGACGAACCATCCGGTGCGGAACTGCACGGCGCCGGAGTGGAAGATCCAGAGCATGACGCCGAAGGTCATGAAGTCGAACAGCGAGCTGATCGGCCCGAAGCAGACCATGAAGCGGCGGATGAAGGCGATGTCCCAGTGCGAGGGCCGACGCAACTGGACTTCGTCGACGGTGTCCGTGGGGATGGCCAGTTGGCTGGCGTCGTACAGGAGGTTGTTGAGGAGGATCTGCGAGGGAAGCATCGGGAGGAAGCCGAGGAACAGGGATGCGCCGGCGGCGCTGAACATGTTGCCGAAGTTGCTGGACGTGCCCATCAGGACGTACTTGATCGTGTTGGCGAAGATACGGCGGCCCTCGACCACTCCGTCCGCCAGGACGTCGAGGTCCTTCTCCAGCAGAATGACGTCAGCGGCGTCCTTGGCGACATCGGTACCCGAGTCGACGGAGATGCCGACGTCGGCGGCGTGCAGAGCCAGGGCGTCGTTGACGCCGTCGCCGAGAAAGGCGACGCCGCCGCCGGCGGTGCGGCGGACCTGCACGATCCGCGCCTTGTGCGCCGGGCTGACGCGGGCGAAGACCGTGGTGCGGGTGATCGCCTCGGCGAGGTCGTCGTCGCCCAGGGCGTCGATGTCGGTGCCGGTCAGCGCCCCATGGGCGGCCGGGTCGGCGCTGGTCAGGTCCAGGTCGTGGCAGACCTTCGCGGCCACCGCTGGATTGTCGCCAGTGACGATCTTGACGGTGATGCCGAGTTCGGCGAGTCGACGCAGGGCGGCTGCGGCGTCGGGTTTGGGCGGGTCGAGGAAGACCAGCAGACCCACCAGGCGCAGGTCCGACTCGTCGGCGGCGGTGGGCGCGGTGGTGTCGGGTGCGGGCCGCGTGGCCACCGCCACTACCCGGTTGCCTGCGGCGAATTCCGCGGCCAGGGCTGCGCGGGCCGTCTCGGGGACATCGGTGCAGCGCTCCAGAACACTCTCGGGCGCCCCCTTGGTGACCAGAGTGGTGACGCCCGTCGCATCGCGCACCACGGTGGAGATCATGCGCCGTTCATGGTCGAAGGGCAGTACCCCGGCGCGGGTCCACCCCTTCAGGGCCGCGTGCTCGGCCCTGGCGGCCGGCGAGTCCCACAGCGCGGAGTCCAAGGGGTTGCCTCCGACGGACGGCCCTGCGGCGCTGCCGTCGGCTTCGGTGCACAGCAGTCCCCAGCGCAGCACCGTGTCCGGGGCTTGACCGGGTACCGGGGTGGCACGGACGAAATCGACGCGGCCATGGGTCAGCGTCCCGGTCTTGTCGGTGAACAGCACGTCCACGTCGCCCAGGTCCTCGATACAGACCAGGCGTTTGACCAGGACCTTGTGCCTGGCCATCCGCCGTGAGCCGGCGGCCAGGCTGGTGGAGACCACGGCGGGGAGCAGTTGCGGCGTGATGCCGACCGCGATGGCCAGCGAGAAGAGCAGGGCGTCGATCACGGGGCGATGCAGTGCGACGTTGATGATGAAGATGGAGGTGGTCAGGGCCCCTGCGACGTAGACCAGGAGCATGGAGAAGCGGCGCAGCCCGATCTGGAAGCCGGTCTCCAACTGGTGGGCGCCCAATCCGGCGGCGATCTTGCCGAACTCGGTGGAGGCGCCGGTGGTCACCACCACCCCGAGGCCGCTCCCGGCTTGGACGACGGTGCCCATCAGCGCGCAGCCGGCCAGGTCCGCCAGCGCCGTGCCGGTCGGCACGGGGCCGGTGCTCTTGGGGACCGGCAGCGACTCGCCGGTCAGCACCGACTCGGCGCATTCCAGGCCGTTGGCCTGCAGCAGGCGCATGTCGGCGGGGACGATGTCGCCCAGGCGCAGTTCCACCACGTCGCCGGGCACCAGGGCGACCACGTCCACCTCGACCGCTCGGCCGTCGCGCAAGGCGACAGCCTGGTGGTGGATCTGCCCGTGCAGGGCCTCGGCGGCCTTCTCCGCCCGGTACTCGTTGACGAAACCCAGTCCGACCGACAGTGCAACGATCACCCCGATGATGAGTGCGCCACCGCGTTCACCGACGAAGAACGAGGCGATCGCACCGGCCAGCAGCAGCCCGAGCAGGGGTGAGCGCAACTGGTGCCACAGGACGGGCAGGAAGCGGGCCCGGTGAGAGGAGACCGCGTTCGGCCCCCAACGGTCCAGCCGTCGAGTCGCCTCCGCCGAGGACAGCCCCTGCGCGGCCGCGTCCATGGTGCGAAGGACCGCCTCACCGGTCAGACAGGCCGCTGCTGTGATGTCGGAGGGCGTCGGCGGCCCAGGCACGGAGACCATCGCCCGGTAACCCCTCGCGCTGCCACCCGGGGTGGAGGGGGCGGCTGGAGCGCGCGTGCGACGTATCCGCAGGCGGTTCATCAGTTCTGGGCCCCGGTCCAGGCCCAGTCGCGGATCTCGGGCAGGTCCCGGCCGTGGACGTCGATGTACTGGGAGTGCTCGACGAGCTTGTCCTGCATCTGCTGCTTGAGGTAGTCGCCTCGTGCGCCGAGCTGCGGGACGCGGTCGATGACGTCCATCACCAGGTGGAAGCGGTCCAGCCGGTTCTGCACGCGCATATCGAAGGCGGTGGTGATGGTGCCTTCCTCGTTGTATCCGCGCACGTGCAGATTGCGGTTGGTGCGCCGGTACGTGAGCCGGTGGATCAGCCAGGGGTAGCCGTGGAAGGCGAAGACGATGTGCTTGTCGCGGGTGAACAGGGTGTCGTAGTCCGCGTCGCTCAGCCCGTGCGGGTGCTCGGTCGTCGGCTGGAGTCTCATCAGGTCCACCACGTTGACCACGCGCACCTTCAGCTCGGGCAGGCGTGCGCGCAGGATCGACACCGCGGCCAGGACTTCCAGCGTCGGCGTGTCGCCGCAGCAGGCCAGCACCACGTCGGGTTCGGTCCCCTGGTCGTTGCTCGCCCACTGCCAGATCCCGGCGCCCTCGGTGCAGTGCACGACCGCGTCCTGCATCGACAGCCACTGCGGCATCGCCCGCTTTCCCGCGACCACGACGTTGACGTAGTTGCGGGTGCGCAGGCAGTGGTCCATGACCGACAGCAGCGTGTTGGCGTCCGGCGGCAGATAGACCCGCACCACGTCGGCCTTCTTGTTCACCACGTGGTCGAGGAACCCGGGATCCTGGTGCGTGAAGCCGTTGTGGTCCTGCTGCCACACATGCGACGTCAGCAGGTAGTTGAGCGAGGCGATGTCACGGCGCCACGGCAGCTTCTTGGTGATCTTCAGCCACTTGGCGTGCTGGTTGAACATCGAGTCGACGATGTGGACGAACGCCTCGTAGCAGTTGAACAAGCCGTGGCGCCCGGTCAGCAGGTACCCCTCCAGCCAGCCCTGGCACTGGTGCTCGCTGAGCATCGAGTCGAGCACTCGCCCCGAAGGGGCCAGGAACTCGTCACCTTCCACGGTGTCACCCTGCCACTGACGGTTCGTCACCTCGAAGACCGGACCGAGGAAGTTGGACAGGGTCTCGTCCGGGCCAAAGAGCCGGAAGTTGCGCTGCGACTCGTTGGCCGCGGTCACATCGCGCAGGAAGCCGCCCAGCACCAGCGTGTCCTGTGCCTCCACCGCGCCGGGGAAGGGCACGTCCACGCCGTGGGCGCGGAAGTCCGGCATCCGCAGATCCCGCAGCAGCGAGCCGCCGTTGGTGTGCGGGTTCGCGCCCATACGCCGGTCCCCCTCGGGTGCCAGCGCGGCGAGTTCGGGCCGCAGGGCGCCGTTCGCCTCGAACAACTCCTGCGGCCGGTAGCCCAGCATCCACTCCTCCAGTAGCGCGACATGCACGGGATGGTCGGCATCCACCAGCAGCGGCACCTGGTGCGAGCGGAATGTGCCCTCGATCCGGAGTCCATCGACGACCTTGGGACCGGTCCAGCCCTTGGGCGATCGCAGGACGATCATCGGCCAGCGCGGGCGCGTCGCATCCCCGCCGCCACGGGCGTGCTGCTGGATCTCCCGCACCCGCTCGACAGCGGCGTCCAGCGCGACGGCCATGAGCTGGTGCATCGCCTCCGGATCGTCCCCGGACACGGACACGGGGTCCCAGCCGCAGCCCTGGAGGAACTGCTCCAGTTCCTTCTCCTCGATCCGTGCCAGTACGGTCGGGTTGCTGATCTTGTAGCCGTTCAGGTGCAGGATCGGCAGTACCGCCCCGTCCGTGACCGGGCTGAGGAACTTGGTGGACTGCCAGGCGGTGGCCAGTGGGCCGGTCTCGGCTTCTCCGTCGCCCACCACACAGGCCACCACCAGGTCGGGGTTGTCGAACGCGGCGCCGAAAGCGTGGCTGAGGGAGTACCCCAGCTCGCCGCCCTCGTGAATCGACCCCGGTGTGCTCGGCGCGACATGGCTGGAGATGCCACCGGGAAAGGAGAACTGGGTGAAGAGCCGCTTCATTCCCGCTTCGTCCTGGCTGACATCCGGGTAGACCTCGCTGTAGCAGCCCTCCAGGTAGGTGTTGGCCACCAGCGCCGGTCCGCCGTGCCCGGGACCGGCGACGTAGAACATGTTCAGGTCGTACTTCTTGATCACCCTGTTCAGGTGGACGTAGATGAAGTTCTGGCCGGGCGTCGTCCCCCAGTGCCCGACGATCAGCGGCTTGATGTGAGCCAACTCCAGCGGCTTCGTCAACAACGGGTTGTCGTAGAGGTACAACTGACCGACCGACAGGTAGTTCGCCGCCCGCCAGTACGCGTCCATCCCCCGCAGCAGCTCCGACGACAGGGGGGCCTGCGGGGAGGGGGTGTCCGTGTCCATGGCTCAGGGTTCCTTCACAGTGGAGGCCGCCGGCCCGACGAGGCGACGGCCGAAGGCCGGCGGCGACAGGAGAGCCGTTGAACGGAGTTCACCGATGGTGCTCATCCCCGACGTGGTGCGCCTGGGAACGGATGACGCGCGAGCGTGCAGGTCGCTGCGGTCAGGCCCGCAGGATGAACGGCCGACCCTCCGGGCGGCTTCACAAGACCTGAGCCCCGCGGGGGCACGGCGGGAACGAATGCAGACTCGGCATCTGGAGGCTTCCAGGCGGCGTAGCCCAACACTGTGCTTTCAGTGAACGCTTGAGACCACCCCCTGTCAATGCGCGACCTATGGGCCCTGTGTCCGGACACCGAGGTGAACGCCCTCCAACCTTCAGCCAACCAACGCCCGCTCGGGCAGCCGGTCACCGCGGGCGTGCACACCTGCCGCCTATTGGACCGGCGGCCGGCCCCCGGCACGGGGTCCAGCACCCGTGCTCGGCCGCGATGACCTCGTGGGGAATGAAGTACGGACAAACGGGCAGGTGGTTCTCGGGATACCCGGCGAGAGCGAGGCGGTCGCGATGGGCGGAGCCGAGCTGACGGAGCGGGAACGCAAGGCCTTGCGGGAGATTGAAGCCTGTCTGCGGCGCTGTCGGCGGCTTGATCGCAGGTTGCGCCGTCTGGGCTCGGTTCCGCGCCATCGCGTGTGGCGCTCACTGGTGGGCGCAAGGTGCATTGCCCCCCTTGTGTCGGCGTCGTCGATAGCGTCCGCGTGTCTGCTGAGCACCGGAATCCGTACCGGCGATCCGGCGACAGTCTGGGCCTTCACCGGGGTGTGGACTGCCACCGTTCTGGGCGGCGCCCGGCTCCTGTTCATTCGGGCTGGGAAGGCCATGCGAACACCATGACCAGACGACCGGCCCGGCACTGGAGCAAGTGAGCCGGGCCGCCGATGTGCACTTCCGCAGGAAGCGCCGATGTGCCGCCCGAACGGCGAGCACCACGCCGACGGCGCTCAGCGTGCAGCCGCCGAGCCCACAGGCATTCGGCCGCCGGGCAGCTTCAGCGCCGAGGCCGGGGCCGCCAACGCCAGGATCGGGGCGACCGGATCAGCGGCGGACTCGGCCGAAGGGGCGTAAGCCAGGGTGGCGGGTGTGGCGTTCGAACCCGACCACCCAAGCGGTCAGAAGGACGGCCGCGCCGATCCACAGGGCGTGGATCTGAATGCCCAGCCCGAAGGCGATAAGGCCCAGCAGGAGCAGGAGTATCCAGAAGAACATGTCCGGCCCTCCCTACATACGCAGGGGTGCGTTTCGCGGGGTCCGGGCGAAACGGACGGGGGCGCGTCGCCCGGATGCTCCGGAGCGTCATAGCCACCCGCCGTGCATGTCAGTCAACGACGGTGGTTCCCGTCCTGTCAACGGCGCCGTCGGGTTGCCGGGGGTCGGGGGCCGCGGTGATCGCCACGACAAGGCTGGCGGTGTCGGCAACGTCTTGAGCTGCCGCGGCTGGTGGGAGGACGTGGTCTTCGAGCCAGGACAGGCCCATGACCGTGGCGAGCAGGACGAAGGGGGTCAGTGCGGGAAGGACTAGCGCGTACACGGCTACCGCCTGCCGTCAGGAACGTGCGAGACCGGCAGGCGGCGGTGAAGGCGTGCGGCGCACGCGGCAGGGCCGTGTCAGGGTCGCGTGGCGATGGCAGGTGCGGGAAGGGACCCGGTCGCACGAGGGGAGTTCCCGCAACGATGCGCATCAGGCGCCTTGCGATGAAGGCGATAGGTTCCGATGCCGCCGGGGACCAGGGCCGTGCCGCGGACGCTACCCCTTTGCGCACTGTCCGAACAGGCCCACTGAGTCCGTTTCAGCCGTTCCACCAGATTGTGTCCGGCTCTCACCTCATTTCTGGGTCCACGCCGTCCGTTTCTGGGGCAGCCCGGTGTCCGTGCTGTGGGCGAGACCTGTCGTGCCTGTAGATGTTCGGGCCGGTCAGCTGCGAGGTGCGGAGCGGTTCGGGTGGGGGATCGCGGAGGTGTCGAAGCTGCCGGCGGCGATCTTGCGGGAGAGTTGGGCCAGTTGGAGGTTGTGGGCGCGAGCGTAGGCGCGGAAGGTGGCGAAGGCGGCGTCCAGGGAGACGTGCCAGCGTTCGGCGAGGATGCCCTTGGCCTGTTCCACGACGATGCGGCTGGTCAGGGCGTACTGGAGTTGGGCGCGCTCGACTTGGCTGTGATCCAGGGTGCGCTGCTGGAGGATGGCGATGGTGGCCATGTCCGCCAGGGCTTGGGCCAAGGTGATGTCCTGGCCGCTGAGGGGGTCGGGGTCGGTCTGGAACAGGGCGAGGGCTCCGATGACCCGGCCGCGCAGCCGCAGCGGGAGTACGTTGGTGGCCACGAACCCGGTTTCCGCGGCGCGGGCCGCGAACTGCGGCCAGCGCGCGGTGGTTTCGGGGTCGGTGAGATTGATGTTCGTACGGGCCTGCCCGCTGTGGTAACAGTCCACGCAGGGGCCCTGATCGTGTTGCAGCGCGAAGAGTTCCAGCAGCCGGGTGTGCTCGTCGGAGGCCGCCATGGTCTGCAGGGTGTCGTGCGCGTCGGCCAACAGGATCCCGACTGCGGCCACGTTCAGCAGTTCCACGCAGCGCGCCGAGAGCTGTTGGAGGAAGTCGATGAGGTCGAAGTCGTCGGTGAGGGAGTCAGCGACCTCCACGAAGACCTCGGTCATGCGCTGTTCGCGGGTCATGTCGATCAGTCATCCTTGTCTACGGCGGTCGGGGGCGTGCTGTTGTCGCCTGGGTCCAGGCGAAGGCTGCGGTCCACCACGTGCTGGGCGACGTCGGTGATGGAACGCCCGCTGCTGTAAGCATGCGCGCGCAGCCGCAGCAGGGCTTGGGGCAGGGGCAGCGAGAGTTGGACGCTGAGCATGCCGGTTGCCTGGTGGACCACTCCGTGCCGCAGGGAGCGGGGCGAATCCGCCGGGAACGGGGCGCCCCGTGGACCGCTGCCCAGGCAGCGGGCGGTGAGTGCGGCGGCCAGGATCGTGGCATCGTCCGTCTGCTGGGCGGTCATCGGACCGGGGGTGCGGCGGACGGCGGTCAGGACACCGACGCTGATGGCGCCAATGCTCATGGGAAAGCAGAACACCGCGCGGGCGTCCAGGTCGGGAGCCTCCATGGCCAGAGCGGGCCAGCGGGCGAACGGGACCCGAGCCAAGTCCAGTGCCCACACCATTGCCCCGGTACGGGCCGCGTCCGGCCCTGGTCCTTCGCCGAGGGTGAACTGCAGGTCCTCAATGTGCCGCGTCGTGGCGTCCGAGCACCACATGAGTTCGGTGAGGTCGCCCTCGGTGACCAGGGAGACCGCAAGGCCGTCCATGCCCAGCGCCTGGGCGCCGGTCGCGGAGACGACGTCAGCGAGCGCATCGGTGCCCACACCGATCTGCAGCAAGCGCAGGACCTGGGCCATGCGGTCGCTGATCACCGCGTCCCGCTTCCGAAGGCGGACGGCAACTGGTTCACCGCCCGTGGCCTGGTCATGAGGCCAGCAGTCCGGGACTGGCGGCGATCATGGGGTCGGAGGCCGGGCGACGCCCGGATCCGGCATGCGCAGAGCGGAGCAGGAAACCCGTATCACTCAGCTCCAGGAGCCGGGCCACTGCGGGACGCGGATGATGCAGACGAAGGGAAGCCCCTCGAGATGCGGTGCGCTCGGCGGCGGCCAGGAATGCGTTCAGGCCGCTGACGTCGCAGAAGTCCAAGGCGGTCAGGTCGATGTCGATGGTGCGGATTCCCTTGCGGAGGCAGCCCTCGACCGTCGCGCGCAGCGCAGGGGCCGCGTCCAGGTCGAGCTCACCCGCCAGGGTGATCGTTGCGCGATGTCCCCGGTCGTGCCGGTAGATGTTCAAGCTGGACAGGTCAGGCATAACGCCTCGGTTCCTGTGACCTCAGGTCCGGCACCTCTGAGGGTCGGGCCTCCCCGACCCGCCTGGCGCACGGTGCCTGTGGTCGAACGCCTGGATGAGGTCAGGCGACGCTTCGCCTCGGAAGCCCTTCGGTCCAGGACCGCCGACGGCAACCGCCTCGCCTCAAACAATGTGCCGACGGCGTCTCGACGGATCGTCCGCTCCCGCAGGCACCTGTACGACAACAGCACGGGTCACGCCGGGGTCCGGGACGTTCCTCGCAGCATAGCCCCAACGCCGACCTCCCGTCGCCGCCTCCAATCGGCTGCATTGCCGGCTGCATGGGTTCCTCGGCCACAACGATCCGTTGTTGGGTGGGCAATCCGGGCGGGCTCCGAGAGGCGGCGCCCGCCTCGTCCTTGGGCGCGCTGGAGAGGACGACCTCAGCGGCGACCGCGAACGACAGGCCCGCGCGGATTCCCACGGCGCAGAAGATCACGCCCAACTCGATGATCCCGGTGTCGGCACGCAGCCCGACGGATCCCGCCAGAGAGAGACCGACGATCGTGAGCCCGCCGGTCACCACGATCCGCACCGACAGCCGCGCGCTCGGCGTCGCCTCGGCGTCGGCGGCCGGTTAGATGGTGTTATGTGGTGCTGTGAACGAACAGCAGGGCCGATTCGACGAGATCCCGGTCGACCGACGCGAGGGCTTTGGCGAGCGGTTGCTGGGCGTGCTGCTCGACCGCGCCCACGAGATGCCGCCACAGCTCATCGCCCCGCTCGTCGCGGAGGAGGTCGCCAGGATGGGCGGCCGCGACGTGTCCGTACTACTGCAGGACTACGAACAACTGATGCTCATGCCGCTGCCCGGCCGAGGGCTGCTGATCGAAAAGCCGCAGCCGGTCAGCGGATCCCCCGCCGGCGCGGCCTTCCTGGAGGCGCGGACCATCGAGGTGTCCATGGCAGACGGAACGAGGATGTTTCTCCCGCTGCTGGACGGCAGCGACCAGGTCGGAGTCATGGCCGTGACACTCGACGCGGTGGACGACGACGACCGGCGGCTGCTTCGACGGCTGGCCGGTCTGGTCGCCGACATGGTGGTCACCAAGGACAGCTACACCGACACCTTCACCATGACCCGGCGGCGGGCGCCGATGAGCGTGGCAGCCGAGATCCAGTGGGCTCTGCTTCCACCGCTGCGCATGTCGGTCCCCCAGGTGGAGGTCGCCGGGATTCTGGAGCCTGCCTACGACGTGGCGGGTGACAGTTTCGACTACGCCCTGAACGGCGACGTCCTGCACATCGCCATGGTCGACGCGATGGGACACGGGCTGAGTGCGGCCGTCATGGCCACGGCCGCCATCGGCGCCTACCGCCACTCCCGCAGGAGCGCCGTCAGCCTGTCAGGGATCTACGCCTATATGGACGAGGTCATCGCGGCGCAGTTCGAGCCCGAGCAGTTCGTCACCGCCCAGATGATGCAGTTGAACGTCGCCACCGGCCACCTGCAGTGGGTCAACGCCGGTCATCCGTGGCCGCTGCTCATCCGCGACCACGCGGTTGTGGGCCAACTGGAGGGCAGCACAACGCTTCCCGTGGGATTCGGCGGCCAGGAACCCCAGGTCAGCGAACGGACGCTACAGCCGGGCGACCGCGTGCTGTGCTTCACCGACGGCCTCATCGAGGAACACCTCGCGGGAGGCGAGCAGTTCGGACTGCCACAGCTCATCGACGCCATCGCCGAGGTCGGACGAAACCGACCCGGAACCCGGGCCATGGTGCGGGACCTCTCACACACACTGAAGCGGGCACGCGGCGGAGTCACCACCGACGACGCGACGATCTTCCTCATCGAATGGCGCGGCGGCACCGCCGACCACCTGACGGTGATCGACTGACGGCGGTCCCGCTCAGTAGTGGCGCCGCGCCCGCGGCCTGGTGGGCGTCAGGCGAGGCCGGCGCCATAGGCGATGATCACGAGGTGCACGCGGTCGCGGGCGTCGAGTTTCGTCAGCAGGTGACGCACGTGTGTCTTGGCGGTGCCGGGGCCGATGTGCAGGTGGTCGGCGATCTCGGTGTTGGACAGGCCGCGCGCCACGAGAGCGAGGACTTCGCGTTCGCGGTCGGTGACGGCGGTGAGTGTCGGGGTGCCCGGGGGTGGCGGCGGTTGGGCCGCGAACTGCTTGATCAGCCGCTTGGTGATGGAGGGGGCGATCAGGGCGTCGCCGGCGGCGACGGTGCGCAGGGCGTCGAGCAGGGCCTTGGGCGGGGTGTCCTTGAGCAGGAACCCGCTGGCGCCCGCGCGCAGAGCCGCGTAGACGTACTCGTCCAGGTCGAACGTGGTCAGGATCAGGACACTGGTGTCGCCCGCGGCGGTGATCCGGCGGGTGGCCTCGATCCCGTCCATCTCGGGCATCCGGATGTCCATGAGCACCAGGTCGGGGCGCCGGGTGCGGGCCAGGTCGACGGCTTGGCGGCCGGTGGCCGCCTCACCGACCACCGTCAGGTCCGCCGCGGTCTCGACGATGCCGCACAGTCCGGCACGCAGCAGGGCTTGGTCGTCGGCCACCACGATCCGGGTGGGGGCGGTCGCGTTCACGCGGGTCGCTGCTCGGGCAGGGGCAGGCGGGCGGTGACTTTGAAGCCACGGCCGGGCAGCGGCTCGGCGTGCAGTTCGCCGCCGTAGAGGGCGGTGCGCTCGCGCATCCCGGCCAGGCCGCGTCCACCGGCGGCGGACTGTGCGGCCGACGGTCGGCCCGGTCCCTGATCGCAGACCTCGATCACGAGTTGGTCGTCCTGGTAGTCGACGCCGGCCTGGGCGGTGGTCGCGGCGGCGTGCTTGACCACGTTGGTCAGGGCCTCCTGGACGATCCGGTAGGCCGACAGATCGATCCCGGTGGGCAGGGGTCGCGGGCGGCCGGTGACGGTGAGATCGACCCTGACCCCTGCCTGTGCGGTCAGTTCCGCCAGGCGGTCCAGGTCGGCCAGTCCCGGGGCCGGGGCCAGTTCGGCCGCGGCGGCGTCAGGATCTTCCGTGCGTAGTACGCCGAGCAGGCGGCGCAACTCGTCGAGGGTCTGGCGCCCGGCGCTCTCGATGGTCCCGAGCGCGGCGCGGGCCTGGTCGGGCTGCTGGTCGATCACCAGGCCGGCGTACCCGGCCTGCACCGTGATCACGCTGAGATGGTGGGCGAGCACGTCGTGCAGTTCACGGGCGATGCCCATACGCTGCTCGGTCACCCGCCGCCTGGCCTTCTCCGCCTGCGCCTCGGCCCGGTGCGCCTGGCCGCGCAGCAGGTTCGCGGTGTAGCGGCGGTGCATGCCCACCGTGAACCCGACCGTCCAGGTGATGAGGTAGAGCAGCGAGAACAGCACGGCGCCGCCGCGGTGTTGGAAGTCCGGAAGCGCGGTGGCCACGGCCGCGGTCAGCGATACCGCGAGACCGATCAGCGCGGTGCGTGGCTGGCAGGCCGCGGCCAGCGTGTACAGCGCACAGGCCAGGGCCGCCAAGCCCAGGATGATCGACCTGGGTTGCAGGATGCCGATCGCGGCCGTGCCGGCCAGCGCCATCGCGAGCGAACCGGCCGGGCTGCGGCGGCGCCACGCGAGCGGCAAGGTCACCAGCACGCTCCCGACCGGCACGGCGAGCCATCCGGCCCAGCCGCGGGCGTGCCCGGCCAGCAGGAGCAGGGCGGGAATCAGATAGGCCAGCGCGGCCAGCCGGTCCAGCGTCCGCCAGTGGCCCGGGCCCACGGGCCGGATGAGCGGCGGATTGGTCTCCTGGTGCATGCCGCCCACGGTAGGCGGACCGAGGCAGCGCGGGCATCAGCCGCCAGACCTATGCCTGCGGGCAGAGACCGCACGCAAACGCCCCCACGGGCAGAGACGCGGCAACAGCCCATGGGCAGACGCGCCGGGCGGGCCACGGACGGCACGGTGGAGCACCTGCACACCACCCGCCCTTCCTGGAGACACAAGATGATCGAGACACGCTGCCTGACCAAGCGGTACGGACCCACCCTGGCCGTCGACGAACTGTCCCTGCAGGTCCGTCCCGGCCGGGTCACCGGGTTCCTGGGCCCGAACGGCGCAGGCAAGTCCACCACGCTGCGGATGATCCTGGGCCTGGACACCCCCGACGCGGGCCAGGCCCTGATCGGCGGCCGCCGCTACCGCGACCTGGCCGAGCCGCTGCGCGCCGTCGGCTCGCTGCTGGACGCGGGCGCGCTGCATCCTGGTCGGCGCGCCGGCGATCATCTGGCCTGGCTCGCTTCCGCGGGCGGGATCGAAGGCCGCCGGGTGGGCCAGGTCCTGGAGCAGACCGGGCTGGCAGGCGTGGCCGGCAAACGGGTGGGCGCCTTCTCCCTCGGCATGAAACAGCGCCTGGGCATCGCCGCCGCGCTGCTCGGCGACCCGCCCGTGCTGGTGTTCGACGAGCCGGTAAACGGTCTCGATCCCGAGGGCGTGCGCTGGATCCGCACCCTGATGAGGTCTCTGGCGGCCGAGGGCCGCACCCTCCTGGTCTCCAGTCACCTGATCAGCGAGATGGCCCTGACCGCCGACCACCTGCTCGTGATCGGCCGCGGCCGGCTGCTCGCGGACACCGGCATGCGTGAATTCACCGCGCGCCACGCCTCGCTGGAAGAGGCGTACCTGGAACTGACCGAGCGGTCCGTCGAGTACCGCGCCGCGGTGTCCGACTCGCCGCACGGTCCCCACGCACTGACCGACAACGAGCCCAGGCGGATGCGATGAACCTGCCCACCGTCCCGCGCGCCGTGCTGCGCGCCGAGTGGATCAAGCTGCGCTCCGTGCGCTCCACGTACCTCACCCTGGGCGCCGCTGTGGTCCTCGGCCTGGGCGTAGGGCTACTCGACGTCTCATCCGCCGCCGGACACTGGACGACCATGAGCGCGGCGGACAGGGCGGACTTCGACCCGGTCGGCGACCCGCTCAGCGGGTTCCAGTTCGGCGAACTGGCCCTCGGCGCGCTGGGGGTCCTGGCGATCAGCACCGAGTACGCCACCGGCATGATCCGTGCCACGTTCACTGCCACCCCCCGGCGCGGAACCGTCTACGCCGCCAAGGCCCTGGTCCTGGGGCTCTTCGCGCTGGTCGCATCCGAACTGTGCGCCTTCACCGCGTTCCTGCTCGGCCAGGCCGTGCTGTCCCGCCGGCACCTGAACGTCGGCCTCGGCGCCCCCGGCGTGCTGCGGGCCGTGGCCTGCGCCGGGCTGTACATGGCCGTGGTCACCCTGGTCGGCTTCGGCCTGGGCGCGATCATCCGGCACACCGCGGGCGCCCTCGCCGCCACCTTCGCCCTGGTGTTCCTCGCCTACCCGGCTGCCCGCGCCGTCGAGGGCTTCTCCCTCGTGCCCGACCACCTGCTGCTGGTCAACGCCGCCGACGCCCTGGCCACCACCGGCCCACCGACCGGCCCACATGCCGACCGTGTCCCTTCCCTGTCCTTCGCCCTGTTCGACCTGGCCCTCTACCTGGTCGTCTTCCTCGGCCTCGGTGCCTGGCGCGCCACCCGCGACGCCTGAAGCCACCGACCGGCACAGGCGCTTCGACCACCCGGGAACCGGCAGCGCGGCAGAGCGGCCGTCGTTCGGTTTCCAGGTGTGGTTCGTCTCGCGGGACGTCGGGCGGGAGGAATCCGTGACACGGTGGAGGTATGGAAACCAATGTGTTGCCCCGGCGGGTTCACGAAAGTGAGCTTGCCGGGTTGTCCCGCATGTGTCCCTACTGCAAGCGCACCGTCCAGCCAGTGGCGGTCAAGGCCGCTTCCGCCGGAGAGCAGGCGGATCCCGTGTACACCCTGGACTGGTTCTGCCCTGACCACGCGTGCAAGGGCAAGACACGACTGAAGTGACAGCAGGCGGGCGGTCCCGGCCCCTGATTGCCCGCGGCGCCTTCGCCATGAACTCGGGCTCTGAAGTCCCGTTCCAGAGCCGACGCGTCGTGCCTGGCCGCCTACGGAAGGGTTGCGATGAGGATCTGCGCGGCCTGAGTGGTGTTGTCGGCGTGGACGGCGCGAGCCATCGCTTGGCGGGCGGCATCAGCGGTGGTGCCCGGGGGAACGACCAGTAGGGCGAAGTGGTCGTTGTCTCCGCGGGTGATGAGGACGGTGTCATCCCCGACCGGGTCGGAGTCGAGGTGCACGACGCGGTCGTCGATCACCAGGCGCGTGGGGAGGGTGTTCCAGGCGGATGCGTCCACGCCGACGCGGGCGATCGGGCCGAGATGCTCGGTCAAAACGCGGATCAGCGCGGGGAGTTCGGTTTCGATGTGCCGTGTACGCGGCCACCACGCGCCGTCCAGGACGCCCTCCCGGGAGCTCGTGGTCTCCAGCCGCAGCACGGCCGTACCCGGTCTGACCGCCTGATGGATCGCGTCCGGAAGGAGAAGCGGGGGCTTCTGGGGGGTGTCGGGGTCAGTCATGGGGTCGCCCGTCTACGAGGTACGGCCGCCACCTCGTCGCAGGTGGGCACCGCTGCCGGTGCCCGGTCGGCAACGTGCGTGAGCTTGCCGTCATCTCACGGTACCGCCGCCGCCCCCGCCATTGCGCACCTCGCCCCCCTGTCCGGCGGAAAAATGCCTGGTCAACCCCGTCAAAGCCTGCCGAACGGGTGTACGATGTAACTACCGGGAGCACTTCGCACACCGACTTCCACGCGGGTGTCGTTTCCGGCGATCACGAAAGACCGGGCTGCCGACGGGCAGCCCGGGGGCAGGTCCGGCACCATGACCACCACCCTCGACCGGGCCGCACCGCGCGATCTCGCCGCAGAGTTCCCGGCACGCTTGTCTCTCACCCCCAAGACCACCCTCGCCGGCCAGCTCGACGGCGCCTGGTGGCCCTATTCACGCGATCTGGAGGCGGAACTTCCGCCGCTCGTGGCCGCACTGGATGAGGCCCGGGAGCGCATCACACGCGTCACCGTGAACCCCTCCCGCTGGCCCGTCATCCCGCACAAGGTGCCTGTGGCCGGGCACACCGTGCATGTGGGCTGGTTTGCCGGACAGCACCCCGACAAGGTGATTCTGCTCTCCTACAACAGTGTCGGCCGCTGGGACCTGCTGGTGATCCCGCCCGAGACCGACGCCGCGGCCGCTGCCCGCCTGATGGCCGCCGCGTCGTTGCCCGGGAGCGTCCTGACCGCCGGCGTCCTGATGGCCGATGAAGCCGTCATCGGGCGCGGCATCCTCGAGGCCCTGCGCAGGGAGGGCACCTGGGAAAGCGAGGGAGGGGCCTGCATGTCCCCCTTCGGGAGCCCGATCGGCAGTCGCGCTCTCCGGGTGCCGGGAGGCGCCTGGAGGTGAGCTCCATGGAACGCCCCGGTGCTTCGCCGCTCCTTCGCGGACCCCGCGGGGCACAAAATCGGTACGCTCCAGGCGGTCTACGTGAAGACCATCACCGATGAGCCGACCATGGTCAGCGTGCAGGTCGGGCTACCCGCCCGGCGCCGGTTGGTCTTCGTCCCGCTGGACGGCGCGAGTGTGGGCCCAGGCTATGTGAAGGTTGCCTACGACAAGGCTCTGGTGAAGCAGTCCCCGCCGATCGGCACGGATGATGTGCTGCCTGCCGAGGACGAGGCAGCGGTGTTCGCCCATTTCGGTATCGCCTACCAGGTCGGAGCCGCCTACCTCGCGCCGCGCTGGCGCCGTTCCGGCCGACCCCCGTGCGCTGACCCCCTGAGCTCCTGCCCGGCCCCGCCGGGCACGCAGATCTGGAGGCGGGCCGTCAGACATGGTTGTCCGGCAGGAACACGGCGTCCGCAGTGATCATCGCGCCCGAGAAGAACGGCAGCCCCATGAGTACCGCGATGCCCACGTGCATGCCCAGCAGCAGGATCAGGACGGGGTACTTGAGTCTGCCGAACAGAACGAACGGAAACGCGACCTGCACAGCAGCACGGTCAGGTAGCCGGCCAATCCGCCATCACCAGCGTATGGCGGTCCGCCATGTGGGACAGGGCGGGCCAGGGCTGGAGAGCTGCAGGTTCAGGACATGGTGAAGGGCGGTGCCATTGCCCCACGCTCCACCCTGGGCCTTGTACAGGCCCGCGGATCCGTAGAGGAAGCAGACCTGGGCACCGATGACGAACATGCCGCAGTTCCAGACCTGGAAGTAGGGCCTGCTGTCGGACAGGGTGAGGATGCTGGCCCAGCCGGTCTGTTCGAAGAGTTGTCTGGCCAGCGCCGGTGTCCACGGTGAGTCGGGCCCCGTCGCCGGTGGTGCCGGGCGGCACGACGGGCCGGGTGCCCACTCGAAGCGGTCATCGCAGGAACGATTCCCCCGACCCCCACGCAATTGGCCGCGACACGCCTGGACGTACGTCTCCACCGGCAGCACCGGGCCCACCACCCCGCACGTGCCCTGCGCCTACGGGTCGTACTCGAAGAAACGGTGCTGTGGCGCGTCGTCGGCAGCCCGGAGATCATGCGCGACCAACTGGAGCATCTCCACCACCTCGCAACCCAGCCCCACATCACTCTGCAGGTCCTGCCGCACGACACCGGGGCCCACCCCGGCCTCGCGGGCCAGTTCTCCATCCTCCACTTCGCGGAAGCCGCCGACACGGTCGTGCACCTGGAAAGGTTCACCAGCGACCTCTATCTGGAGAAACGATCTGACGTCCAGCACTACACCGCGATGCACGCACACCTACAGACTCGGGCCCTGGACGAGGCGCACACCGTGCGCTGCCTCACCGACGCCATCAAGAGCTACATCGGCAGGGACTTCAGCTCCACCCCCGTACTGCCGTGACCCGGAGGCAACTCCAGGACGCGGCCAAGACGCGCTGCCTCTCCGGGACCTCCAAGGCGCGGCCACGCGTGGGCGCGGCGGCGGATGACGGACGAGCGCCCCGGCGCCCACGTGCGCTCACGCGTCAGAGGTGCGTCAGGGAAGTGCCGTGACCGTCAAGCACGCATCAGGGACAGCAGGGGCACACCCGTGCCGGGCATAGCGTCGTGGAACGCCGCGGGTCCCTGAACCCCCGCGGCGACCACCATCGCCGAGGAGGCAGCAATGCCGGCACGTCACACCCCCGAGGACGCCGAGCCTCTTGAACCGGTCCCGGCCGGACCCGCGCTGTTCGTTCCCGTCCGGTCGGGACCCGCAGGCTGCACCACCCGCTACTTCCGTACGGCCCTGGGCGGCCGTACCGCGGTCGCCTTCACCAGCGAACGCACGTTGACCCGTACGCTCGGACCGGCCCAGCGCTGGATCCGCCTGTCCGAACCCGCCCTGCGCGCCCTGGCCGCGCCCCTGGGCATCGCCGAACTGCGCATCGACCCGCGCCTGTCCGCCCCGGCTCCCGCCCCGGCGCTCACCCCCGCGGTCCCGGAGACCGCGCATCACCTGCTCGTCGGCTAGGAGGCGCAACCCATGACCATCTCCCTGACGCACCAGATCCCCGCGCCCGCGGTCGAACCCGACTCCCTGTCCGTGTGGCCGGCCTCGGCCAGGACCGCCCCCGGCGGTGATCTGACCGTGGCGGGCGTCTCCCTGACGGAGGCCGCCGACCGCTTCGGGACCCCGCTGTATCTGCTGGACGAGGCCGAACTGCGGACCCGGTGCCGTACGTACACCGCCGCGTTCCCCGAGGCGGACATCGTCTACGCGGCCAAGGCGTTCCTGTGCCGGGCGGTCGCCGACTGGGTGCACCAGGAGGGCCTCGGGCTGGACGTGTGCTCGGCGGGCGAGCTGGAACTCGCCGTCACCACCGGATTCCCGCCGGAGCACATCGTGCTGCACGGCAATGCCAAGAGCCCCGAGGACCTGCGCGCCGCGATCCGGCTGCGCGTCGGGCGCATCGTCATCGACAACACCACCGAGATCGCCCGGCTGGCCACCCAGGTCCCGGCGGGCCACCGGCAGAAGGTGCTGCTGCGCGTGGTGCCGGGCGTGGCCGCGGGCGGCCACCAAGCGGTGCGCACCGGCACCGAGGGGCAGAAGTTCGGGGTGTCCATCGCCGACGGCTCCGCGCAGCACGCGGTGGAGAAGATCCTCGGTCAGCACCAGCTCGAACTGGTGGGCCTGCACTGCCACATCGGCTCGCAGGTGACCACGGTCAAGCCGTATCTGGCGGCGCTGCGGCGGATGATCGGCCTGATGGCGCGGATCCGCGACCAGCACGGTGTCGTCCTGCCCCAGCTCGACCTGGGCGGCGGGCACGCGGTGGCGTACCGGCCGGGCGAACCCGTGCTCGACATCACGGCGCTGGCCGCCCGCGTCAGCGGCGAACTCGCCGCGGGCTGCCGCCGCAACGGCCTGCCCGTGCCCCGGCTGACCCTCGAACCGGGACGGGCGATCATCGGCCCCGCGGGCGTCGCCCTCTACCGCGTCCTGACCGTCAAACAAACCGGCGGCCGCACACTGGTCGCCGTCGACGGCGGCATGAGCGACAACCCGCGGCCCGCGTTGTACGGGGTGCGGTACGCGCCCCGGCTCGTCGGCCGCGCCACGACGGCCGGGCCGTCCCCCGTCACGGTGGTCGGCCGGTACTGCGAGGCCGGTGACGTCCTCGCCGAGGACGTCCCCCTGCCCGAGGACGTACGCCCCGGCGATCTGCTGGCCGTCCCGGTGGCCGGCGCGTACCAGCTCTCCATGGCCTCCCGCTACAACATGGTCGGCCGCCCACCGGTCGTCGCGGTCACGGACGGCAGGGCCCGCATGCTGGTGCGCCGCGAGTCGCTGGCCGACATGCGGCTGCGGGACGTCGGGCTCTGAGCCGGTCCGGACGTCGACGCGGTACAGCCGTTGGTGCCGGGGTCCGGGGGTGGGCGGGAGCGGTGTCGGTGCGGCCCGCCCACCCCAGTGGTCACTCGACGGCGAGGATCTCGTTCACGATCCACGCGCCGAGTTCTTCGGTCATGGTGGTGTGTCCTTCGTTGCGGCCGGCGCACACGAAGGCGTCGAGTGCGCTGCTGTCCGGGGTGATCGGCTTGTAGAGGGCCGTCGCGTCGTTGATGTCGGCGGCGGCGACGGCGCTGACGGTGGGGATGAAGCAGGACGTGGTGATGACGTCCGGGTTCACGGTGTTGCCGAGAAGGCCCATGAGCATGCCGGCCAGGCCGAAGCTGCCGGTGTCGCCCGCAGCGGACGGCATGACGAACAGGCCCCCGGGAGCACCGTCGATCTCGGGCAGCCCGCTGGTGCGAACCGACACCGGCTCGCCACCGGTCTTCTGCAGGCGTGCGACGACCTGGTCGCCCTGTGCCTGGGTCTTGAGCCACGTGTCCTTCAGCGTTTCGCCGTCGCACCTCACCGCTGTCGCGTCGGCCTTGATGCCGTTGCCGGTACCGGTGTCCACGCCGTTGGCGACACCGACCTTGCGCAGGTTCCGCGGCCAACCCCCGACCTCGTCGAGCGCCCGGAGGAACGCGGTCCGCTCCGACGCCTGCTCCGGGGCGTCATCGACCTTCTCGATGTGCCACCGCGCCATCTGCTTCGCGGCGGGGCTGTTGAGCAGCCCGGAGAACTGGCGCAGGACGGGCCCCAGAGCGGGATTGTCTCCCCAGTTCTCCGTCGCGAAGTGCGTGAACGCCTGGATGGCGATGGGGAACCACGCGCCCTGGTGCGGGGTGTCGTAGGAGAGGTGGAGGGACGTCTCGTGGTCGGGAAGCATGGGGTCCTGCTCCATCTTGGCCAGCGCGTACCGGGTGACCAGTCCGCCCATGCTGAAGCCGCCGACGACCAGCTTCGCCCGGCCCGCCCGCTCGGCGATGGTCCGGCGGACGCACTCGATGACGGTGCCCGCGTTGTCCGTGATCGACGCCGTCCGGTCGTGGTAGCCGAGGATGATCACATCCCGGCCGGCGGCATGGAGTTCGGAGATGAACCGGTAGTCGCCGTTCTCCTCCAGGCCGTGCCAGAGCAGGTCGAGGTCGCTCGACCCGCCGGAGAAGCCGTCGGAGAGGATGACGGGCCGAACGAGCTGCCGACGGTTCAGCGGGCTGTAGTAGACCCAGGCCGTTCCGCCGGCGAGGGGCCACTCGTCATGCGGTTCCGGAGCGGGGGGAAACGAGGAGCGGGCCCCCGGGGCGACCGGGCCCCAGACATCAACGACGGGTGCAGACATGATCAGCTGACTCCTTGCGCGGTTCACGGGTTCGCCGAATGGCCGGTCTGTCGCGCCGTCATTGCGAGAGCGCGACCGTCCAGCACCATAGTTACACCATGAATCCGAATGATTACTCACCGCACACAGCGGGTCGCCCGGCCACTGTCATCCCCGCACCCGTGTGAAGGCTCGCGAGGCTGGAACCACTCAGAAGAGCCGAGGAGTTGGTTTGCGCGACCGTCCGGACAGACCCTATGCGCGGCGGTGCCGCAGCCAGCCGTGGGCGGCCTCGGCATGGGTGACGACCAGTACGTCGATGTCGTCGCCCGAGCCCTCGATGATGGCCTCACTGGTGCCTCGGGAGAGTGCGCGTTTGAGGCGGCTTCGGCGGGTGGCCCCGATCAGGATCTGGCTGGCGTTGACCTGCCGGGCGAAATCCAGGACGGCCTGGGCGGGGTCGCTTCCGGTGACGGTGTGGCAGGTGCCGCCGAGTTCCTCGACCAGCGCGCGTTGACGGTCCGGCAGGCGCGAGGAGCGGGAGGCGAGCGCGTCGTCGGGTTCGACGTGGACGGCGAGGAGTTCGCCGCCCGCACCGCGCGAGGCGGTGCGTTTGCCGTGGCGGATGAGGGTGTCGCCCTCCGGCCCGCCGGACAGCGCGACCAGCACGCGTTCGCGCGTGGCCCACGGCTGCTGGATGCCGTGGTCGTGGCGGTAGCGCAGGAGGGCCTCCTCCACTCGGTCGGCCGCCCACAGCAGGGCGATCTCACGTAGCGCGCTGAGGTTCCCTTCCCGGAAGTAGTGGGACAGCGCCAGCTCCACCTTCTCGGGCGGATAGATGTTGCCGTGCGCCATCCGACGGCGCAGCGCTTCCGCCGACATGTCCACCAGTTCGATCTGGTCGGCGCCACGGACGACGTCGTCCGGCACGGTCTCCCGCTGTTTGACGCCGGTGATGTGCTCGACCACGTCGTTGAGCGATTCGAGGTGCTGGACATTGACGGTCGAGATCACGTCGATCCCCGCGTCCAGCAGTGCATGGACGTCCTGCCAGCGCTTCTCGTGGCGCGAGCCCGGGATGTTGGTGTGGGCGAGCTCGTCGACAAGGGCCACCTGCGGGTGGCGGGCCAGCACCGCGTCGAGATCCATCTCGGTGAACGTGGACTCGCGGTAGGTCATGGTCCTGCGCGGCACCGTCTCCAGGCCCTCGGTCATCTGCCTGGTCAGGGGCCTGCCGTAGTCCTCGACGAACGCGATGACCACATCCGTGCCCCGCCCGGCGCGGCGGTGTCCCTCACCGAGCATGTCGTACGTCTTGCCCACGCCGGGAGCCGCTCCCAGGTACACCCGCAGCGTGCCGCGCACCGCAGCCTCTCTTTCCGGGCGGGCGGAGAATCCCTCCTTGTCCATGGTCGTCCACCCGGAGCCCGCCGCGCTTCCGCCGCGAGTGTGGTCTAGCGGAATTCCGCGAGCCGGGGCCGCAGCCCGAGTACGGTCAGCCCGGCGGCCGCCAGCAGGGCGCCTCCCGCTCCGGGCAGGAGGCCGGTGAGGGCGCCGCGCCCCGCCGAGACCGCTCGGGTGTAGGCGTCGGTGTTGATACCGATCAGCTTCCGCAGAGCGACGTCGTACTGCTCGAAGTGGTAGTTGGAGGCACCCTTGTCCCAGCCGATGCAGAACGCCACGGCCTCCTGCAGCCTTCCCTGGGCGACCAGCGCGCGGAATGTCCGGTCGTCCCGTTCGTAGAGGGCGTACGCGTTCACGGTCGTCTCGGCCGCCGCACGCTCCCCGGTGAAGGTGATGTTGCGGAACTCGTCACCGTAGTAACCGGTGAAGCGCAGGTCGGTGTGGTCGGCCCGGTACGCGGCCAGGGCGGCCGCCAGCCGGGTGTCGTAGGTGCCGAGGGTCGCCTGCGGCAGGGTGAGCAGCCGTTGGGAGGTGTCCTGGAAGGACTGCTCGTAGCTGCCGCGCCGGCCCGGATCGAGGAGGTAGCGGCTCTCGTCGGCGTTGGCGTCGTACGACATCGCGCGGGCCTGGGACAGGGCGACGACCGAGTCGAAGGCGTCCCGGCGGGCGACCTTGAGCTGATGGGACTGGGTGGCCAGTACGGACCAGCCGAGCGCGCAGGCCAGGACCGCGCACGCGGTGGCGGCGACCAGGGCCGGGTTCAGCAGGCGCCGGAACCGGCGGGCCAGATGGATCTGGGTTGCCACGAGCACGGCGAGGAGCCCGCCCCCGAGCACCAGCAGCAGGACGGACCGCGTGTTCGTGCCCGAACGCGCGCCGCGGTAGGTGTCCTCGAACGCGCCGTCGTTGGACTGGCCGAGCCGCTGGGCGGCGGGAAGCAGCGACTGGCGCAGCAGGTCCGTGGCCGACCGGTATTCGGTGAGGGCGGCGGCCTGCTCCTGCGGGCGGAGGTCGTCCTCCAGGGCGCGGCCGACGAGTTCCTGGTAGCGGGCGAAGTCGTCATCGAAGCCCACGACGGTGGTCGTGGCCTTCTGGTCGCCCTGTGCGGCCGCGGCCAGGATCTGCAGGTTGGTGCTGATGGTGTGACGGGCCGCGGTGTAGAGCTTCTGGGCCGCGGCGTGCTGCTGCGGCATCGGGGTCAGGCCCCGGCCGCCGCCGGACAGCAGCAGGTTCGCGGCCTGGGCGTCCATGTCGTTCAGCGCGAAGTACAGGTCGTCGGCGCCGGTCACGCGTGGGGCGGAGCGGTGGTCGATCCGGTCCCACGCGCCCGATGCCGCCAGTCCGACGAGCAGGAGCAACACCCCTGTCGCGGCGCTCAGGAGGATGACCGAGGACCGCAGCAGCCGCAGCCGTACGGGAGTGGTGGTGTGCAGGCGGGCACGCCATCTGGACGACCGGGGAAGGGATTCCGGGCTGGGCCGCCGCCGGGAAGGAAGCGGCGGCCCAACGGAACCCTGCTCGGTCCCGCCATGGAGCTCAGGTGGCTCTGGTGGATCTGCCACCCCATTCCCACCTGCCGCCGAACCGGACACCATGGTCCCGGTCATCCGGGGGCCTCCAAACGCACTCGGTCGAAGGCCCGTCCGTCCCCCGTACGATCATCAGCCTCACCCCGAACTCACCCTCGCAGCAGGGTTGTTGATGCCTCCCTGGCACCGCGGGCCGCCGTTTTGACGCGTCCCTAACGGCACCCCGGTCAGGCCCCTCGGCGCGGGTGTCAGGAGTGCGTCAGGGAAGCGTCGGCCTCCTTGAAGTGCCGGGCCCGTCAAGGCGTCATCAGGACGCGGCACGACCCCGTAGGGAACGCGTCAGGGATGCGTGTCCGCCTCTGGAGGCGGCGTTTCCCTGGAGGAAGCCGCCCGAGCGGTCGTCCGGCGCGTCGCCGGGATACACGGATGGAAAAGGAAGCGAAGCACGATGGAACAGCGCGGACGCGTCGTCGTCGGAGTCAGCGGATCACTGCGGAACCTGGCCGCCCTCCACCGGGCGGTCATCGAAGCCCGGCGCAGGGACGCCGAGCTCCTGGCCGTTCTGGCCTGGACACCGGTCGGGGGCGAGAGCGTCTACCGCCGGTCGCCCTGTCCGCCGCTCCTTGCCGAATGGGAGAACGCGGCGGCCCAGACCCTGGAGAAGGCGTTCCAGAACGCCTTCGGCGGCCACCCCGAGGGCACGCGCCTCCAGCTGGCCACGGTCCGTGGCGAAGCCGGGGCGGCCCTCGCGGAGCTCGCCGACCGGCCGGACGACCTGCTGGTGATCGGCGCCGGGCGGCGGGGCAGGCTGTCGCGCGTGTTCCACGGCGAGGTGAACCGCTACTGCCTCGCGCACGCGAAGTGCGACGTCCTCGCGGTGCCGCCGTCCGACCTGATGCGCGACCTCGACCGGATCACCCGCGTCCTGGGCGAACGGCCGCTGCGGCCGGCGGCCTGACGTTCCGGGACGACCGCACGACCGAGTAGCCCCGCGCGCGACATCGGCCGCGGGGCTGCTCGGCTCCCAGCAGTTCCTCCCCTCTCGGCGCACATGCCGGCGGTGCGGCCGGGCTCAGGGCTGGAAGCGGTAGCCCAGGCCGCGTTCGGTGATGAGATGCCGCGGGGCCGTGGGATCGGGCTCGAGCTTCTGCCGTAGGGCCGCGAGGTGGACCCGCAGGTAGTTGGTGTTCTTGACGCGGTCCGGGCCCCAGACCGCCGCGAGAAGCTCGCGGCCCGTGACAAGGCGGCCGGGGCTGCGCAGGAGAAGGGAGAGCAGCCGCCACTCGGTGGGCGTGAGGTGGACAGTGTCCTCGGCCCGGCCGTCGAGACGGGTGATGGTGTAGCCGCCCAGGTCGAGGGTGTACGCGCCGATCTGTACGTTCTCCTGCGCGTTCAGTTCGGCGGGGCGGCGGAGTACTGCCCTGAGACGGGCCGCCAGTTCCTCGACGGCGAACGGCTTCGTGAGGTAGTCGTCGGCGCCGGAGTCGAGCGCGTCGATCCTCGCCGCGATGCCTGTGTGGCCGGAGATCACCACGACCGGCACGCTGCTCCACGCGCGCAGCGACCGGAGCACCTCGATGCCGTCGAGATCGGGCAGCCCGAGGTCGAGCAGCACCGCTTCAGGGTGCCGGCGGGCGGCCAGGGCCAGTGCGGTTCCGGCGTCGGAGGCGGTCACCACCGCGAAGTCGTACGCCCGCAACCCGATGCTCAGCACCCTGCGCATCGGCGGGTCGTCGTCGACGACGAGGACCCGCCTCACCGCGCACCTGTCTCATGCGTCCCGAGCGCACTCACGGAGTCCTCCCCTGTCCTGCACCGGTGTCGCAGCTGGCCCACGACTCCCGCTGGTTCCAGCCAAGGGTGTGGCGGGCGGCGTGGCGAGCGCATTGACGCGTTCCTTGCGCGGGCCGACGCCATGCTGATGCACCCTTGACGCTCCCTTGACGGGGACCGCGCTACGGCGCGGCTCGTGTCCCACCCGCGCCCGGGAGCACCCTCGGCCCGTTGACCTTGCCTTCCCGGCAGGCTTCCGGGCCCACCGCGCGGGCTGGGCATCAAGGCGGCGTCAATAGGCCGTGCGGCGGCGTCAGGGGTCCGCTAACGCGGCGCAGGTGGAGCCCAGGGGCGGGTTTGCTGTCGGTACCGGTTCACGACCGGCGCGTTTCCGACCCTGTCCGCACCACCTCCGGGGTGTCCCGCTCATGTCCGATCTCGTATTCATCGCCGTGACGATCGCGGTGTTCGCAGTGCTCGCGCTAGTGGTCAAGGGGGTCGAGAAGCTGTGAGCGCGGAGAACGTCGTCGGTCTCATCGTCGCCTGCGGCCTGCTCGGCTACCTCGTGCTGGCCCTGATATTCCCGGAGAAGTTCTAGTGAACGACACTCTTGCGGGCTGGCTCCAGATCCTCGCGCTCATCAGCGTGCTGGCACTGTCCTACCGGCCGCTGGGCGACTACATGGCCCACATCCTCACCACCGGCAAACACCTGCGCATCGAGCGATTCGCCTACCGGCTCGGCGGTGTCGACGAGGACGCCGACCAGCGGTGGCCGGTGTACCTGCGCAGCGTGCTGGCCTTCTCCGCCGTCTCCGTGCTGTTCCTCTACGGCTTCCTGCGGCTGCAGCGCCATCTGCTGCTCTCGCTGGGCTTCCCCGGAGTGAAGACGGACCAGGCGTTCAACACCGCGGCCTCGTTCGTCACCAACACCAACTGGCAGTCCTATTCGGGTGAGTCCACGATGGGCTACCTGGTGCAGATGACCGGCCTCGCGGTGCAGAACTTCGTGTCGGCGGCGGTCGGCATCGCGGTGGTCGCGGCCCTGATCCGCGGTTTCACCCGTAAGCGCACCGACCGGGTCGGCAACTTCTGGGTGGACCTGACCCGTGTCGTGGTGCGGCTGCTGGTGCCGCTGGCGTTCGTGTTCGCGATCGTGCTGGTGGCCAGCGGCGTCGTGCAGAGCTTCCACGGCATCCAGTCCATCGCGAACATCGCGGGCGACCACCAGCACCTGTACACCGGTCCGACGGCCTCGCAGGAGGTCATCAAGGAACTCGGCACCAACGGCGGCGGCATCAACAACGCCAACTCCGCCCATCCCTTCGAGAACCCCAACGCCTTCATCAACCTGCTCGAGATCTATCTGCTGCTGGTGATCTCGTTCTCGCTGCCGCGCACCTTCGGCAAGATGGTCGGCGACCACCGCCAGGGCTACGCGATCCTCGCCGTGATGGGCCTGATCTGGGCGGCTTCGGTGGCCCTCATCACCGTCAACGAGCTGCACAGCGTCTCCAGCTCGGCGGGCCACGCGGCCGGCGGGATGATGGAGGGCAAGGAGCAGAGATTCGGCGTCTGGGCCTCGGCCCTGTTCGCCGCCTCCACCACGCTGACGTCGACCGGAGCGGTGAACTCCTTCCACGACTCGTTCTCGCCCGGCGGCGGCGGGATGACGATCTTCAACATGATGCTGGGCGAGATCGCGCCGGGCGGCACCGGTTCCGGCCTCTACGGCATCCTGGTCCTCGCGATCATCACGGTCTTCGTGGCCGGTCTCATGGTCGGCCGCACCCCGGAGTACCTGGGCAAGAAGCTCGGCGCCCGGGAGATGAAGTTCGCGTCCCTCTACATCCTGGCCACCCCCGCGGTCGTGCTGATCGGCTCCGGACTGGCGATGGCGCTGAAGGGTGAGCGGGCGAACATGCTCAACTCGGGGGCGCACGGGTTCTCCGAGGTGCTGTACGCGTTCACCTCCGCGGCGAACAACAACGGCTCGGCGTTCGCCGGCATCGGCGTCAACACCCACTGGTGGAACACCGCCCTCGGCCTGGCCATGCTCTTCGGCCGCTTCCTGCCGATGATCTTCGTACTGGCGCTGGCAGGCTCCCTCGCCCAGCAGCAGCCGGTGCCGATCACCGCCGGGACGCTCCCCACCCACCGGCCGCAGTTCGTCGGCCTGCTCACCGGCGTGATCATCATCGTCGTGGGCCTCACCTACTTCCCCGCTCTCGCGCTGGGGCCGCTCGCGGAAGGTCTGCACTGATGTCCTCCACGTCCACCGTCGAATCCCCTCGCACGCAGGGGGACCCCCCGCCTGCGCCGGAGAACGCGCACCGGGTCTCCGGCGGCATGCTCGAACCCAAACAGCTGCTCGTGTCCTTCCCCGACGCGGTGAAGAAGCTCGACCCGCGCGTCATGATCAAGAACCCCGTGATGTTCGTGGTCGAGGCCGGCGCTGTCCTGACCACCGTGTTCGCGGTCAAGGACCCGAGCGTCTTCGCCTGGGTGATCACCGTCTGGCTCTGGCTCACCGTGGTCTTCGCCAACCTGGCCGAGGCCGTCGCCGAGGGCCGTGGCAAGGCGCAGGCCGAAACCCTGCGCCGTACCAAGACACAGACGACCGCGCGGCGGCTGACCGACTGGCGGCCCGGTGCCAGGGACCTCCGCGAGGAGGAGGTCCCGGCCGCAGGGCTGACACTCGGCGACCACGTGGTGGTCGAGGCCGGGCAGGTCATCCCGGGCGACGGTGACGTCGTCGAGGGTGTGGCCTCGGTGGACGAGTCGGCGATCACCGGTGAGTCGGCTCCCGTCATCCGGGAGTCCGGCGGTGACCGCTGCGCGGTGACCGGCGGCACCAAGGTGCTCTCCGACCGGATCGTCGTGAAGATCACGTCCAAGCCGGGCGAGACGTTCATCGACCGGATGATCGCGCTGGTCGAGGGCGCGTCCCGGCAGAAGACGCCCAACGAGATCGCCCTGAACATCCTGCTGGCGTCGCTGACCATCGTCTTCCTGCTGGCGGTCGTCACCCTGCAGCCGTTCGCGATCTACGCGGGCGCCGAGCAGACCATCGTCGTCCTGGTCGCCCTAGTGGTGGCCCTCATCCCGACGACGATCGGGGCGCTGCTGTCGGCGATCGGCATCGCGGGCATGGACCGGCTGGTGCAGCGCAACGTGCTGGCGATGTCGGGACGCGCGGTCGAAGCGGCGGGTGACGTCAACACGCTGCTGCTCGACAAGACCGGCACCATCACGCTGGGCAACCGGCAGGCCGCCGAGTTCCTCCCGGTCGGCGGTGTCACGATCGACGAGCTCGCCGACGCCGCCCAGCTCTCCTCACTGTCCGACGAGACCCCCGAGGGCCGGTCCATCGTGGTCCTGGCCAAGGAGAAGTACGGCCTGCGGGGCCGCGCCGAGGGACAGTTGCCCCAGGCGCAGTTCGTGCCGTTCACGGCGCAGACCCGGATGAGCGGCGTCGACCTCGTCGAGGACGGTGACCGGCGTGAGCTGCGCAAGGGCGCGGCCACCGCGGTCATGCACTGGATCCGTGAGAACGGCGGGCACCCCACCGAGGGCGTCGGCCCGCTGGTCGACTCCATCTCCGCGGCCGGTGGCACCCCGCTGGTCGTCGGCGAGGTCGTGCGCCGCGACAACGAGGTGACCGCGACCGTGCTGGGTGTGATCAGCCTCAAGGACGTCGTCAAGGCCGGCATGCGCGAGCGGTTCGACGAGCTGCGGCGGATGGGCATCCGTACGGTGATGATCACCGGCGACAACCCGCTGACGGCCAAGGCGATCGCGGAGGAGGCGGGCGTGGACGACTTCCTCGCCGAGGCCACCCCCGAGGACAAGATGGCCCTGATCAAGCGGGAGCAGGCGGGCGGCAAGCTGGTCGCGATGACCGGCGACGGCACCAACGACGCGCCCGCGCTGGCCCAGGCGGACGTCGGTGTGGCCATGAACACCGGTACCTCGGCCGCCAAGGAGGCCGGGAACATGGTGGACCTGGACTCCAACCCCACCAAGCTGATCGAGATCGTCGAGATCGGCAAGCAACTGCTCATCACCCGGGGCGCGTTGACGACGTTCTCGATCGCCAACGACGTGGCCAAGTACTTCGCGATCATCCCCGCGATGTTCGCCAGCGTCTACCCGGGCCTGGACAAGCTCAACATCATGAATCTGCACAGCCCGACCTCGGCGATCTCGTCCGCGATCATCTTCAACGCGCTGATCATCATCGCCCTGATCCCACTGGCCCTGAGAGGCGTCCGCTACAAGCCCTCGTCCGCCGCCGCCCTGCTCAGCCGCAACATCTGGGTGTACGGCCTCGGCGGGCTCCTGCTGCCCTTCGCGGGCATCAAGCTCATCGACCTGATCATCCAGTTCATCCCCGGCCTGCGCTGACCGAAGAAGAAGGCAACAATCATGCTCAGCTCCCTTCCCTCGGCGGTCCGCAACCACCTGGCCGCCTTCCGGATGCTGCTGGTGCTCACCGTGATCACCGGCATCGTCTACCCTCTGGCCGTCACCGGCGTCGCCCAGGCCGCGTTCCACGACAAGGCCAACGGCTCGCTGGTCAAGAGCCACGGCCAGGTCGTCGGGTCCAGCCTTCTAGGCCAGAACTTCAACCTGCCGAAGAAGAACCCGAACGACCCGAACGAGGCCGCCCGGCCGGACCCGAAGTGGTTCCAGCCCAGGCCCTCCGCCGGCAACTACGACCCCCTCGTGTCGGGCGCCTCCAACCTCGGCCCCAACAATCCCGACCTGGTCAAGACCATCAAGGAACGCAAGGCGGCGATCGCGGCCTTCGACGGGGTCAATCCGAAGGACGTACCCGCCGACGCCGTCACCGCCTCCGGCTCGGGTCTCGACCCCGACATCTCCAAGGCGTACGCCTACGAACAGGTCAACCGGGTCGCCAAGACCCGCGGCCTCGACCAGGCCACCGTGCACAAGCTGGTCGCCGACAACACGCACAGCCGCTCGCTCGGGTTCCTCGGCGAGCCGTACGTCAACGTCGTCGAACTCAACCTGGCCCTGTCCAAGCTCGGATGATCGGTCCCAAGACCTTGTTCTTCGCACTCGGAAGCGGCGGCCACATGGGCTACACCCAGAGCAACGGCGGCGGC
>NZ_JBFAXL010000074.1:0-36323 GCF_040680795.1 Streptomyces sp. NPDC051976
GGGGGGGCCCCCCCCGCGCCGGATCCGTACCGCTCAGCCCTGCCGTATCTCCTGGACGGTCACGGGGCGGTGCTCGTGCAGGGACAGCGTGCACGCCTCGGCGATCCAGCCGGCCTCCAGCGCGTCCGCGACCGTGCAGGGGGAGGGCAGGGAACCCGCCACGACCTCGGTGAACGCGGTGAGTTCCGCGCGGTAGGCCGCCGCGAAGCGGTCCATGAAGAAGTCGTGCGGGGTACCGGCGGGGAAGGTCACCCCGGGCTCCACGGACCGCAGCGGCAGCTTGTCCTCCAGGCCCACGGCGATGGAGTCCCGGAAGCCGTGGATCTCCATGCGCACGTCGTAACCTCGGGCGTTGTGGCGGGAGTTGGAGACCACCGCGATCGTGCCGTCGTCCAGGGTGAGGACGGCGCCCGTGGTGTCCGCGTCGCCCGCCGCCTTGATGTAGTCGGCGCCGCGGTTGCCGCCGACGGCGTACACCTCGGTCACCTCGCGGCCGGTCACCCAGCGGATGATGTCGAAGTCGTGCACCGAGCAGTCGCGGAAGATACCGCCGGAGGCGGCGACGTACGCGGCCGGTGGCGGCGCCGGGTCCAGCGTGGTCGACCGTACGGTGTGCAGCGTGCCCAGCTCACCGGTCCGCACGGCGGCGCGCGCGGCCACGAAGCCGGCGTCGAAGCGGCGGTTGTAGCCGATCTGGATCGGCACCGCGCTGTCCTCGACGGCCTTCAGCACCTCGACGCCTTCCGCCATGGCGCGGGCGACGGGCTTCTCGCAGAAGACCGGCACACCCGCCTCGGCGGCGGCCAGGATCAGCGCGGGGTGGGCGTCGGTGGCGGCCGCGATGACGACGCCGTCCACGCCGGCGGCGAGGACCGCCTCGGGGGAGTCGGCCACCTGGGCGCCGAACCGCTCGGCCGCGGCCTTGGCCGCGTCCGTGAACGGGTCGCTGACGACGAGGGACTCGACCACGTCGAGCCCGGCGAGGGTCTCGGCGTGGAAGGCGCCGATCCGGCCGAGGCCGAGGATTCCGATGCGCATGGGGTGTTGCTCCTTGGGTGTGGACGTGGTGCGTGTGCGTGTGGCTGTCGGTGCGGGGTGAAGCAGGTCTCCGGGCGGGACCGCCTCGGGCGGGTCAGTCGAGACCGCCGAGGACGTTCTGGTCCCAGTCGATCACCGAGCCGGTGACCACACCGGAACGGTCGGACAGCAGGAGGACCACGACGTCGGCGATCTCGTCCGGTTGGCCGAGTCGGCCCATCGGGAGGCGTTCGGCGGCCTGCTCCCGCCAGTCGTCCCCGGCGCCGTGGAAGGCTTTCTGGGTCGCGTCCTCGCCCTCGGTCGCCGTCCAGCCGATGTTGAGGCCGTTGATCCGGACCCGGTCCCAGCGGTGGGCGTGCGCGGCGTTGCGGGTCAGGCCGATCAGCCCGGCCTTCGCGGCGACGTACGGCGCCAGGAAGGGCTGCCCGCCGTGCGCCGAGGACGTGATGATGTTGACGACCGTGCCCGGGGCCTTGCGCGCCACCATGTCCGCGACGACCGCCTGCATGGCGAAGAACGGCGCCTTCAGGTTGATCGCGATGTGCTGGTCGAACAGCTCGGGCGTGGTGTCGAGCAGGGTGCCGCGCGAGGTGAGCCCGGCCGAGTTCACCAGGCAGTCGACCCGTCCGTACGCGGCGATCACCTCGGCCGCGGCCGCCTTCGCCTCGGCGGCGTCCGACAGGTCGGCGCGCACGTACATCGCCGTGCCGCCCCGCCCGGTCAGCTCGGCGACCAGGGCCCGGCCGGGTTCGGGGCGCCGTCCGGTTACGGCCACCGCGGCGCCTTCCCGCACGGCGGCCCGGGCGACCGCGGCGCCCACGCCCTGGCTGCCGCCGTTGACGAGGACGATCTTGTCGTCGAGAAGTCCCATGGTGTCCCTCAGCTCTCGCGTCGTTCGGCGCGGGCGCGCAGTTCGGCCCGCAGCACCTCGGCAGTCCACCGCTCCCGCACCGCGCGGCGTACGACATCGGCCTGCGAGGGCGGGGCGAGCCCGCCGACCGGCGGGTCGCTGTCGAGATTGGTGGGGAAGGGGTAGCCCTCGGCGCAGGCGGCGACGACCCTGTCCAGCCACTCCTCGCCTGCGCCCTCGGCCGCGCGCTTGAGCAGCGCGGGGAAGACGGCGTTGCATACCACCTCGCGGTCCACCGTCTCCATCGCGCGCCCGAACGCGGACGACACCTGGAGCAGATTGGCCATGCGCCGGGTGCCCGCCGAGCGGTTGGTACCCGCCGCGTGGAAGAGCGCCGGGTTGAAGAACGCGGCATCGCCCTTGGCGAGCGGGAGTTGGACCTGGTGCGCCGCGAAGTGCGCCTGGAACTGCGGAAGACGCCATGCCAGGTACCCGGCCTCGAACTTCTGGGAATGCGGCAGATACATCGTCGGCCCCGACTCCACGGGCATGTCGCCGTGCGCGACCGCGCCCTGGAGAGTCAGCGCGGGGGAGAGGCGGTGGACGTGCGCGGGGTAGCCGGCCGCCACCTCGTCGGAGAGGAAGCCGAGGTGGTAGTCGCGGTGCGGGGTCTGCGCGGCGCCGCCCGGGTTGACCACGTTGACCTGGGAGGTGACCTGGTAGCCGGGGCCGAGCCAGGCGGCGCAGACCAGCGCCAGGATGTCGTTGGCGTAGTAGTCGGCGAACGCCTCGGCGTCGTGGAGCGCCGCCTTCTCCAGCGCGTTCCACACCCGGTCGTTGGCCCCCGGCCGGGCGAAGTGGTCCCCCGTGCCCGCGCCCGAGGCGCGCTGCTCGGCGATCAGGGCGTCGAACACTCCGGTCACCCGGTCGACGACGGCCGGGTCCGGGAAGGCGCCCCGGAACACCGCGATGCCCGGCCCGTCGGCGAGCGCGCGGATCAGCTCGGCCTGCACCTCGCGGCGCTCGGCGCCGCCGGCGCGCCGCAGCCGGTCGCAGTCGTAGACCAGCACGTTCCGGTCCACACCGGAGGCGTACGGATAGTCGGCGAGGTCGGTCGGCTGCCGGACCAGTGCGTCGAACGCGGCGAGGTCGCAGTCCCGCGCGGAGAGCCAGGCGTGGTGCTGCACGGAAGTGAAGGACATCGTCGTCCCCTCAGGTTTCACGGGGCGGAGCGGCTCTGTCATTGTTGTCATGACAAACCCCTCGAACAACCAGCAGGAAGCCATCAAAAACCCCTCAAGGAGCCGCCTCGTGGGCCACCCCTTCCCGATCAGGGAAATCGCACGTCAGGCGGGCCTGAGCGAGGCCACGGTCGACCGGGTCCTGAACGGCCGCGGCGGGGTGCGGGAGAGCACCGCCCGTGAGGTGCGCGGGGCCATCGCCGACCTGGACCGGCAGCGCACCCAGGTCCGGCTGGTCGGCCGTACGTTCATGATCGACATCGTGATGCAGACCCCGGAACGGTTCTCCACCGCGGTACGGGCCGCGCTCGAGGCCGAACTGCCGTCCCTGCATCCGGCCGTCGTGCGCTCGCGCTTCCACTTCCGGGAGACCGGGCCGGTGGCGGACCTGGTCGGGACGCTGGACCGGATCGCCCGGCGCGGCTCGCAGGGGGTGATCCTCAAGGCCCCTGACGTGCCCGAGATCGTCGCCGCCGTCGGCCGGCTCGTCGCCGCCGGGATTCCGGTCGTGACCCTGGTGACGGACCTGCCCGCGAGCCCGCGGCTGGCCTACGTCGGCATCGACAACCGGGCGGCGGGCGCCACGGCCGCGTACCTCATGGGCAAGTGGCTCGGTGACCGGCCGGGCAATGTGCTGACCAGCCTCAGCAGCGGCTTCTTCCGCAACGAGGAGGAGCGCGAGATGGGCTTCCGCAGCGCCATGCGCGCGCTGCACCCGGAGCGCGCCCTCGTCGGGATCGCCGAGGGCCACGGCCTGGACGCCACGCAGTACGACCTCGTCCGGGCCGCCCTGGAGCGCGACCCGGGCATCCGCGCCGTCTACTCCATCGGCGGCGGCAACATCGCGACCCTGCGCGCCTTCGAGGACCTGGACCGCGACTGCGCCGTCTTCGTCGCCCACGACCTCGACCACGACAACACCCGGCTGCTGCGGGAGCACCGGCTGTCGGCGGTGCTCCATCACGACCTGCGCCACGACATGCGCGAGGCGTGCCGCACGGTCATGCGGGCGCACGGCGCGCTGCCGCCCGCGGGCCCCACGCTGCCGTCGGCGATCCAGGTGGTTACGCCGTACAACATGCCTACGACGCCGGCAGGTTGACCCACGACCCGCTCTCCGCGGAGCGCGCCATCGCGTCGAGTACGGCCGCGCTGCGCACGGCGTCGGTGAGCGTGGCACCGTACGGCTTCCCCTCGGCGATCGAGCGCAGGAAGCGGTACGCCTCGATCACCTTCAGGTCGTCGTAGCCCATGGCGTTCGCCGCGCCGGGCTGGAAGGCGCCGAACTCGCCGTCGCCCGGGCCGACGTAGACCGTGCTCACGGGCTGGTCCTGGTAGCGGTCGCCGCGGCTGACGCCCAGCTCGTTCATCCGGCGGAAGTCCCAGAACACCGCGCCCTTGGTGCCGTGCACCTCGAACCCGTACGTGTTCTGCTCGCCGACCGAGACCCGGCAGGCCTCCAGGACACCGCGGGCGCCGGAGGCGAAGCGCAGCAGGCAGTTGACGTAGTCCTCGTTCTCCACGGGGCCGGACTCGCCGCCGGCGGCCCGGGTGTGGCCGGCCGTCGCCGTGGTCGGGCGGGACCGCTCGGGCACGAAGACCGCCGTGTCGGCGGTCAGGGAGGCGATGTCGCCGAGCAGGTACGCGGCCAGGTCCGCGCCGTGCGAGGCGAGGTCGCCCAGCACTCCGCTGCCGCCGCGCTCCCGCTCGTACCGCCAGGTCAGGGCGGACTCGGGGTGCGCCGCGTAGTCGCTGAACAGGCGGAAGCGGACATGGGTGACCGCGCCGAGCTCGCCGGAGGCGATCAGGTCGCGGGCGGCCTCCACGGCGGGCGCGTTGCGGTAGTTGAAGCCGACGGCGCCCTGGACGCCGGCCATGGCGACCGCGTCGGCCACCGCCCGGGCGTCGGCCGTCGTGAGGCCCACCGGCTTCTCGATCCACAGGTGCTTGCCGGCCTCGGCCATCGCGACGCCGATCTCCCGGTGCAGGAAGTTCGGCGCGGTGACGCTGACCGCCCGGACGCGCGGATCGGCGGCCACCTCACGCCAGTCGCGGGTGGCCGCGGCGAACCCGAACCGGGCGGCGGCCTCCTCGGCCCGGCCCGGCACATCCTCGGCGACGGTCACCAGCTCCGGGCGCAGGGCCAGCCGCGGGTAGTGGTGCCGGACCCGGGCGTACGCCTGGGTGTGCACCCGGCCCATCCAGCCGAATCCGACGACGGCGACGCCGAGTGCCTCCACCATGACCACTCCCCACTTGGACCTACTTGAGCTAGTTGGACCGTTCCAAACCTCTTCCAGGCCACCCTGAAGCGGTGTTCACCCTGGTGTCAACCCTTTGACAAGTCGAAACACTCCATGGAACGGTCCACTCATGAGATCGCCGACGATCCGCGACGTGGCCGACAGGGCGGGTGTCTCCAAGTCCCTGGTCTCCCTGGTGCTGCGCGGCTCCGACCAGGTGCGCCCCGAGAAGCGCGAGGCGGTGCTGCGGGCGGTGCGCGAGCTCGGCTACCGGCCGAACGCGGCCGCGCGCAGCCTCAGCGAGCAGCGCACCCGCACCATCGGCGTCCTCCTCAACGACCTGCGCAACCCCTGGTTCGTGGACCTCCTCGACGGTCTGAACCCGCTGCTGCACGACAACGGCCTGCACATGCTGCTGGCCGACGCCCGGCTCAACCGCCGCACCGGCCAGGACCTGGCGGGCCCCTTTCTGGACCTGCGGGTCGACGGCCTCCTCGTGGTCGGCACCCTGCCCGACCCGGCCGCGCTCGGCACGGTCGCCGAGCGCATCCCGGTCGTCGTCGCGGGCGCCCGCGAAGCCGTACCCCCCGGAGTGGACGTCGTCGCGGGCGACGACGAGCAGGGCGCGCGGCTGGTCACCGAGCACCTCATCTCCCTCGGCCACCGCCGTATCGCCCACATCGCCGGATACGGCGCGGTCGGCGAGCTGCGGCGACGCAGCTTCGAGGCCACGATGAGGGAGCACGGGCTGGCGGACACCGCGCTGGTCGAGCCCAGCGACATGACCGAGGAAGGCGGCTACCGGACGACGGTACGGCTGCTCAGCCGCCCCGAGCGGCCCACCGCCATCGTCGCCGTCAACGACATCGCCTCCGTCGGCGCGCTCTCCGCCGCCGAGGAACTGGGCCTGCGCGTCCCCCGGGACCTCTCCGTGACCGGCTACGACAACACCTCCCTGTCCCGGCTGCGCCACCTCTGGCTCACCACCGTCGACAACGCCGGCCACGAGGTCGGCCGCCGCGCGGCCCGCTGCCTCCTCGACCGCTTCGACACCCCGTCCACCCCGGGCCGCGTCCACCTCGCCCCACCCACCCTGGAGATCCGCGGCACCACGGTCCCGCCCCCGCCGCACCTCGGCGGCTGACCCCGCACCGCACCGCTCCCCGCGGAAGGGTGCCCTCCGCCGGGAGCAGTACCTACCCTCGAAGACATGACATGGGGGGACGAACTGCTGCTGCTGGCGATCGATCCGGGTCGGCGGCGGATACGGGGCGGGGGGCGGCTCCGGTTCGCCCTGCGGGCGGCCGAGGTGGCCGAACTGGCCGCGGAGGGACGGATATCGCTCGGGCCGCGGCGGATCGACGTGGTGGATCCCGCGCGCCTGGACGACCGCCGCCTGAACAATGTGCTGCACGTCCTGGCCGGGACCACGCCCGCGCCCAGCGTCGAGGTCTGGCTGCGGGAGACGCCGCGCTCCCTCGCCACCGAGTACCTGTCCCGGCTGCAGGACCAGCGGACCGTACGGGTCCGCCGGTCGCGCGGGCGCAACGGGCGGACCCGCCACGACATCCTCTCCGTCGACGTGCCGCGTCGGGAGGCGCTGGTGGCGGAGGTCGACGCGGCGGTGCGTGCCGGTTCCGACGCGGCGCCCTCCGCCGAGCGCGCGCTGGTCCTCGCCGCCCTCGTCCAGGCGGCCGACCTCGCCCGCACCGTGTACCCCGGCCTGCGCGGCGCCTCCGCCCGCCGGCGCCTGGCCCAGCTCGTCGCCGCCGACCGCCTCGCCTCCGCCGCCGCGACCGCGTCCGCCGCCGTCCCCGACCGGGAACTCGCGGACGCCTTCAGCACCGGCATCGAAGGACTGAGCCACCGTCTCCACCGCGAACTCAGCGATCTGTACGCCGACTTCACCACCGGCGGCCACGGCCTCGGCCACGATCTGGACCCCGGTGCCTGGTCGGGCGCGGACGCCTCGCACCACCACACCGGCGGCCACCACGCGTCCGGCGGCGACGGCGGAGGTCACCACGGCGGCGGCCATCACGGTGGAGGCGGCGACGGGTGGTGACCCGTACCAACTCGCCCGCGCCGCCGCTTGCCCGTCAGGCGGTGACCGAGAAGCCGTGCCGCTGACCGAGCTCGGCCAGCGACGGGTGATCGGGGACACCGTCCGCCTCCGGGCCGCCGTACCCCAGGCGCCGCTGCCAGGCCGCGTACGCCGTGACGGTGAGGCGCTCGAAGTCGCCGTCGTGGTGGAGGTTGTCGAGCAGGCCCTCGGCGTGCAGCGCCCCCTCGACGAGGCGGACGCCCGCCGGGTACGCCGGGAGTCGCCGCCCGGCTTCCCCGTTGGAGGGGGTGGCGGCGATCAGCCGTCCCAGGTCGACGGCCGGCCCGCCGTCCGCGTCCGGGGCCAGGATCTCCTTCGCGCGGGCGATGATCTGCCCGCGCTGCTCCTTGCGCTTGTCACCGGGGCAGTGCGGGTGCCCGCCCCACGCGTCGCCGCCCACGCCGTGCCAGGTCAGGCCGTGCTCGGTCGTGCTGTCCACGACCTTCAACGGCCAGCCGAAGGTGGCGTTCCCCCAGGCGTAGATGTGTGCCACCCCCTCCACCTGCGCGGCGGTCAGCGGCGTGTCCGAGTGCCCCTCGGTCTCCACACTGGCGTAGTACGGGTTGCCCAGATGCTGGCAGAAGGCGTAGTCGACGCCGGTCTCGACGTACTGCTCGACGAGGCCGGTGCCGCTGACCCAGAAGTCGGAACTGGCCTGCGAGGTGGGGTTGTTGAAGTAGCCGTACGGGCTGCTGGTGTCGTCCTGCACGTGCAGGACCAGTCCGCGGTGTTCGAGCACACCGTTCTTGTGGGCGTTGACGACGGGCCGCCAGGCGGCGCCGGGCATACGTGTCATAGGTTCTCCAAGCAGGGACCGGAGCTCCGGCCGGGACGACATCGGAGCGCCGTAGGAACAGGACGGCCCGGCCGACTCATGGCCGTGCCTCCAGCGGGGTGCAGCTCAGAATCTGCATCCCCCGGCCCCGGATCCCAAGGACGACACGGGCCGCATTCGGGTGGCGGCACGGTGGCAGCGGGCTGAGGCCCGGAAGGGGGCAGCGAAGGTGGGCACCGGCAGGATCGCCGAACTCTGGCAGACATATCAGGCGCCCGGGTGGGACGGCCTGTACCGCCGCGACGGATTGGCGCGGGAGGCCGAGGTGGACGGCCCCGGCCTGGCGTGGCTCGACCTGGGCGCCCGCTTCGATGTCGACGCGCTGCTGGAACGGGACCCGGAGAACGTGTCCAGTGTGGACCCCGACCCGCGGACGCTCGTCGCACTGCCGGACGGGTCGGGGTATGTGTGCGGCGGCGCGAGCGATATGGGGTCGGAGGGGTTCTTCGCGCGGCTGGACCCACACCGCCAGTTGGTCTGGCTGGTGTTCCTCAGCGACTCCAACCCCTTCGAGCGGACCACAGTCGAGGGCTCACTCGCCACCTTCGCCAACAACCTCGGCAACGCGATCACCATCGACCTGGACGACCCCGACTTCGCACTGTGACGGTCACCAACCGGCTCTCCGTGGAGCCGAGTGGTTGATTACTGTGGCCGTATGTCCGCGCTGTCGCTCTCCCCGCTTCGGCTCACTGCCGACGACATCGCCGATGTCGTCGGCATCTACGCGTCGAACCCCGAGTACGGCCGTGTCTCCGGTGAGTACGACTCCGCGCACATCGACGCCCGGCAGGTGGAAGCCGAAGTGCGCGACGACATGACCGGTGGTTCCGTCTACCTGCTCGCCAAGGACGGCGACGGCACGGTGGTGGGTCTGGTGTCGGTTCTCGGGCAGCACCCGAAGGACGGCTACCCGTGGATCGGGCTGCTGATGGTGCACGGCGACCGGCACCGCACGGGGCAGGGGCGGCGGCTGGCCCTCGCGGTGGAGGAACGGCTCCGCACCGAGGACCGGGAAGGCGTCCGCCTGGCGGTCCTGGAGAACAACCCGACGGCCCTGGCCTTCTGGGCCTCCCTGGGCTGGCAGGAGATCGACCGCCGCAAGGATGTGCAGCACGGCCGACCATGCGTCGTCATGCACAAGCGGTTGGCCTGATCACCGGGAGGAGACCGTACGCCGACCGCCCCCCCGCGGATCACCCGGCATGCGCTCGCACACACCAGACGACCCGACGGGGGGCCGGGGCGGCCCGAGCGGTGCCGTACGAGGCGGTCAGTGACCGATGGCGTCCCGCGTCTTGTCGATCATCGCCGCGAAGGGCACGGTCACCGCGAGCGCGGCGGGGGAGCCGGCGTGGTCGCCGACCGCCTGCCCGAACTCCGCCAGACCCGGGATGGGGTCGCCGTAGGGCGATGTCGTCGGGTGCCCCAGCAGTACGAGGACGCGGCGCTCGACGGCCTCGCTCATGACGTGTGCCCAGCGGCGGGCTTCCGCCTGGGCCGGCTCCCGATCGAGCCCGATCACATCGACGAGCAGGCACTCCGCGAGCCGGTGCCTGCCCAGCACGCGCACCGCGAGCCACCGCCCCTGGGGCGTCAACTCCAGGCGCCCGTCGTCGGCGACGCGCAGCAGGTTGTCGCGCGCCAGCCGGGCGACGGTCTGGCTGACGGTGGGGCCGCTGCGGTGGAGCCGCTCGGCGATACGGGCCCGCCGGGGGACCGTGCCCTCCTCCTCCAGTTCCGCGATCGTGCGGAGATAGGTCCGCGTGGTGTTGGTGGGTCCGGCCATGCCGTTCGTCAGGCGGCGGGGGTTTCGGCGCTGGCGGTCAGGACCGCGCGGCCCAGTGTGTGGGCGGTCATGGTGAAGCCGAGGACGGCCGGGGTGGCGTCGGGGGCGACGCCGATGGACTCGATGTCGAGGGCGTGCACGACGACGAAGTAGCGGTGGGGCCCGTGTCCGGCCGGCGGGGCGGCGCCGATGTAGCGGGAGGCGCGGGCGTCGTTGGGCAGTTGGAAGGCGCCTTCGGGCAGGCCGGAACCGGTGTCGTCGCCGGCGCCCGCGGGCAGTTCGGTCACGGTGGCCGGGATGTCGGCGACAGCCCAGTGCCAGAAGCCCGACCCGGTGGGGGCGTCGGGGTCGTAGACGGTGACGGCGTAGCTCTTGGTGCCCTCCGGCGCGCCGCTCCACGACAGCTGCGGCGACACGTCCTCGCCGCCGGGGACGCCGAACATCCCGGAGAACTGCTCGATCGGCCAGGGCGCGCCGTCGGACACGGTGGTGCTGGTGACGGTGAAGGGGGCCGCCTCGGGGAGGCGGGCGAAGGGGTTGTTGGCGCTCATCGCGTCGTTCCTTTCAGACCAAGGGCTGCGGGAGGGCGGGGACGCGGCCGGAGGACGGAGAGCCCGCACGGCGTGCGAGGGCACGCAGCACGGCCGCCAGAGGCGTCCTGGCGTCGCGTCGTCGCCCGCAGATCGACGATAACACAGATAATCGATTATCTCCGGGATCGTCTATGCTGACCGCATGACGCAGCCGACGGCCCCCACCTCGACCACACCGGGGAAGCAGATGCTCTCCGAGCAGGTCTACGCACACCTGCGGGACGCGATCCTGCGCGGCGACCACGCCCCCGGCGACGCCCTCAAACCGCAGGACCTCGCAAAGGAACAGGGCGTGAGCCTGGCCGTCGTCCGCGAGGCCCTCGTACGGGTGGTGGGGGACGGCCTCGCCGACCGGCTGCCCAACCGCGGCTTCGCCGTCCCCGCGTTCTCCGACCGCCGCTGGCAGGAGATCGCCGAGGCCCGCCGCACCATCGAGCCGCTCATGCTGCGCATGTCCATCGAACGCGGCGACGTCGACTGGGAGGCCCGCGTACGCGCCGCCCACCACCGGCTGGCCCGCACCCCGCCGTACGCCCCGGATGAGGGCGCGCACTACACCGCCGCCTGGGCCGAGGCCCACCGCCTCTTCCACCGCACCCTGCTGGAAGGCTGCGGCAACCCCGTCCTCATGGAGACCTTCGACCGGCTGTGGACCGCGAGCGAACTCGCCCGCCGCTGGGCGGCCACCCGCACCCCCGCCCGCGACGGCATCGACGAACACCGCAGCCTGGAGGAGGCGGCCCTCGCCCGCGACCCCGAAACCGCCGCCACGGTCCTGACCCGCCACCTCACCGTGACCGCGGCCGCCCTCACCGCGAGGGACTGACGCCTCGGGCTACGTCGGGGGGCGTGTTGTCGCGCCCGTCATTCAGGGTGCCCCGGGGCCAGGCGCGGCGAGTGCGTCAGCCGTCCTCGTGGCCGTGCTTGCCGGGGCCGTGGCCCTTGCCGTGCGCCGGGGCACCGTTCGACGTTCGGTCCCCGCCGCGCACCGGCTTCGTGTGCGACTTCGACGAGGACGTGGGCCCGGACGCGGGCCCGGACGCGGGCCCGGACGCGGGCCCGGACGCGGGCCCGGACGCCGGGCCAGACGCGGCGGGGGCAGTGGGGGAGTGGCTGCCCGGGTGGGGCGACAGCACCGCGGACGGGGGCGTGCCGGGTGAAGAGGTGCCGCCTCCGGGCGGGCCGATGGCGAAGATCGCGGCGGAGATGAGCCCAGCGCCGCCTGCGGCGCCCGCGGCGATCCAGGGGCGGCGGCGATGGCCGCGGTGCGCGTGATGGTGCGCGGGCGGGGGGACCGGCAGCGGCGTGGTGGCCGTCTGGTCCTGACGGGCGGCCGCTCCCACCGGAAGGGCGACGGGGACGCGGTCCCGCTCCGGCTCGGGTTCCCGCCAGGCATCACTCGCGGACCACCGCACGACGCCGGGCGCCGCCGGCCGCAGGGCCGGATCCTTGGCCAGCATCTTCAGCAGATAGGCGTCGACGGCGCCGGGAACCCCCGACTGCAGGGCGCTCGGGGGCACCGGCTCTGTCTCGACGTGCCGCCGCAGCGCCGCCAGCGCGCTGTCCCCGCCGAACGGCGGCCGCCCGGTGAGGAGCTCGTAGAGAACGCAGCCGAGTGCGTAGACGTCGCTGGCCGGTTGGGCGGGACGCCCCAGTGCCCGCTCGGGGGCGAGGTACAAGGTGGTGCCGACCACCTCTCCGGTACGGGTCAGCGACAGGGCCGACTCGTCGGTCAGCCGGGCTATGCCGAAGTCGGCGATCTTGACCGTACCGTCGTCGTCCAGGATGAGGTTCGCCGGTTTGATGTCCCGGTGGATCACGCCGTGCTCATGGGCGGCCGTGAGCCCACCCGCCACCTGCCCGGCGATGTCGACGATCCGTGCCGGGTCCATCGGGCCGTGCGCGGCCAGCTCGTCCGCCAGGTTCGAGCCGTGCACGAACTCCATGACCAGGTACGACACGTCCCCTTCCGCCGCGTAGTCGTAGACCGCGACCACATGCGGGTCGTCGAGCCGCGCGGCGGCCCTCGCCTCGGTACGGAACCTGGCCAGCGTCACCTCGTCGACACCGGAGCTGGGCAGCATCTTCACCGCGACCTCGCGCCCCAGCAGCTCGTCCGAGGCCCGCCAGACCTGCCCCATCGCACCCCGGCCCAGCCGGGCGCCCAATCGGTACCGATCAGCGAGCAACACAGGACAACCCCTTCCCTGCCTCCACCCCCAGGCCCTCATCGTGTCGACACTGCCCGTCTGCCCCGCTCCGCGCCATCCATGACGGCTGGGTCGCGGTTCCGGTCCGACGGTGGTAGGCCCGCTCGGACCCGATCGTGTTCGTGCGGCGCGGCGCAGGGTAGACGCCCAGTGGAAACCCGTGCCAGGTGCCGGGTATCGAGGCGGGTGGTCGGCGTGAGTGCGGGCTTGTCGAAGCGGGAACAGCAGATCTGGTCGGACATCGAGGCCGAGCTCGGCCATGATCGCCAATTGCAGCGGTGCATGCGCACCGGCCGTACGGGCTGGGGTCGTGCGCTGGCGGAGAGCGAGGAGATCGCCTCCGGCATCACGGTGATCCTGCTCCTCGCCGCCGTGGCCATCGTGGCGGTGGCCCTGAGGGGCGGATTCGCCGTCGTCGTCCTGCCCGCCGTGGTGGTCAGCGCGGCGGCAGCCTTGGCTGCGGCTCACTGGCACCGGATATGGCGGGCAGGACGACGAAGGTGACCACGCGCGGCTCACGCCGCGCGCCGCTTCAGCGGCTGAGCGCCCGGGCGAGCTGGGCCTTGTTCATGGTGGAGCGGCCCGGGACGTTACGCCGGCGGGCCTCCCTGTAGAGCTGCTCGCGGGTCGGTCCCGTGGAGCGGGCGGCGGAGCGCTGCCCGGTGCGCCGGGCCGGGGCCGTGGCGCGGGTGGTGGTACGGCTGACGGTACGGGCCTCGCCCGCACGGCCGCGCGCCTTGGTCACCTTCCGCGCGGTGGTGGTCGCCGCACGCCGGGTGCTCGTGGTCTGCCGCTTCGCGCTCACGCTCTGGCGCTTCGCGGTGGTCCTGACGGGCTTTCGCTTGGTACTCGATGCCTTGGGCATGTTGCTCATCACTCCTGTCCCATGGATGGGCTTGGGTGGTGCGTACCCGGCCAGTGTCGTCACGGGGCGCAAGCCGACGCGCGCTGACGCCCCCCATTCGGCTCACATGCCCAGGTGGGAGGGGGTGCGGCTGAGCGGCCGGTCGCGGCAGGCGACATCAGTGACCCGGCACTTCGGTCCTGGGCCGCGCGTCGGGCCCCGCCAGCCGTGCGTCGGACGGCGCCGACCGTGCGTCGTGCTCAGGGCCGCCGTGCCCGAGCCGAGGCCGGCTCACACACCTGCCGGTCGCGGGTGCCTACCGCCAGCCAGGCGGCGGCGCGGAAGACGTATGCCGTCATCGGTGCCGCGACCGGCCCCACGCCCGGACGGACCGTCATCTCCCCGACGGCGAACCCCGCCGTCACCTCCGCCGAAGGCGCGCCGCCGCGAGCAGGCTCGACGTCAGAACCCCGGTCCCCGCGGCCAGTTCGAGGATCCGCCGCGGGCGCGGCGCCGCCGCCCGCGCGGCCAGATCCTCGGCGAAGGGCCGGAAGACCGCCGGGACGAGATGGCGCTCGTAGGCCACCGGCATGGACTCGGACCACCGCCGGCCGCGGCACTGGTGAATCGGGCGCACATGGTCGCCGCGAGGGCGGGCAGACGGATCTTCGACAGCGTTCGACAGGGTTCGACAGCATTCGGCGGCCCGAAGCCGCGGAGACCAGGGAGATCGATGGGCAGGAGCCGTGCGGAGGCCCGCCTGAGCCATCCGCGGCACGACCGGCGGGGCGAGCCCCGGCTGCCCGCCGTCCTCGCCACGCTCGCCGCCGGCGGTCTCTATGTGGCGCTGCCGCAGCAGCTCCTCATCGCGCCGCGCTTCGTGCTGCCGGCGCTGGAACTGCTGCTGCTCGTGCCGCTCATCGCGATCAACCCCCGGCGTCTGACGCGGCAGACCCGTACCTTCCGGGTCCTGTCGCTGACGCTCGTGCTCGTCATCGCGGCGATGAACCTGACGGCCCTGGGCATCCTCGTCCACGAGCTGCTCCACGCCCAGGTCCACGACGGCCGTTCGCTGCTGGCGGCGGCACTGCAGGTCTGGCTCACCAACATCATCGTGTTCGGTCTGGCGTACTGGGAGATGGACCGCGGCGGCCCCGTGGCCCGCACCCAGGCTCCCCGGGCCGAGCTGCCGCTGGCGGACTTCCGCTTCTCGCAGGACGAGAACGACGACGCGGTCCAGGAGGTGTCGGACGGGGCGAGCAAGAACTCCGACTGGGTTCCGACGCTGATGGACTACCTCTACATCTCCGTGACGAACTCCACCGCCTTCAGCCCCACCGACACCATGCCGCTGTCCACCCGCGCGAAGCTGCTGATGAGCGTGGAGAGCGTCGCCGCCCTGATGACCTCATTGCTGGTGATCGCCCGTGCGGTGAGCATCCTGCACTGATCCGGTCCGGGGACCGGCCCGGGCTGACCGATGGATGAGGCTTCTGAGGTGGATGGGAGTATGAGCGGCATGGACATACGCGCCAGGAACAATGTGACGGTGACGGGTCGGAGCGACGGGCCGGTGGTGGTGCTCGCGCACGGTTTCGGCTGTGACCAGAACATGTGGCGCATGGTCGTGCCCGCGCTGGGCGCGCACTACCGGCTGGTGCTGTTCGACTACGTGGGCTCCGGCGGCTCGGACCTGTCGGCGTTCAGCGAGGAGCGGTACTCCTCGCTGGAGGGATACGCCCGGGACGTGGTGGAGGTCTGCGAGGAGCTGGACCTGGAGGGGGCGGCGTTCGTCGGGCACTCGGTCAGCTCGATGGTGGGGGTGCTGGCGGCGCGGATGGCGCCCGGGCGGATCGGGGCGCTGCTGATGGTGGCTCCCTCGCCCTGCTACGTCGACGACGACACCACCGGCTACCGCGGCGGCTTCTCGGCGCAGGACATCGAGGAGCTGCTGGAATCCCTGGAGTCGAACTACCTGGGCTGGTCGTCCGCGATGGCCCCGGTCATCATGGGCAATCCGGAGCGCCCGGAGCTCGGGCACGAGCTGACCAACAGCTTCTGCGCCACCGACCCGGACATCGCCCGGGTCTTCGCCCGTACGACGTTCCTGTCCGACAGCCGCGAGGAACTGAAGAGCGTCGAGGTGCCGACCCTGGTGCTGGAATGCGCCCAGGACGTGATCGCGCCCCGCGAGGTCGGTGCGTACGTACACGCCGCGATCCCCTCCTCGCGCCTGGTCACTCTCGACGCGACGGGGCACTGCCCGCAGCTCAGCGCCCCCGAGGCGACCGCCGACGCGCTCCTCGCCTTTCTCGCGGCACGACGGTGATGTGCCGCACCGGCGAGTGGCCGGAGCGGCCGGAGACCGACGGCACGGAGGGTACGGACGCCACGTTCAGCGCGCTGCTGGAGGACAGCGTCGAGGAACTGTACGAGTCGGCGCCCTGCGGTTACCTGTCCACACTGATGGACGGCTCCATCGCGAAGATCAACACCACGCTGCTGGACTGGCTCGGCGTGGACCGGACGGCGGTGGTGGGCACGCTCCGCTTCGCCGACCTGCTCACCGTCGGCGGCAAGCTCTACCACGAGACGCACTTCGCGCCGCTGCTGCGCATGCAGGGCGAGGTGCACGGGATCGCCGTGGAGCTGAAGCGCGCCGACGGGCGGCGGCTGCCGGTCCTGGTGTCCTCCGTGGTCAAGCACGGCAGCGACGGTGAGCCGCAGCTGATCCGTACCACGGTCTTCGACGCCTCCGACCGGCGCGCGTACGAGCTGGAACTCCTGCAGCGCCGTCAGGACGCCGAGCGGGCACGGACCGAGGCAGAGCGTGCCCGTGCCGAGGCGGAGCGGGCCCGTCGGCAGGCCGAGGCCGACCGGGAGCGGCTCGCCGACGCGCTCGCGGTCCTGCAGCAGTCGCTCGTCCCCTCCTCGCTGCCCGCCGTGCCCGGGCTGGAGGCGGCCGTCTACTACCACACCGCCTCCTCCGACCGGCTGGGCGGCGACTTCTACGACCTGTTCGGTGTGGGCGAGGGCCGGTGGGCGTTCTTCCTGGGCGATGTGTGCGGCAAGGGCCCCCAGGCGGCCTCCCTGACCTCACTGACCCGCTACACCCTCCGGGCCGCCGCTCTCCATGACCCCGAGCCGGCCGCCGCACTGGCCACGCTGAACGCCGTACTGCACGAGCGGTACGCCGCCGACGGCGATCCCCGCTACTGCACCGTCATCTTCGGCGTCATCGAGCCCGACGCGGAGGGCGGCCGCGCCACCGTACGGCTGGCGTCCGGCGGCCACCCGCCGGCCCTGGTCGTACGAGCCGACGGCAGCGCCGACTACCTGCCCACCCCCGGCGGACTGCTCGTCGGTGTCGTGCCCGACGCTCCCTTCACGACCGCGGAGGCCACGCTCGCCGAGGGCGACGCGCTGCTGCTCTACACCGACGGCCTCACCGAGGCCCGTACCGGTCCCACTCGTGCGAGTCTGTTCGGCGACGACGCCCTGCGCGCCTTCGCCACCGGTCACGCCCCCACCACGCCCGCCGAGATGATCACCCAGCTGACCGGTCTGCTGAAGAGCTTCGGCGACGGCCTGGACGACGACACCGCCCTGCTCGCACTCGGCGTGCCGACCGCCCGCCCGACCACCCACCCGGCGGCGAATCCACCACGATGAGCCCGTTGACCATCACCCACCACGACACCACCACCGGACCGGTCCTGCACGTGACCGGGGCACTCGACTACGAGCACGGCGCCGCGCTACGGGAACAGGTCGCACGCCTCGCCCTGAACCCGGGCCAGAATCTGCGGATCGTCCTGTCCGGCCTGGAGTTCTGCGACTCCACCGGCATCACCGTCCTGCTCGCCGCCCGCCAGCTCGCCCTGGCCGCGGACGCCGACCTGACCCTGACCGCGGTCCCCACCGACACCCTGCGCATCCTCACCCTGGTCGGCCTGGACCAGGTCTTCACCATCCGCCCGTGACCACCCTCGAAGCCGGGAGCTTCCACACCGGAAGGCTGGCGATCCTGCCCCTGCGGGTCGAGCACGCGGAAGAGATGGCCGCCGTGCTGTCCGACCCGGCTCTACACACCTTCATCGGGGGCGCTCCGGCCACCGAACAGGCTCTGCGCGCCCGTTACGAACGCCTCGTCACGGGGTCGCCCGACCCCGCCGTCTCCTGGTGCAACTGGGTCATCCAGCTCCGCGACGCGGGCTGCCTCACGGGCACGGTTCAGGCGACGGTCGCCACCACCGACGAAGGCGGCCGTGTCGCGGAGATCGCCTGGGTGGTGGGGACCGCGTGGCAGGGGCGCGGCATCGCGACCGAAGCGGCCCGGGCACTTGTCGGCTGGCTCGGTGACCACGGGGTGCGGACGGTCATCGCCCACATCCACCCCGACCACCAGGCGTCCGCCGCCGTCGCCACCGCCATCGGCCTGACTCCCACCGGCCAGTGGCAGGACGGCGAGATCAGGTGGCGGCTCGTGCGTGAGTCTCGTGCGTGAGTGAGGGGGAACGCCGCGGAGGCTCAGGCGCCTTCGGGGTGGTCGATGTTCCGCGACTGGCGGTACGCGAGGTGGCCGCCCAGGATTCCGCCGACGGTCGCCACGGTCAGACCCGCGAAACCCCACGCCCGCCCGGCCAGGGGGCGGCCCCGCAGCCTGGCGACGAGGGAGGCGGTGTAGCAGGTGACGCCGATCGTGTTGGCGGCGGCGTGCACCACGCCCACCCGTAGCTGCCGCTGGTCCTGCTCCGCCCAGTCGACCAGCCCCGCCGCCACCGCGGGAACCGCCCCGGCCAGACCGAGGGCCACCAGACCCGCCGCGGCCCGCCCCTCGCCGGGCACGAGGTCGAGCACGGCGGCGCTCGACCAGCAGCCGATGGGGATCTGCACCAGCGCGGGGTGGAGCGGGTGTCCGAGCCAGGTGCCGCGGATCATCCCGCGGGCCGTGCCCAGCGGGACCGCCCGTACGGCCCGCCGCAGCGGCCCGGCCACGGCGTCCAGGTACCTCTGGTCCTCGACCCAGCCCAGCGCCTCGCGTACCGGCGCGCGCTGGTCAAGAGCGTCGTGCATCCGCTGATTGAGCGTCATGACGTACGCCTTCCCCGCTCGGAACCCGTACACCTCGGCGTCGCGAAACACGCCTCTCATGGCCGTGCGCCTCCGGCGCGATCGCGCGTCGTCGGGCGGGACTCACGGGGCCTGGCGGCCGGTCATGTCTCCGCCGGTGTCGTCGGCGAGCACGACGGCCGCGGTGATCCGCTTGCCCACAACCTCCCGGTGGATGGAGAAGGCCTGGCTGAGCGCCATCACGATCTCCAGGCCGTGCTGGCCGACCCGGTGGGGGTCGGCGGGCAGCACCGACGGCAGCGTCGTACTGCTGTCCCACACGCTCACCTGCACAGCGCCCTCGACGATCTCCAGGTCCAGCAGGCACGGCCCGAGCGCGTACTTGCGGGCGTTGGTCACCAGCTCGCTCACCACCAGCTCCACCACGCCCATCGCCCGTCGCGACACCGGCAGACCGTGCACCGCCTGCACCGACGTCAGGAACTCACAGGCCATGTCCCGGGCGGCACCAATGCTCTGGGTCTCCTCGAACGCGGCCGACGCCACGATCGGAAGACGCGTGAGCGGCTCCTGCCCCTCATCCAGTTCGACCAGCTCCATACATCCGCCTCTGCTTCCCCGCACGCCCTTACATCCGGCTCGCATACCCCGGATACGCGCCTCGATGCCGCCGAGTTTCGGCCGGGGCGGTCCCGCCGCCGTTTCGGCAGGTCGCGCGGCCCGGCACGCCCTAAGGGCTTGCCGGGAGATCCTGCGGGTCGCGCTGCTGGCGGGCGGCGGTGGCCGGGTCCAGGGAGAGGAGGGCGAGGAGGGCGGCCACGGTGGGGCCGGCGTCCGCCGGGTGCCGCAGGGAGGTGCCGCTGGGGATCTCGTAGCTGTTGGTGCGGCCGTTGCGGGTGTGGGTGAGATATCCGTCCGACTCGAGGTCGGCGATGATCTTCTGCACCGCGCGCTCGGTCACCATGCACTGCGCGGCGATGTCGCGTACGCGCACTTCCGGGTCTCTCGCGATGGCGGCGAGTACGCGTGCGTGATTGGTCAGAAACGTCCATCCGGTCGGTGGGCGGTCAACGTCAGCCATTGCGACATCGTACGACAGCGACTTCACGTCAGGCAAAGCGTGAATTCTTTTTCGTGTATCTCTTGACAGGTGTCGCCCGCGTTCCGCACGCTTGAGCCGCCAAGCGCGATACGGAGGAGGTCTGAGTAATGGTCGGCAGCAGGCTCTGTGCCCTTCCGCTCGAGTCGTCGGGCGTGATCGACCCGGCGACCGCTGAGCCGGCCGTCCGCCTGGTCAGGCATCTGCGCTCCGGGCTGTCCGTGCGACTGACCGACGTCGACGACCTGACGCGGGCGGCCGTCCACGGCGAGATCGACCTGGACTGCGCCGACATGCTGGAGCATGTGCTCGCGGACGCCCTGGAGTTCGCCCCTGACGGGCTCGAAGTCGACCTGGCGGCAGTCGCCTTCTTCGACTGCGCGGGACTGAACGCCCTGCTGCGGGTGCGCGACGTGGCGCGTCGGAAGGGCGCCGGGATGAAGGTGACCGCGATGTCGCCCGCGGTGCGGCGGGTCGTCGACCTCACGCAGAGCGGCCAGGCGCTCTGCGGGTCGCCGCACACCGTCAGTTGACCGGATCAGGGGCCGTAAGTCCCGGGGGAGCAGCGGGCCGAGGGGCCCGAGGTCGATGTTGAGGTCCTCGGGGTCAAGGCCGAAGTGCTCGCGCAGCTCCGTCATCCGGTCCTCCAGAGCCATCAGCGTCAGCCCGAGTTCCTCGATCTTCGCGTCGCTGAGACCGCCCTGGTCGATCCGCCGGATCGCCTGACGCTCCATCAACTGGCGCAGCAGCTCGACCACGGTCAGGACGAGACCGGCGAGACCGCGCTCGACCTCCTCGCGGTCGATGTCGAGACGCCGGGGCACGGACCTGGCCGGGAGACCGGGATCGGGGGGCGGGGGGCCGTCGGTCGTCATCGTGCGTCCTCCGAGGACGAGGACGAGGACGAGTGCGGGTGCGGGTACGGCTCTTCGGCTGTGGTGCCGTCCTGGGCGGCACGTATCGACGCCACCAGTGCCCGCAGGGAGATCCGTACGAGGTCCACATCGGCGATGCCCAGGATGATCTCGCCGCTGATCACGACCCCACCCGCGAGCACCCGGTCCAGCAGGTCGACCAGAGCGACCTCCTGCCCGGGGCCGGGGACGGCCGAGGGGGAACGCCGGGTGCCGGATGCGGTGGTCATACCCGCGGCTCCCCGGATTCCCGCCCCCGTGTCTCCTCCCCGACGAAGGAGTACGGGGGCCAGGGGCCGCTGAGTTGGAGGTCGACGTCGGGGAAGCGTTCCGCGCAGGCGGTGACGGCAGCCGAGAAGCGGTCGTCCTGGTCGCGTGCGACGAGGAAGGAGTCGTTGAGGATCATCCACCCCTCGTAGCCCGCCAGCCGCGGGTCCTGCGGCGGGTGGGCCACGGCGCGGGTCGCGGCCTCCTCCAGCGCCTGGCGGATGTCCGCGCTGCGGTCCCGGGCGCGGCGGTACGCCTGCTCGCGCTCTCCCTGTTGGGCCTTACGGCGCAGGAGATACGCCGTCCCCGGGCGGGTCGACGAGGTGCCCTGACCGTCGCCCGGCGCGTCCTCGCGCGCTGCCGGATCGATGTAGCCCTTCACGCCCCACTCGGCCCGCCCCCGAACCCTGGCGAACGCGTCGGCGAAGTCCGCGCCGCGCTCGCGCAGAACGGCGCGCACGGCCTCGTCGTCGTGGTAGACCGTCGCGAACTGCAACGGGACGACATCGCCGCCGCGGAACACGGTGTCGATGACCTGGTGATGCGCCCGGGCCGCCTCCTCCAGCCAACGCAGGTCCTCCAGATGCTCCTTGAGGGGCGCCTCGGCGAAGTCGGCCGCCGGCACGCCGCCCACGACGGCCGCCAGGGTGCCCTCGGTGACCAGCCGTACCGGCTCACCGGCGACGCCGGACATCCGGCCGGTGTCCGGCGGATCACCGGCGGGGGCCACGGCGTACAGCCAGACGACGTCGCTGACGGTGGTCATGAGCGACGGTCACCTCCACGTGACGGCGACCCGCGCCTGTCCGTGTCGCGGTCCCTGTCCCTGTCGCGGTCGCTGTCGCGGTTCGCGGAGACCTGCGACCGACCGCCTTCGAGGCGTCCCGCGGCGCCGTCGCCGCGCTCCGCCTCCAGGTCGCCGATGCGCCTGCGCAGCCGACGGTTCTCCTCCAGGACGTCGCGGTCGCCGGACGAGAGCATCGGATCGTGCTCCCACCAGTCGATGCCCATCTCGCGCGCCCGGTCGACCGACGCCACCACGAGGCGGATCTTGATGGTGAGCAGTTCGATGTCCAGCAGGTTGATCTTGATGTCACCGGCGATGACGATGCCCTTGTCGAGCACGCGCTCGAGGATGTCCGCGAGGTTGGCCGGTTCGGCGTGACCCGCCTCCCGCGAGGGACTCCTCGTCCGGCTCGGTCCGCTCCACACGGGCTGGTTCATCGGGACGTCACCCCTTGTCCGCGCGGCCTCGGTAGTACCGGTCGTCGCGCTTGTACGAGATCAGGTCGCCGTCGCCGTCGACGTCCACGCGGTAGACGGCCAGGATGTCGGTGGAGTCGGGAACCCGTCGGCTCTCCACCACTTCCACGCCCACCTGCCAGCCGTCGTCGGTACGGCTGAGCGACGTCACGCTCTCCGGGTCGTGGCCGGTCATCTCCTGTACGTACTCGGCGGCCTTGCGGGCGGCGTCCCGCGCCGAGAGTCGCGTGCCGGACCGGGAGCCGGTCTTCTCACCCGAGGACGCGCGCCCGCGCTCGGGCGCTCCCTCCGCTCCGCTCCTGCGCCGCGCGGCGGGCACGGTTCACACCTCCAGGCCGCCGAGCGGGGGGCCGGACGCCAGCAGTCGCCGTACCAGCTCCTCCTCCTGCTCGTCGGCCTCTTCGTTCGAGAGCTCGCCGCTGTCCCGCGCCCGGTCCACCTCGGCGAGCTGCCGCCGGATCACCGCCGGGTCCTCGGTCTGGCGCAGCGCCTCGTCGCGGAGCTGCTCGGCGATCCACACCACGCCGCGAACCGGCGCCAGGGGCAGAGTGAGAATTCCGGTGACGAGTCCCATGGCTACGGCACCCCCTCGGATCCCTCCATCGCCTCGGCGACGAAGTCGTACGGTGCCAGCGGGCCGAGCAGGCGCATGCGGATCCGGCCGTGCCAGCGGCGTGCCATGTCGTTCGCCGTCCGCTCGAACTCCGCGCGGCGGTCGTCGCTCACCAGCAGTGAGATGTCGGCGACCGCGTCCTCCGCGGCGGGTGCCGAGGAGACGACCAGGGCGTCGGCGAGCGGGCTCAACTGCCGTTCGATGTCTTCGGTGTCCTTCTGCTGCCGCATCGCGAGGGACTCCGCCACCAGCTCGCCGAGGCGTACCCGTTCGTAGTAGGCGGCGTCCTCGGGCAACCCGGCGACCGTCTCCCGCAGTTCGACGATGTCCGGACGCTCGCGGAGCACCTCCCGCAGGACGGAGTCCTGCTCGTAGACGGCCCGCAGGGTGAACTGGGCGCGTCCCTTGAGGCGTTGGAGGGCCTTCACGAACGTGTCGTGGCCGCGGGCGAGTACGTCGTCGGTGACGGCCCGGGTGTCGGCGACGACCGTCCCGAAGCGGAAGGGCAGCACAGGCGCACCGCTCGCCGCGAGGGGGTTCAGCACACCCGCGTGGGCGCGGAGGTCCTCGGGCCTGCCCAGCGGCCGATCGGTGCTCAGGGAGCTGACGGCCGCGGCGATGTCTCCGTGCCGCACGAACTCCACCCGCGCCTCGGGATCGCCTCCCACCGCGGGGAGTTGGCCGACGGTGGATTCGGCGTCGTGGCCGGTGTCCGACAGCGCGACGATTCCGTACACGTAGCAGGCGTCGTGGAGTTCCTCGGCCGCGTCCTCACGGGCCTCGGCCCTGGCGTCCTCAGCGGTGGGCTCCATCACCTGCTCCGCTCCTTGCGACTCGCGGGCCGACGGGACCTGCGCGGCTGCCGCTCGCGCTCCTCGTCGTCCGCACCGGACTCGTCCTCGTCCCCGGTGTCCTGGTACTCGGCTTCGTCCGCGTCCTCGTCGTCCTCGTCGTCGTCCGACCCTCGCCCGAGGGCACCCTTCACCGTGTCCTTGACGGTTTCCTTGGCTCCTTCGAGGGCGCCCTTGGTCTTGTGCGCGGCGCCGCCTTCGCGGATCTCGTCCATCATGCCGGGGAGCCCGTGTGTCTCGGTGCCGCTGCGGGCGAGGTCGAGCCGGTTGACCGCCTCCGCGAAGCGCAGATACGTGTCGACGCTCGCGATCACGATCCGCGCGTCGATGGTGAGCAGTTCGATGCCGACCAGCGAGACACGTACGTAGATGTCGATGACCAGACCCTTGTCGAGGATCAGATCGACCACGTCCACCAGGCCGCCGCCGGACGGGCGGTCCAGGTAGCTGCCGCTCTGGCTAGCCACGGTCATCGCACTCACCTCCCGCGGGCACGCGTCTTGGTGCCGGACCTCGACCGGGTCCTACCTCGGCGGCCCTTGTCGTCCTCCACCTCGTCCTCTTCGTCCTCGGCTTCGGCTTCGTCGTCCGCGTCCTCGTATTCGTCCTCGTCCTGATCCGCTACTTCGTCGTCATCGGACTCCTCGTCGTCGTCCGCGGGTTCCGCGTCCTCGTCCTCATCGACGGCGTCCTCCTCCTCGTACGCTTCCTCGTCGCCTTCCTCGTCCCCGGAAGCGTCGGCTTGTTCCTGGTCCTCTTCTTCGCGGACTTCCTCGTCACTGCGCACCACTTCGCCGTCGGCCACCTCGCCGCGCCAACCGCGCACTTCGTCCTGGTCGAGGATCGTCTCCGTCATCACATGCCGCTGGAAGTGCTTGAGTTCCAGGCGGGCCCGGCGGCCCTGGGCGCGCCACAGGTTGCCCGTCCGTTCGAAGAAGCCTTGGGGGTAGTAGGCCAGCACCAGAAGGATCTTCGTCAGGTCCGGCGTCAACTCGTGGAAGGTGACCGTTCCGTTGACACGCCCCTTGTCACCCGTGGACTCCCAGACGATCCGCTCGTCGGGCACCTGCTCGATGACGGTCGACTTCCAGGTGCGGTGGGACAGGAACACCTGGGCTTTCCACTGGAGTTCGGTCTCCGACTCCTGCTTGACGTTCTCGACCTTCTTCATGAAGGTCGGATAGTCCTCGAACTCCGTCCACTGGTTGTACGCCACCGAGACGGGGACACCGACCTCGATGCTCTCCACGATGTTGGTTACCTTGATCTTCTTGCCCTTGTCCGAACCCCCGCCGCCTCCGCCGTTGTTGCCGGGCATGACGTCCTTCACCTTCTCCTTGGCCTGGGCGACCCCGGCGTCGAGCATGGAGCGCAGCCCCGATTTGCCGCTCGCCAGACTTTTGGCGCCGGTCAGCGCGCCCGTCAGGCTCGACCCGCCGTTCTCGGCGTAGTCGGTGAGCCGGTCGGTGGTGCCGGACAGCTTGTCCGACACCTTCCCGACGGCGCGCTCGGCGAGCGCGGACAGGAGGTCCTGGGCCTGCTCGGCCAGTCGGTCGGTGGGCAGTTCCTTCGTAAGGCTGCTGGTGGCGCTCTTGGCCTTGCCGGTCATCGTGTCATCGCCCCTTGGCCCGTCCGCCGGCCTGCTTCGAAGCCGTGCTCTTGCGTGCTGTCTGCGAACGGGTCCGCCCGCCGCTCGCGGCCTTCTTCTTCGGCTCACCCGAACTCGTGCTCCGCGCGCCGGTCTTCCGTGCGGTGCCGCCGGTGCCGGACGCGGTCTTCTTGGCGGGGACCGACCCGCTCTTGGCCGTACCCGAACCACTCCTGGTGGCGCGGGACCCGCTCTTCGTGGTGCGCGATCCGCTCTTCGCCGTCGCGCGCTTCGGTTTGCGCGGGGCCTCGTCGGCCTCTTCTTCCTCGTCGTCCGACTGCTCGTCGTCCTGGTCCCGGCCCTCGTCGTCCTCGTCCTCGTCTTCGTCCTCCGCCTCGTCGCCGGGACCGGCGCGCAAGGCGTCGGTGCGATCCGCGAGCTTTCCGGTCAGGGCGTCCATCCGTCGGGAGGCCGCAGCCATGGCGGCTGCCTTGCCGACGCCGAGGAGCTGGCCCCGGAGGTTGTCGGTGAGCTTGCTGACCTCAGGGGACTGCAGAATCCCGCTGACGCCCTCGCCGCCCTTGGCGCGCATCTTCCGCCCGGCGGCCGCCCCGGCGAGGGCCATGGCCCACTTCGCCTTGTGGAAGCGCCCGAGCAGGTAGCCGCCCACCAGTACAACGGCTGTCTTTCCGCTGTTCATGACCATCTCCTCGTCGACCGCGGCCTTGCTGCGTTCACGAGTTCGCCTGCCCACCCCGGGGTGGTGAAAACGGCATATGTCAGGTTTCTATGCGAGCGGGATATTCGGCGGGACTTCGGGCGCCTCAAGCCGGGAAACCAGGGGGGACACGCCAAGTGGCCTCCCACCCGGGCCGGGATGGGAGGCCACTCGGTTGAGCCGCTACGTCAGGTGCGCAGGTAGCTGTTCTGGCCGTCGTGGCCGTCCGCGCTCTCCTCGTCGAACCAGTAGTCACCGTGCGCGAGGTACCGGAAGTGGACACGCCGCTCGGCGGGGATGCTGACGGTGACCGCGCGGGTGCCGTCCTTGCGGACCGCCAGCGGATGGGCGCCGGGCTGCCAGTCGTTGAAGTCGCCGACGACGCTGACGTCACCGCACGGATGGTCCGCGGGCAGGACGAACGTGATCTCGATGGCGTTCTTACTCCGTGTACGCTCCAGCATCGCAAGCAGCTCCTCGCAGCCGTGGGTTTGAGGCGACTCTGTCGCCCCGGGGGCGGGGCCGCCTGCGCTGGTCGCCGTCCGAGTGAAAAACCGGGCGACCGCGGACTCTCGGCTACGGACAGTGAGCGTACGCGTGTCCCAGGTCAGGCGACATGGGCGTCCGCGGCCTTTGTGGGGGCGCCGGTGGGTCGTTCCCCCTGGCGACGCCGCTGCCTCAGGGCGGAGTGACCATCGCGCCATGCCCCGAGCAGGTGAGCGGCCAGCCGGTCGTCGAGGAACACGGTGGCGTCCGCGCCGAAGGCCACATCGGCCTCCAGGTGGGGCTCGTCGGCGAGGAGGCCGCCGATCACCTCGCGGCGTACGACCTGCTCGTGGACGGCGTCGGCCTCCACGTGCTCGTCGTAGAAGTGGGCGGCCGCCGGACCGGCGCCGCCTCGGCGCATGGCCGCGGCGAGGCGGCGGGAGGCGGGGGAGGAAGTGACCTCGACGCAGGCGAAGTGCCCGACCAGGGCCCCGCGCAGGGCGCGGTGCAGGCCGAACAGGGACATCATGTTGACGGTGGCGAGGGCGGAGGCGGGCGCGGCCTCCAGGTAGTGGCCGTAGCCGGTCTCCAGGCCGAGGTCCGTCATCAGGTCGGCGAACAGCTGCGCGTGGATGTTCTCGGCGCGCCCGGCACCGAACTCGTCGTACTCGATGGCGACCATTCCCGCCTTGGCCCGGCCCCGCAGCCGGGGGATCACCCAGGCGTGCGGGTCGGCCTCCTTGAGGTGGTAGAGCGAGCGCAGGGCCGCGTACTCGCGCAACTGCCATGCCTCGCCGTGGTGTTCGAGGTGGTGGGCGACGCTGCCGCTGTGGTCGGTCGGCTCCACGAGCAGCTCGCCGAAGGCGTCGTCCACGGTGCGGCCGCCGGGCACGTCGGCGCGCAGCGCGCCGAGGAAGCGCTGTTCGAGCGCCTGTCGCAGCGGCATCAGGGCGGGGTCCCACTCCCGGTCCTCGGCGACGTCGGCGAAGCCCCGGTAGTGCAGTTCGTAGAGGAGGTAGAGGGCCAGTTGCAGGTCCTCGCCGTACGGGTCCGCCGCCGCGGCGTCGGCGGGCGGCGGGGCGGCCCGTCCGGGTGTGGTGAGCGCGGCCAGCACCCCGGCCGACAGCGGGCCGCGGGGCGCGGGCAGAGCGGGAGCGGTGGTCGCGCGGTCAGTGGCGGTCGCCGTCATGAGTGTCCTCGGGGTCGGATCCCTGCCGCTGGCTGTCCGGCCGGGGACGCCCGGCGGCGGGCGGCTTCCTGTGGGCGCGGTGGCTGGTGTCGCACCACGGGTAGGTGCGGCTGCGGCGGCAGGTGCACAGGGCGACCACGAACCGGTCGGAGCGGTGCACCGTGCCGTCGTCGGTGACGACCTCCACGGGGCCTTCGACCAGTACGGGCCCGTCGTGGTCGACGACGACCCGGCGCGGTGTCGGCCGCTCAGATGCGTTCGGCACGGACGACCACCAGTTCCTCCTCGTCCTCGCCGGCGGCGATCAGGCCGCGGGTGTGCAGCCACCTGCGCCGCTGGGTGAGCACGGGGCCGAACGGCACCCGTGCGCGGTCGGTGACCGAGCAGGTGAGCCCCGCCTCGGACAGCCGCGCCACGGTCGTCCCGGCGCCGCACAGCCCGGAGTGCACCATCAGCAGCACTCCGTGCGGCCGCAGCAGCGAAGGGGCCCGGGAGCAGATCCGGTCCACCACATGCCGCCCGTCCCGACCGGCGTCCCAGGCCCGGGCCCGGCCCCACAGCGGAGGCCGGGCGGTACGGGCGGGGACGTACGGAGGGTTGCTCACCACCACGTCGAAGGTCCGGCCCGGCCATGGCGTCGACAGGTCGCCGCGTCTGACCCGTATGCGTTCCCCGGCGCGGACGGCGTTGAGCCGCGCCGTCACGACCGCACGCCGGGAGATGTCCGTGGCGGAGACACGGGCGCCCATCCGGGCGGCGAGTACCGCCAGGGCGCCACTGCCGGTGCCCACGTCCAGCACTTCGGTGCCCGCCGTGACGCCCTCGTCCCGCAGTGCCCGCGCGAGCAGATACGTGTCGGCCTGTGGGGCGTACACGCCCGGCAGCGTCCACACATCCGCGAAGCGGACGGCGGGCCCGGTCACAGCGGTCGTCGTCATCCCTACCTCCGAAGGCCGGTCACCTCCGGCCGCGATCGACACGTCCACGGCCGGGCGCCGTACGAACCGTGCTCATCTCGCGCCTGCCCGCCGAGGTCTTCCGCATGCGCCGACGGTTCGGCTGACGCCGCTGGTCCGGTGGGCACACATGGGGGAGTCATGCCTTCCGCTTAGAGGGTGCCCGTACGAGTGGAATCGAACGCGTGAGCGAAATATGCTGGAAGGGTGAGGGAGAACGCAGTGCCGAAGGGGAGCCTTCCGCGGGCCGACGGGCCGCTGGTGCGGGTGCGGCTCCACGACGGCCAGGAGCTCTACGCCGTGGTGCTGCGCCGACGGCGGGAGACCGACGGATCGTGGTGGTACCAGCTCCAGATCCACCTGCCGATGGCCACCGACGTCCGGGGGCGCCTGCACGACGAGCCGTCCCCCGTCGACTTTCTCGCGTCGGCCGCCCGGTGCACGCCCGTCGAGGGCCAGTCCTACGACCAGGTGCCGACCGAACGCCGTGGCGTCACCCCGGACTGGAAGATCGAGGAGCCGGTGTACTTCACCGACCAGGGCGGCCCGGCCCGCATCGTCCACCGCGGCACCTGCCGCGCCGCCCGTGACATGTCCGCCCCCGCCACCACGGAACAGGCCCGCGCCGCCCTCGCCCGCCCCGACGCCGAGCCCTGCCGCATGTGCCGTCCGGACGGGCCGCTGCGCCCCGCCGCCTAGGGACCACTTCCTTGCGGGGACGACGGCCGCGGATTGGCTAGGCCGAAGGTCTCAGCCGCCGTGCGGCTGAGGTCCGATCTGCGGCGGCGGCAGCCGCCCTACGGTGATCCATACGTCCCGGACGTGGACACGCTGACCGCGACTGCCGTGACCAGCGGCGCCGAGTTGCTCACCGCGCCGACCGACATGCCGTACGGGGCACGGCAGTCGATGCTGCGCGATCCGTTCGGCCATCTGTGGATCTTCCTCACGCCGATCACGGCCGCGTGAGCCACAGCGCGCGTGGCGGGGCAGAGGTCGGGTGAGCGCGGGCACCCGCGACGGTCTGGGCGCCCGTCGGCCCTGGAAGAAGCCGACGGACGCCCAGACGTACGCGCGGTGGGAGGAGGTCAGGCGTTGGCGATGGCCACGATCAGCAGAGCCAGCGCGGCCACGATCACCAGCCCGAGCAGGGCCAGCGCCCAGGACTTCGAGCCGGGCGGTGTCGGCGCGGGCTGCTGGACCGGCTCGGGCGTCGCCCCCCACTCCTTGGTGCCGGGGCGGTTCCAACGCGGTTCGGGATCGGGCACGGTCTCGCGGTCGGACATCGTACGATCCTCCTCCTGCCGGCATCGGCGCGGCCGCGTGATCGACGCGGCCGGGGCCGCCCGCCGACCGAAGGTGGCCCCATCAGGGCGGCTTCCCTGGGCAGTTGGCGGTATGCGGGCCGATTCGCGGAGCGCGCGCGGCGGCGACAGGTGCCGGAGGGCTACGTGTCGGCCGGGATGTCGCGAGGTGCCGTCTCCTGGCGGTCCGCCGGGTGCGCGGGGACGCGCAGGGCCAGCAGGGCGATGTCGTCCTCGCTCCCGGGGGGACGGACGCGGGCGAGGAGTTGGTCGCAGAAAGCCTCCAGGGGGCGGTGGACGAGTGCGGCGGCGTGCTGCCGCAGCAGGTCGAGTCCGACGTCGAGGGAGTGGCCGGGGGATTCCACGAGGCCGTCGGTGTAGAGCACCAGGGTGGACTTCGGCGGCAGGGTGACGGTGGCGTCGACCCGTTCGGGTGAGCTGCTGGTGCCAAGGAGTATGCCGTGCGGCTTGTGCAGGTAGCGGGCGCGGCCCTCGTAGTCGATCAGCAGCGGCGGCGGGTGGCCCGCGTTGCTCCAGGACAGCCGCCAGTCGGTCGCCGTCTGGCGTTCCAGCCGGCCGAACAGGACGGTGGCCATCGAGACGTCGGTGACATGGGTGACGGTGTCGTCCAGGCGGCTGAGGATCGCAGCCGGTCCTTCGGCCTGGGACCAGGCGTGCGCCCGCAGCATGTTGCGGACCTGGGCCATTCCGGCGGCGGCGTTGAGATCGTGGCCCACGACATCGCCCACGGCCACCGCGAGCGACCCGTCGCGGAGCGGGAACATGTCGTACCAGTCGCCGCCGACCTGCGAGGCGTCCGGGGCGGAGAAGTACCGGACGGTCGTCTGCAGCCCCGGCAGCAGGGGCAGTCGCGGCAGCAGATGGCGCTGCATGGTCTCGGCGACGCGGCGCTGGCGGTGGAAGAGCCGGGCGTTCTCCAGCGCCATACCGGTGCGCCGGGTGATGTCCTCCAGCAGTGGCAGGTCGCCGGTGGCGAAGGGGGCCGCGCGTTCGGCCCGGCCCAGGGTGAGAGCGCCCAGGACGTCCCGTGGCCCGCGGATGGGCGACACGACGGCGGAGTGCATGCCGGTGGCCTTGAACAGCCTGTTCTGTTCGACCGCGATGCCGGAGTCGAGCTTCCCCTCGTACGTCTCCGGGGTCGCCACCGAGGAGGCGGCGCCGCGCAGGGCGCGGGACAGCGGCAGCGGCGACCCTGGTGGCACGGGCGGCAGGGGCCCGCACAGGTCGTCCCGGCTGACCACCGTGCCGCTCTCGTGGTGGACGACCGCGGTACGCCACGCCTCGTCGTTGTCCGCGATCAGATCGACGATCATCCAGTCGGCCAGCCGCGGCACCACGATGTGTGCCAGCCGCCGCAGTGCCTCGTCGCGGTCGAGGGTCGAGGTCAGCCGGGTGGTGGTCTCGGCCAGCAGTGCCAGGCGCGCCACCTCGGACATGGGCGCGTCGACCGATGCCGCCCGGGGAGCCGTGGACTCCAGGCCCTCGCGCTCGTGGAAGATCACGAGCGCCCCGGCCGTGTCCTCGTCCAGCCGGAACGACGTGGTCAGCCAGGAAACGGGCAGCACGGTGCCGTCTCCGCGCGCGAACCAGCCGGACCTCGCCGGGGCGGTGCGCCCCGACTCCATGGCGTGGATCATCGGGCAGTCGGCCTGCGGTACGGGCTCGTTCTCGCTGTCGCGGTGCAGGAGGTCGTGGGCGTCCTGCCCGAGAAGATCCTCGGGGGACCGCGCCAGCATGCTCGCCGCTCGCGGGTTGACCGCGACGATCAGCCGCTGGCCGTCCACGGCGTACACACCGGCGTCCACGGCGTCGAGGACGCCGGCGAGTACACGCCGGTAGTGGTCCGCGTCGCGCCGCGGTGCTCCCTCTGCGCCAGGCATGTGCGGCACCTTTCGTCCACGGGTCCGCTGTCTCGATCGTCCCACTTCCCACGGCGCAGGCCAGTGCACCGCGGCCGGGACCCGGCCCGCCTCGGCCGTTCCGGTGTTTCCCGCGCCCGCACCCGGGCCGGGCAACCGCCCGGCGCGGGGGTGGTGAACGCGGCGGTGCGGGGTACGCGCCGGGTATCGGCGAGATCAGCACACAGGAACCAGCCACGAAGAGGTGAGATGCCATGCCGCGAGGTTCCAGCCCCAAGCGGGAGCGCCAGTACGAGCACATCAAGGAGAGCCAGGAGGAGCGCGGCGCGTCGACGGCTCGGGCGAAGGAGATCGCCGCCCGCACGGTGAACAAGGAGCGGGCGCGTTCGGGGGAGGCCAAGAGTGCCAGTCGCACCTCTACCCAGGACCCCAAGTCCGCCTCCCAGCGCGGCGGTGAGCGTTCGCGCAGCGGTGCCGGGGGCCCGACGCGCGACCAGCTCTACGCCGAGGCGAGGAAGAAGGGCGTGGACGGCCGTTCCAAGATGAACAAACAGCAACTCGCCCGGGCCGTGGGCCGCTGAGCCAAGGAGAGGCCACGGCATGGCCGAGCCCGCGTCACGCGACGAGGACGTCCGCGAGGTGGTCCTGCTCGACATCGACGGGCCCGACTCACCCCTGATGAGCCCTCGGTCAGTTCTCCAGCCCCGCCAGAGCCCGTAGCAGGGCCAGAGCGTCGTCCCGGGCCACCGGCTGGAAGAAGCGGGCGTCGACGCTTTCGACGGCGGCGATCGCGCGGGGGGCGAGTTCGGCGCCTGCTTCGGTGACGCGCAGCCGTTTCGCGCGGGTGTCGTCGGGGTCGACCTCACGGGCGATGAGCCCCTTGGCTTCCAGAGTGCGCAGCACCTGGGAGGTCATCTTGACGTCGGTGCCCGCTTGGCGGGCCAGGGCCAGCTGGTTGGGTCGCCGGCCCTGGCCGTTGAGCCACCAGGCGCAGGCGAGCAGCACGAACTGCACGTGGGTGAGGTCGAGGGGACCCAGCGCCGCGGCGATGTCGCGCTGCCAGCGCAGCGTGGTGTGCCAGAGGAGGAATCCCGGGCTGTCGCCGGGGCCGAGCGTCATGCGCGGTCGGTGGCGAGCTTGACCAGGGCGGCCATGGTCTCGGGCCAGTCGGCGGTGATGCCGGGACCGATCTCCGGGCCCACCTCGTCGGCGCCGTCGCCGGTGATCTCCATCCGGTACGTCACCTTGGTGCGCAGCCGCTCGCCGGCGTCGGCCCGGTGGGAGGTGCGCAGGACGAGCCCGCCGAACCGGGCCTCGTCCACGAACCCCTCACCGGGGACGGCCTCGGCGATGACCAGGTGCACCGGGTCCTGTCCGGCCGGGGTCATGACGAAGTCGGTGCCGGCGGCGAACGGGCCGTTGATCTGGATGCTGCCGACGTCGCCGTTCCACACCCCCCAGTTCTCCACGTCGGCCCACAGGGCCCAGATCGCCTCGGGCGCGGCGTCGGTCTCGATGCTGTGCTCGTACGTCCACATGGTGGTCTCCCGCTCGTTCGTTCGTCCCCGGTAGTTCGTATGCGTACAGATTATCTGCGCGCAGACTATGTGTCAACGGAGAGGGCGCCGCGGACTCGCGGCGCCCTCTCCGTCCGTCTACCGGCCCGCGGCCGGGCTCACTTGTTGATGGTCGTCGTGTTGTGGCTCTTGATGTTGGTCACGTTCGTGACGTCCCCGAAGTGGACGTCGAGCAGGCCGCACAGCAGGCAGCCGGGGGTGTTCGAGGGCGGCGGGGGAGTCGCCGAGACGGTGACGTCGGTGGTGGCGTTCGACGCGCTGCAGCTGTCGTCGCCGTTGTAGGCGGCGGTGATGGTGTGCGTTCCCGTGGTGGTGAAACCGGTGGTCAGCGTGGACTGTCCGGTGGTCGACACGGGCGCGGTCGCGAGGAGGTTCGTGCCGTCGAAGAACGACACGCCGAGCCCGCCGCTCGGGTCCGAACTGCACGTCACCGTCGCGTTCAGGGTCACCAGTTGGCCGGTCGTCGCCGACGACGGCGACGCCTGCACGCTGGTCGACGACTGATCGAGGGCCGCCGCCGACGGGGCGAGGGCCATGACGGCGGCCGCGGTCGCGGCGGCGACCAGGAAAGCGGCCTTCCGCTCGTGCGGTCCGCGTCGGGTACGTCGTTCACGCCAGGGGATCACGAACGGGCCTCCTCGATGTGACGGGTGGGCGGGGTTTCGCCGCAACCATTCGCGGTGCGACCATAAGTCGCCTTCCGCCGCATTTCGGGGAGGCCAGGGCCCGATCGAACCCTCCTGGGCCATCGGCTCGCTCGAATGGGCGGCCCCGTTCGGCGGGTCGTGGTTCCGTGACGGGTCGTCAGTACAGGAACGGCGGTTCGGGCAGTGCCCCGCCGCCCCGCACCGCCAGGTCGGCGCCCTGGGAGCGGCCCATCAGCCATGCCAGCAGGGAACCTTGCGGCCCGTGGACCGCAGGCGCCGACGGCTGCCCGGCGCCGATGTCGTACGCGTCGCGGGTATCGGTGGCGTACAGACGCATCGCCGGGGCGTCGGCGCGTCCGCCGAATGCCGCGACCACCCGGCCGAGCATTCCGTGGACGAAGTCCGGCGGCCACTGCGCGGGCGTGTACCCGGCGTCCAGGTCGGTGTGGTGGACCACCACCTCGGTCAGCCGGGAATCGGCGGCCCGCGCCGCGGGGCGCTCCTGTCCACCCGTCCAGCGCACCGTCCGCCGCCACGCCTCGGGCGTCATCCGGCGGTACTCCGCCGCGAACCGGGCGGCGCTGTCGCGCAGATCGGCCAGCAGCTCCGCGGCGCCGCGGCCGGAGCCGGTCTCGATGTCCTCCTCCCGGGCCGCCATGCTCGGGTACTCCGGCGTCTCCACCCCGGTCCTGGCCCAGATGAGCAGATGACGTCCGCCGTCGGCGTTGCGTGCCAGGTGGGTCAGCACGTGCCCCCGCGACCAGCCCGGCAGCAGCGACGCCGCCCGCACGTCGGCGTCCGTGAACCGGGCCGCCGTCCGCAGGAGTTGCCCGGTCGCGGCATCGATCCGGCCGAGTACGGCCGCCGGTTCGAAGTCCGCCTCGGCACCTGTCGTCATGCGTACTCCCTCTCCTGTCCGGACCCGAGTCCCGCCGAGAAACCACCTAGAGTTGACCGCGCTCGGCGACGGATGTTCCCGCGATGTGGAGGCCCTCGCGGGGTAGGCGAACCGCCGGTGCGCGGGGCGGCGTCAGGACTCGGGCCGGTGCGGGTCGGGTCCGCCCGGGGGGAAGAAGCAGGCGGTCACCGTCTTGCCGCCCACCTGCTGACGGGTCTCCCAGCTGTCGGCGAGCGCGTCGATCAGCATCAGGCCCCGCCCGGAGGTACGGTCGGCGTCCGGTGGAGGAGGTTCGGGCTCACCGCCCTCGGCGTCATGGACGCTGACGTGCAGACACCGGCTGTCCCAGGTCAGCGTGACCTGTGCACCGCTGTGCGCGTGCACGTGCGCGTTGGTGATCAGCTCGGAGACCGTGAGCAGGATGTCGTCCACGGTCTCCGGGGCCTCCTGCGTCCACGCGAGCTTGTTCAGGTGCTGCCGCGCCCACTGTCTGCCGGCCTTGACGCCGCCCGAGATCGGGAACGACTGCGCCCACCCCACCGCCTTCATCGATCCTTCGCCCATCAGCGCGCTCCCCATCCGTCGTCCCGAGCGGCGGATGCCCCGCGCCCTGGCGCACGGGCCGCTCACTGTCCGACTGCCCGCTCCCCACGACATGAGACGTCCGGTCACGAGGTGGGCGGCAGCGCGAGCCAGTCCTGCCAGCTGATGTCGCGGCCCAGGTAGCGGGGCTGCCGGAAGGGCCAGTCGGCGGCGATCCACCGCGGCACGAGCGCGTCGAGCGCTCGCTCGACCTCGCCGCCCGCGAGAGCGTCCACCACCCACCAGGAGATCTCTCCGTCGGAGCCGGTGCGCTCGGGCGGGTCGACGTAGACGCAGCCGAGGAGCGCTGTCTCCTCCTCGTCCAGCAGCGCGTAGTTGAACGACTGGTGAGCGGCGATCTCCTTCTCGTGCCGCAGCAGGTCGACGCGGTCCTGCTCGAAGGTCATCGTCTCCGCGGGCCATCCCCAGGCGGGCCCGAAGATCTCCCACAGGCGCTCCCGGGAGCCCATCACGGCCGGGTAGTCGATCGCGGTGTCCGCCTCCCGGATCGGCCGCAGATGCAGCGCGGTGCCGGGCACGGGCACATGGACGGGGTGGGCGAAGTCGTCAGGCAGCCAGGTCATGAGAGGCGAGGCTACCGTCGGGCGCCGCGCGGCGGCGCGCGGGGTTGGGGGGCGCCCCCGCCCCCCGCCCGCCGGGCGGCCGCGGTC
>NZ_JBFAXL010000075.1:0-35196 GCF_040680795.1 Streptomyces sp. NPDC051976
GACCCCGGCGGCCTGACGGCCGCCGGGGTCGTTTCCTCTCGTCCCGTCGACAATCCCAACGTCGCCTTGGTGCACATCTTCAGCGTCGCTCAACAAGCGGCCACCCACCGGCGCGTCTGGGACTTCAAGTACCGACGGCGTCCGCCGCAGCCTGGAGGACAGCCTGAACCGGCTCGGTCGGGACGGAGTGGACACCGTCCCCATCGAACCCCCTCCGGCCTCTTGACGCCTCGCCCGATCGAGTGCAAACATCCTAACGCTTCAAAAAAATAAAAAGACGACCTTCGTTAATAATACTCATTGGGCGCCCACTGCAGATCTACAGCTGCGGCGGCGTGGACGTATTCAGACCGATCCTCGCGGCGCTCGACCCGCCGCGCTGTCCTGGCGGCCCCCTGCCACGGGCTGGCTGACCACGCAAGATCCGCTGCGCGGATCGTGGTGTTTCGCTAGGCGCGCTCGGGCCAGCGGACCACATCCGTGGAACCGCAGGCAGAAGCGCTTGTTTACATCTCGGGCTGTGCTCGGCGAAGGCCGTGGCGGCCTCAACGACAGAAAGGCGATCATGTCGCTCTCCCCTGACGAGTCCTCCTTCGACTCCAGCCAATTCCGTGGCGTTCACTGGTCTCGCCTAGGCGACAACTTCACCTTCGACAGGTTGGTACTCCAGGGCTTGTCAGCCGAAGACACCCACGCCACAGCCAAGGCCGAGGCAGGGCGGATGTTCGAGGCGTTCGAGCGCACCCTGGGTGCGAACACCGCGCGGTTGCCGGTGAATCCCGCCACCGCCACCACGGACTGGTGGGACACCTACACCGGGGTGATCGACGCGGGGATCGAGCGGGGGTTCAGGATCGTCCTGTCCTATTGGGGCGAGGACGACACCCACGGCGGCGGCGGACGGATCCCCGACCTGTCGACGTGGAACCAGATGTGGGACGTTGTCACCAGCCACTACCTGTCCGAGCCACAGGTCTACTTCAGTTTGATGAACGAGCCCGCATACGCCGTCCAGGAGTGGGTGGATATGGCTGCCCAGTGGCTCGTGGACCGGCCGTCGGTGCCGAGGAACCGGGTCTTCATCGACGGCGTTCACTCCGAGTTCGCCGGTCCCGCGAACGACTTGAGACCGCTGTGTGAGGACGAGCGCCTGGACGGCACCTACCTCGGCATGCATTTGTACGGTTTCCACCTGCCCTACCGCGCGCAGAAAGAGTGGATCAGCGGGCTCAAGACCCACCTGGGCGATGCCGGGCCCCGTGCGGTCGTGGAGGAGTTCGGTGCGCGGGCGGACACCGGGATCGACTTCAACGATCCGGCGGCCACCGACAGGGAGGCCTCATACCTCCGCGCCGTCACCGACACCCTGCGAGAGCTCAACATGGGCTCGATCTGGTGCCACGTGATCGGCGGCAGGACGACCAGCCCGGACCACGACGAGCTGAACATCCTCAGGCTGCACAGCAGTACCGCGAACTTCCCTCTCTGGATGCCCAACGTCTCAGCCGTAGACCGCCTCAAGCACGCCTGGGTGTCGAGTAGAGCTCAGCCGCCGTGCTGATGGTCCAGCCTGGTAAGCTGCGGCGCACTTGGGCGCCCGCTGTGTTACGAGTCGCGCCGTGAGGGGCTGTGGTTGGTGTGGAGGTGAGAGACCTCCGCCGCAGCTCTGTCGTAGCAGAGGGGTGGAGCTGAGGGCATGATCCGGGGGAGGGCGGGAGCGGCCCTGACGAAGCCGGGACGTGTCAGTCCTGCCGGATGGTACGGGTCCGGCGAGCGGGATAGGAGTACGCGAGGAACCAGCGTCTTTACGCCTCTTACCGACTACACCGGCTCGAACCTGGGGGAGCTGGGCCGGAGGCGGTGCTTACTCGCCGCCCGAGGTGAACCGTTCCGGGTTCGGTAGAGGCGCTGATGTGCCCCGGGTCTCGTGGAGTCCGGACGCTGTTTCTACGCTATCGAGTTGACCAGATCGCCCAGACTGGCCACTTCCGGCCGGGGCCGCCTGCGGCGGTTGCCGGGCAGGCCTTTGATGCCGGCACGGGCCATGAGCAGCTCCGCTTGGCCGTGCCCGATGGATATGCCGCGGCCCAGGACGAGTCCGGCGCGGGCGCCGTAGACGCCACGGCCTCGACGTGCACGGCCCGGATCACGTCGGTCAGCCAGGCGTGCCGCACCGCGCGCGGACGGGGCGGCGGCGCGTCACCGGTAGTAGCCGGACTCGCACGTCAATCGTTGCCAGTGACGCGAACCGTGACCCGCACGCCGAGCTTGCAAGCACGTCGACCAGTCGGCGACCACTCAAGCATCGCGACCCCTCGAAGCGGTCCATCGCCCAAGTATCACGGGCAGTCGGGCGGCCACACATCAGTGGTACAGCAAATGAGACCACAAGATTGCGTTACGACCTCTTATCGCCGTGGAGACGACCAGAACCTGATCAGAGCGCGATTGACCTTCTCAGGATCTAGCGGTGGTTTGTTGACGGCGGGTCAGGGTGGTAGTAGGCCGGTAGACGTCGCCTTGCCGCCTGGGAGCTGTGATGACCCGCCGTGTGCCGTGTCCGCCCGCTCCGGGCCCGCTGGAAGCCTACGCCGCACGCTTCGATGACCTCTTCTCCACACTGGCACAGCGTCGGGGGTTCCGCGAGTACCTCGCGGGGCTGCTGCTGCCGCGGGACCGCAACAAGACGCTGACCTGCCTGGCCGGCACCGAACCCGTCGTCGGTGCCCAACACCCCTCAGTGCAGCGGCTGCAGTTCTTCCTGTCCGAGTCGACCTGGGACCACGAGCAGGTCAACGCCCGCAGGGTGGCACTACTGCTGGCCGACCGAGCGACCACTCCGCACCCCGGCGGGGTGCTGGTGATCGACGACTCCGGGGACCGCAAGGACGGCAAGGCGACCGCGCACATCGGCCGGCAGTGGCTGGGCCGGCTGGGCAAGACCGACAACGGCATCGTCACCGTGACCACCTGCCGGGCCGACGAGAAGGGCCGTGCCCGGTGTGGACCTTCGAGGCGTCCTCGCGGAAGGCGGTGTCGCGGACGAGTGGGACCGGTTCTCGATCACCCATTGCGACCGTGCGAGCTGGCCGATGCGTTGCGGGGGAGCCTGCTGGTGCGTCAGGTCGGTGAGGGCGTAGACGGTCTGGCGGGTCAGCCTCCCGGTCTTCAGGTCTGTGCGGTAGCGGGTGATCTTCGCGGCCTGGGCGGCGTGAGGGAAGTCCAGGCCCAGGTCGGTAACGGTCAGGGTGCGCACGACGCGGGTCTCGCGGCGGCCAGCCGGGTGCCGCGCTGCTAGTGCCGGGCGGTGACCTTTGTCCAGGGCAGCGCTCGCAGTTGCTGGAACAAGCCCGGTTGGTTGGCCTTGACCACCAGCAGGTAGTGCGCCTGCTTGGCCTCGACCAGGAAGCGGGCGTGTGCGCGCTGCGTGTGGAGGGCGTCGGCGGTCACTGTCACTCCGGCCAGGTCGAACGGGGCCAGCAGAGCCGCAAGCATGTGATTTCGTTGGTCCGGTCGGTCACCCGTAACTGGCTGACTGTTCGGCCGGCGCTGGTCATCGCGGCCAGCAGGTGCGCGGCCGGGACCTCGCCGCGGCGCGAGCCCCTTGCCGCCTTGCCGTCCACTGCCAGCGAGTCGGCTCCGGCCGGGTCGATGCCGGTCAGTTCGGCGAGGCCGCCGGGGCAGACCGGGGTGATGATCCGGCGGATCGTCGCCGTGCTGGGCGCGATCCGCACCGCGAACGCACCGACCGTGCGCGCCCCGAGGCGGGCCAGGGCGTGCTGGGGAGCCGCTGCTGCCCACTGCCCGATCGCCGCATACGAGCGGGCCCCGGCGAGGACCGCTGAGGCCGCGACCAGGAGCACGCTGAGCAGGGAGTGCCGCCTATCCCTGCGGCACCGTGGCTCGGGCAGAGCAGCCAGCCGCTCCGTCAGCCTTACGGCTGAACGCTCCGCGCGGGTCGGGGACTTGATCAAGCAGACGGTGCCAGACTGACGGAACATCGGGGCTCCGGTTTGAACAGGCGACTTGGTAGGTCACCTCGTTCAATGGGAGCTCCGATGCCTTCGTGACGGGCGCGATCCAAGGCTCCACGGCACGCCGACCAGCGGCAGCACATGATCATCAGGAATTGAATCAGCCCTGTCGACCGGGCTGCCCGAACCGGAATGGGACGCGGCGTGCTGAGTCCGAGCTCAGCCCAGCAGCTGGCGCAAATTACGCGGCGGCCCGAGTCGTTCCCACTCCGCCTCGAAGCCGATACCGGGTGCGGTCGACGCATGCACGAGCCCGGCGGCGTCGACGCGGTCCTCGCGCCGCACCGGGTTGGCAGTGACGAGCGACTCGTAGTAGGTGGTGTTGGCGATTGCCATACACAGGTGCGTGTGCAGGAGCCCGCCGCCATGTACCTCGGCCCGCATCAGATATGACTCGGCCAGGTGCGCGGTGCGCAGTGCGCCGGTTACCCCACCCCGCAGAAAAGTGCTGGTACGGACCGCGGTGGCCGCCCCGGCGGCGATGAAATCGGCGGTGTTCATGTGTGCGCCGTCACTCGTTTCGGCGACGAGCAGGGGGACATCGACCTTTTCGGCAAGCCGCTGGTAAGCGGTGATGCTGAATTCGCGCATTGGTTCCTCGTACCAGAGGTAGCCGTAGTCGGAGAGCACACGGCCCAGGCGGAGGGCGTCGAGCAGGTCGAAGCCGGCCGAGCCGTCGTACATCAGCGGCACGTCGTCACCGACGTGCTCGCGCAGTGCCGCACACAGCGCGATGTCGCGGTCGACGTCGCCCCAGGCATGCAGTTTGATGGCCGGGTATCCCAGCTCCAGGCACTGGTCGGCGACGTCGAGGAACTCCCGGATGCTGGAGAAGGTCACGGTCGACGCGTAGGCGGGGATGCTCGTGCGGTAGGTGCCGAGCAGCCGGTGCAGCGGCAGGCTGGCCGATTTCGCGGCGATGTCCCAGAGGGCGACGTCCACCAGGCCGAGCAGGTAAATCGGCAGTTCCTCGATCCGGTCGATCTCCCAGATCCGGTGCCACAGCCATTCACGGGCCAGCGCGTCCTGCCCGACGAGTTCGGCACGGATCCTGCGGTCGACGATGTCCTTCAGGACCGCCCCGCGAGTGGCGACGGCGTAGCCGCGGATTCCACTCTCGGTGGTGATGACGAGCCAGCCCTCGGTGTGGGCGCCCTCGGAGCCCGGTAGGCCGTCGCGCCACACGAACGGCGGGCTGTTGGCCGCCCGGTGCTCGAGCACGACCTCCACCGAGGCGATGCGGTCGTGCGTTGCGCCGTTCAGGTCCACGGCAACCCTCCGGTCTCTCTTCGACAAGCCCCTGCGAGATCGTGTACGAAGTTTTGTGTGACGGTAGCCTACGGCCGCTGTCAAGGTCCCGGTCTGGAAGGGATTCGAGCGGCCGACTCAGTTTGGGTTTCATGTACGATGTCTGCGAAGTCGTGGCCCGCCCGGCGAGTGGGTCCGGGCGAGCGTGCGGCGGGCGAGAGGAGTGGCAGTGAGCCGACAGACCGCCACCGACCAGGTTGACACCGACTCGCCAGTGCTCTCCGGTCGACAGGTCCTCGCTGACGACGTCTACGACGTCATGCGCGAATGGATTCTCTCCGGACGCATCGAACCGGGGGCACGGATCAAGATCGACAGCATCGCGGCGCAGGTGGGGGTCTCGAACACGCCAGTCCGCCAGGCCCTGGGCAGGCTCGAAGCCGACGGGCTGGTCACCAAGCGGCCGTATCGCGGGTTCATCGCGAGTTCCTTGTTGGACTTGAAGGAGCTGCGCGATATCTACGAGTGCCGCCTGTTGATCGAGCCTGCCACCGCCAAACGCGCTGCCTCAGCGATGACCGGCACGGGCCTTGAGTCGCTCCGCGAGGCGCTGGCAGCCGCGGGAACCGTGGGGCGTGAGCACGACACAAGAAAGCTCGTCGAGTACGACCAAACATTGCACGGACGGATCGCCGCGTTGGCTGGGAACTTCGCGGTGGAAGATGTCCTGGCCCGCATGTTCGTCCGCTCCCGCAACTTCCGCTCCGGCTATCCGGAACCTGGCGCGGCCGCGGCGGCGGCTCGAGAACACCAGGAGATCGTCGATGCGCTGGACCAGCGCGACGGGGTGAGGGCAGAGAGAGCGATGCGCGCTCATCTTCAGGCAGCTGTCAAACGCATGGCCGAGCAGGAAGAGACGCGGACCCGGCACCGCTGAGCGGAGTCTGTCCACCGTACAGACCCGGTCCGGCCGGTTCACGGTGAAGTCGCGGTCGACCAGGTCCGGCGGCCGGGGCGTCTGTCGTGCGCCGCCGTCGGCCACGGATCACGCCCTCCAGGCCAAGCACGGCCATCAGCCGCTCGACGGTGCAGCGGGCCACCTCGTAGCCCTTGCGCCGAAGGGCGCGGGTGATCCGGCGGGCACCGTAGGTGCCGCCCGACTCCGCGTGGACCTGCTCGATCAGCGGCATGAGCTGCTCGTCACGGAGCCGGCGAGCCGACTTCGGCCGCTTCTTGCGGGCGAAGTACGTCGACGGCGACAGCTCGAGAACCCGGCAGACGAGATCGACCCCGAGACCTGTGTCACGCAGGTGGTCGATCACCTGCTCGGCCTCGTCCGGGGACGGTCGATCTCCTGGGCAAAAAACACTGAGGCTGCCTTGAGGATCTCATTCGCACGCCTCAACTCAGCATTCTCCCAGTGGAGGTGCCTGAGCTCATCGTGTTCGGCGCTAGTCAGCCGGTCATCGTGCTCACCACGGTCGGCCTCGGCCTGGCGGACCCAGCCGCGCAGGGCCTCATGGATGCCCAGATCCTTCGCGACATGCGCGATCGGGCGGCCGGTCGTGCGGACCTCACGGATCGCAAGCTCACGGAGTTCATCGGGGTACTTACGGAGTGCTGGCATGGTGCTGGTGGTTCTCTTCGCCAGGATCGTAACCCTGGCATCAGGGACTCCACCAAACTCAGAGCAGCTCACACCCTTCCGTCTTACCCGCCGCGCTGGCGGATGCGGACATGCCTGGCAGCACCCCCTGAGGACCGGAGCCGGTACCTATACGGTCGCGCGGTCTCGCAGGGTTTGATCACGGACCGGTACCGCTCCGCCGCCTGAAGGCAGGAATTGGGCAGCGGACCTTGTAAGACCTGGGCATATGCTGTAAGAAGCCAGTACGCTACGCAACCTCGGGGCGGACTCCGGGAGCTACCGTGCACATCGAAGCCAAGTTGCCGTTGTTTGCCACGCCAGGTGAAGGGACACGCTCCCTCGATCCTCAGGGCGAGATGTTGGAGCGGGCGGACGAGGTCATGCGGGTAGTGCGTGATGTTGTTCCCGGTGCGGCGTACGCGTTGTGTGCGTGGGACCCACTTGCGGCATCGCATGTGCACCGGCCTCTGGTCAATGAGGGCTTCTCCGATCGGTTCATGGAGCACGTCAACGACAGCTTCATCAGGGAAAACCCGGCTTTCCCCGTGATGCACACCCAGGTGTCCGGGCCGTTGCGCTGGCGAGACCTGACGCGCGAGTGGGGCATCGACTTCGCGAAGACCGTTACGGCTGAAGAGTTCCTGATACCGGAGGGATACCGAGAGGGAGCAACGTGCTGCCTCCGGCTGCGAGATGGCCGCTACACCGGTGCCGTACACGTGAGCTGGGTCAAGGAGCAATACGCCACCGATGAGCGACGCGACACCCTGGCCAGGTTCCGGCCTGTCCTCGCTGCAGTCTGCGACATGCTTCGCGCACCCAATTTGCTCGCCAGCGCCATCGCTCCCGGAGCAAGTGCGATCGTCGTGTCCGCGGGCGGCGTCGTAGCTGATCTGCCCGGATACGAAGGTTGGTTCGGCCTCCCGGCCGCGCGCGAGCTGCGAACTCTCCTTGCCAGGCACCAAGGGCCCCGAACGCGGCGACGGTTTCTTTGGCCCGACATAGCGGGAGTCTGCCGTCGCATCGAGGTCTTCCCCTGCACAGGTGGCGCCCTGCTCATGTCGGCCGAGACGATCCCCTGGCCGTACGGTCTGAGCGCGCGCGAGCTGCAGGTCCTGCACGTGCTGGCGAGGGGTTTGTCCAATCCTGGGATCGCCAGAGCTCTGTCCATCAGCCCGCGAACCGCGTCCACCCACGTGGAGCACATTCTCGCTAAGTTGAACTGCGCCTCGAGATCGAGACTCGCGGCAGTGGCCACCGAAGAGGGCCTGCTCTTGGTCGAAGACCCGACCGTCAGATAGGTGTTACCCGACGGCGCGGGCCGGCGTTCCGCACGGTAGCGCGGGCTCCCGGCTGCAGGTTCACCGGTCGGCACCATCGGAGGGGCGTTGCCAGAAGAGGCGACGGATGCGGCCGGTGTGCGCTCCAGGTTCAAGCCAATGACGTTCGTGTCCAGCGGTTCCGGCCCTTGTCTGCTGCTGGGGACCACCAGGCCTATGCGGTCGCTCTATCGATGGCTTGCATGAGGTGGACAGTGGGGTGAGCGCGGGTGGGGGCCGACTGCCGCTCGGAACATCTGCAGCGAAATACGTCAGTTCACCGATGCGACGGACGATCCCCTTGGCGGAGCCTAGAGGGGCAACGAACCGTAAGCCCCACCAGCAAGCCGGTGATCGCCGCGGTCGCGATTCCGCGCCCAGCCGTTCCGACTCAAACACAGGATGAGAGAGGTAGAACTCACTCCCTGGTGGCGGAAAGCAACGTGACGAGGATACCGACAGGCTGCGTCCACACATAACCGGCCGCCAAATGAGCCTGGAGGGCTGATGACACCGCTCGAAAATCATGGGCGATCCTCCCACCTTGCTTTCCGGGGTTCCGGCACTGAGTACCAGACCGTGAATGCTCGGAGAACCAGTCGTCAAGGAAGGTGATCTTTAGACATGAACGCGAACGAGATTTGCTTGATGGACGCGACGGCGCTCGCTGAGAACATCCGGGACCGAAAGTTGTCGCCGGTCGAGGTGATGGACGCGTTTCTCGAGCAGACGGACAGAGTCAATCCGGCGGTGAACGCATACTGCGCCGTACTGCACGAGCGGGCGCGCGAGCAGGCCGCTGAGGCGGAGCGCGCGGTCACTTCCGGCCAGGAACTGGGGCCCCTACACGGCGTTCCCATCGGCATCAAGGACATCACCCCTACGAGGGGGATCGAGATGTCCCTCGGATCTTGGACGTTCAAGGGGCACGTCCCCGACTATGACGCCGTCATCGTTGAGAGAAGCGAGCGTGCCGGTGCCATCCAGATCGGTCGCACGAATTCCCCGGAGTTCGCGCACTCCCCGTTCACGAACAACCTCGTGTACGGCCCGACGCACAACCCCTGGAACCTGGCGCACACTTCAGGCGGCTCGTCCGGTGGTTCGGCTGCCGCTGTAGCGGCAGCCATGACGCCGATCGCCGAGGGGACCGATGGCGGCGGATCGATCCGCATTCCGTCCTCTTGCTGTGGAACCTTCGGCCTGAAGCCGCAGTTCGGCCGCATCCCCTCCGGCATTCTCGAAACGCACTGGGAGAGTCTGCTGAACTTCGGCCCCATCACGTGGTCAGTGCGCGACGCGGCTCTTCTGATGTCGGTGTGGTCTGGGCCGGACGCGCGGGACGCGCTCTCGCTACCTGAAACCGGCGAAGACTGGTTCGGGGCCCTGGGAGGCGCGGTCAAGGGCGCGAAGGTCGCGTATTCGCCGGATCTCGGATGGGCCGTGGATCCGGAGGTTCGAGCGAACGTGGAAAATGGTGTCAGGACGCTCGGTGACATCGGCTGCAAGGTTGAGGAGGTTCAACTCAACCTGACAGAGGACGTCTACGAGGCAGAACTCGTCAAGTGGGCCTCGTTGTCGACGGCCCTGTTCGAGAGGTACGCAACTCCTGAGCTCCGGCCCAAGATGACACGGCAGGTCCTGGACTTCTTCAAGGTCGGCAACGAGCGGAGTGCCGCGGATTACATCCGCATGGATATCGCCCGCAGCCGGTGGTACAACCAGGTTCAAAGCGTGCTTGACAGGTACGACTACATCGTCTGCCCGACGATCGCCGTACCGGTTCCTCCTGTTGACCACATGTCAGCAGGCCCAGATGTTGTCGCCGGCAAGCACGTCGACACCTGGCTCGGCTGGGTCCTGACGTGGCCGTTCAACCTTTCGATGCACCCCACTGCCAACGTTCCCGTCGGCTTCACGGCCGGGGATCTCCCGGTCGGCATGCAGATCGTTGGGCGACGATTCCGTGAGACGGACGTACTCCGACTCGCCGCGCGCTTCGAAGAGGCAGCCCCTTGGGGCCACCGTCGCCCCGCGATCGTGGGGTGAGCGCGAGCCTCGCTTAGCTGAACGGCGAGCCGAGTCGCCTCGTGGCGCTCGGCTCGCCGCCTAACGGCGCAGCGCGAGGCTGGCGAGGCGATCGGGTCCCAACGACCTGGACAGAACCAGGATAGTCAATTGCGTACTCAGCGGAGGATTCTTATGGCTCCGGAGCCAACTGCGGTCAACGCCCAGGTCAGCGAGGTGGCAAGAGTCTTCTCGGCGCCTGACGCCGATCCGGCATGGCTGCTGTGCGACCGCCACCCCAGCCACGCGGTGGCATTTACGTTCGTTGAACCGGACGGCTCGACCCAGGACCTGACTTTCGGCGCACTGCGCGAGCGGTCTCAGCGGTTCGCCGGGCTCCTCGCTACGCTCGGGGTGGGCCGCGGCGATCGGGTTGCCACGTTGATGGGCAAGAGCGTCGACCTAGTGACGGTGTTGCTGGGAACCTGGCGCGTCGGAGCAGTCTACGTTCCGCTGTTCACCGCTTTTGCACCCGAGGCTGTGTCATCCCGACTGTCTGGCGCGGGCGTGAAAGTCGTCGTGGCCGACGCGGGCCAGGCGGCGAAGGTGCCGGACGGCCAGTGGGTTCCGCTAGTGGCAGGATCCGAGGAACAGGACGGGCTCGCGGCCCGGCTCGCGACCGCCCAACCTGTCAGGAGCAGCACCGCGGTCGGAGGTGATGGCGCGTTCGTCCACATGTTCACCTCCGGTACCACTGGTGCGCCCAAAGATGTCATACACCCCCTCCGGTACGTGGCGGGTTGGCAATCGTACCTGCAGCTCGTGCTCGGGGTGCGGGGGGACTCGGTCTATTGGTGTGGGGCTGATCCGGGGTGGGCCTACGGGTTGTACTCGGCCGTGGTGGCACCGATGGCGTCGGGCCTGCGTAGTGTGTTGCAGCTTGGCGGCTTCGATGTGTCGGCGACGTGGAAGGCGCTCGCTACTCTCGGAGTCACCGACTACGCCGCAGCGCCGACGGTGTTCCGTTCGCTGCGCACCAGCGGCGTTCCGGTGCCGGAGGGTCTGTGCCTGCAGCGGCTGTCCAGCGCGGGGGAGCCGCTGACTGCCGAGGTCAACGAGTGGGCCGGTCCGGCCCTGGGGCTGAAGGTGCACGACCACTACGGACAGACCGAGGTCGGCATGACGGTCGGATTTCCCCACCATCCGGACCTCGAGGTCCCGGTGGTCCCACAGGCGATGGGCGTGCCCTTGCCTGGCTGGTCGGTCACCGTGTTGAAGGAGGGCTCCAGCGTCGAGGCGGAGATCGGTGAGCCCGGGCTGCTCGCCGTCGACGTGAAAGCCAGCCCGCTCATGACCTTCACTGGCTACGGGGGACGGGAAACAACCGACCGGTTCACCCCGGACGGCCGCTATTACCTCTCCGGGGACCTCGCTACCCGCAACGCCGACGGCACGCTGCGCTTCTCCTCTCGAGATGACGACGTGATTATCATGGCTGGCTACCGCATCGGCCCCTTCGATGTCGAGTCAGTCCTCGTGCGACACCCCGCGGTGACCGAGTGCGCGGTCGTTGCCGCCGCGGACGAAGTCCGCGGCGAGGTCATCGAGGCATTCGTCGTGCTGCGAGCGGGCATCGAGGCGTCCGGGGACTTGGTCGAGGAGTTGCAGGATCACGTGCGGCAGCACTACGCCGCCCACGCCTACCCACGCCGGGTCCACATCGTGGCGTCCCTGCCGAAGACCCCCAGTGGCAAGATCCAGCGTGCGCAGCTACGCCGTAGTCTGGACAGGACCGCAGAGGTCACGCAATGAGGAATGCCCCGGCCGAGTCGTCAGCGACGGTCCTACAGATGGAGCAGCTCGGCGCGATTCGCCGACTGGTGCTCAACCGCCCTAGTCGGCGTAATGCGCTCAACGCCGCTCTCGTAGATTCGCTGACGGCAGCCCTGACGGACGCCGAGGACGACCCCGCAACCCGGGCGGTGTTGATCACAGGGGCGGGGCCGAGTTTCTGCGCGGGAGCCGACCTGCGGCACCTTCTCGAGTTCTCCGTGGCGGGCGAGTCCCCTGTGCCGTTTTTGCGCACCGTATCCAATCTGACCCGCCGTATAGAACGAAGCCCGCTTCCGATCGTCGCCGTGCTGCACGGCCATGCTGTCGCCGGCGGCCTGGAGATCGCCCTGGCATGCGATGTGGTTCTTGCCGAGGCCGGCACTCTGATCGGCGACGGGCACATTCGCAATCAACTTGTCCCCGGCGCCGGGTCCGCTGTCCGGATGCGCCGCAAGTTCGGCGACCCGCTGGGCCGATGGCTGGGCCTGACCGGCGAGCTGCTGCCCGCCGAGCGGTTCGTCAGGACAGGTTGGTTGCACGAGGTTGTCGAGTCCGGCCGCGGGAGCGATGCCGGCCTTCGGGTCGCCGAAACTCTCGCCGCCGCTGGGAACTCCGCGCAGGCGACCTTCAAACTCCTGCTAGCTGATCTCGACGAGATTCCCACGGTCGAAGCAGGCCTGAAACTTGAGCTCGACCAGTTCGACCGCCACTGGTCCGCCCATGACATCCCCACCGAGCTGCGCCGCTTCTTGTCCCGCCGGACCACAGGCTGATGGCTAATCACACGAAGGGCACCGCATGAATCGCTATGTCGGACAGACTGTCGTCGTCACGGGGGCAGGACGGGGGCTGGGATATGCGATGGCTCACCGCTTTGCGGCTGAAGGCGCCTCGATAGCAATCGGCGAGATCAACGCTGCCGCAGGCGCAGAGCTCGCTGCGGAACTGAGAGACAAACATGGGGTCGTAGCCGAGGCTCGACAGCTCGACGTGAGCTGCTCCGCTGAAGTGGACGACTGGATCGGGCAGGTCTTCGCCGACCGGGGCCGAATCGATGTCCTGGTCAACAATGCCGGGATCATCCGCGACAACCGCGCGACCGACATGAACGACGCTGACTGGCACGCTGTGCTGGACACCAACCTCTCGGCCAGCTTCTTCTGTCTCCGTGCCGTGCTTCCTGCCATGCAGCAGCGAAGCTACGGCCGGATCCTGTCCCTTTCCTCGATGAGCTGGCGAGGAAACTTCGGACAGGCGAACTACGCCGCGGCCAAGGCCGGAATCGTCGGACTCACCCGCACTATCGCTCTCGAGGGAGCTCGCCACGGCATCACCGCCAACGCCATTGCGCCCGGCTTGATCGAGACGCCGATGCTGGCCTCGATGAACGGCCCCGCGCGCGACAAGCTCGTCTCCAAGGTCCCGCTTGGGCACACCGGCGCGCCTGCTGACATCGCTGAGGCGGCGGCCTTCCTCTGTTCGCCTGCCGCCGCCTACGTCACTGGCGTGGTCCTCGATGTCGATGGCGGTCTGGGTATCGGCTCCTCCATCCGCTGAGCCACCCAGCTCCACGCGGCTGCTTGGCTCCAGCCATCCCCGTTCCCTGTTGAATTGGGACCGCTCGGTCTTCGTATTAGCTTCTTCGTGTCCCACGTCAAGTAACTGGCAGGTTTTCCGGTTCCTGAAAGTTGGTGAGGAGGGGGCGGCGTCGTCGATGTGGACGTCGTTGGGGCGGTTCCAGGCGAGTGTCTCGTGGGGGCGGACGGTGTTGTAGTCGCGCCGGTAGTCCTCGGCGTGCCTCACGAGGTCGAGGGCGTCGGGGATCTCCTCGAGGAACAGTTTCTCGTACTTCAGGGAGCCGAAGCCGCGTTCGCGTGAGCCGCTCTGGCCCGGGGTGCGGACCCGGGTACGGACGTGCCGCAGCTCGGGACGGGTGGCGATGAACGCCTCGAAGCGGAACGGCCGGAGCGGGCCGCCGTTGTCGGTCACGATCGTGATCAACGGCTGCACGTTCCGGTCCGCGTCGGGCGGGGCGACGTCCACCGGTGGTCTGCGCGCCAGCGCCTCGGCTTCGCGCGGGGCGAGTTCGACCGCGGCTTTCGCGTCGTGCTGGTTCGCGGTGGGCGAGATGTGGCCCGGGCGGCTTCGGTGGTGGCGCGGTGCCGGTCGGCCAGGTAGGCGCCGACCGCCCGATCCAGGGCGTCACCGTCAACAGCCCCCAGCACACTGCCGATCGTGGTCGACGCCGGAGCGCGCCGTCATCTGAGCAGGTGGCGCCGGATCCCGATTATTGTCAGGAATGCGTTCGAGGCACGCTGGCCCCACTCGGCGAGTTCATCGATGCTCCTCGCTCCCGAGACGGCCGACCGCGCACGCGCACACCAGCAGGATCGCCGTGAGTGAGTACCACCAGCCCCGGCGGGCGCGGGTCGGGCACCGAGTCGAAGTACGGGCGCAGGCCGGCGATCCGGCCGGTGTCCAGCGGCCCCAGTTTCACCAGCACGGCAGGGATGGGAGAGGATGCAGCAGCAGGCACGGGCCACCTCATGATCATCAGGCTTAGACACCACAATGATCACGAAGCCCGTGCCTGCTCTGCTATGCGCCCCAACCGGTCACAGCCCGACCAGCCGTACGACCCCGGAACTTGCAACCGCCCTGCCTGCTCGTCGAAGTCGAGGTTGATCGTCGCGTCAACCCGCCCACAGGGTCGCAGGGATACATGCGCGCGGACTTCACGCGGGCGTGCGGTTCGGTTGGGTACACGTACGCTGCGTCCACAGTCTTGTCGTAGGTGACTCTGGCGTCTGCCACGGTGAGTGGGTCCTTGCTGTCGATTGCCGGTGGTGCTGTTTTTGGTCCCTCAACCCGCACCGCCCTCAGGCTGTCGTGGCGAGGTGCAAGGCCAGGACGGCCTTGACGATGTCAGTGACACGGGTGGTGCTGCAACGGAGTTACCGCGCCCCCGTACACCACCCATCGCCCCGTCAGATCAGGAAGTGCGACTGGAGTACTGGTCGATCGCATATATCGGATCCGATCCATCCAATCCGTCTCGCGAATGATGGTGGGCGCCCTCGATTTGGACTACGGATGGCATCCATCCGGAAAGCGATCTGGAAGATCCGAAACATGGACGTTACAGTGTCCCTTAACTCGGGCGGGTCCGCCGGAGGGCGGGGAAGTCGGCACGGTTCTTAGATCTTGCAGGGTGGCGGATTCGGCTGCCCACGTAAGCGCATCATGGGCGAGTAACCCCGCGCGCTTATCCCTGGTGACTATTCACTGTGCCAGCCGTTGGAGGCGGGCTTGATCGTAACTTCCCCCGTCGTTCATCACCAGATGGAGAACAGCATGACCAAGCTCATCCGATCCGGGCACCCCCCTACGAGACCGGAGTCCATCGCTACCCGTTTCATCCGGTACGCAGTAGCCGTCGCGCTCGCAATGTTGGCGATCTTGCCATTCAGCGCCATGAAGGCCGCGACACCGGCTGCCGCCGAAACGGCGCTGAACGGCGGTCAGTTCCACGGTGTGGTGTGGTCGCAGTGGTCGTATCTCAACGACAACTTCTGCTCGTGCGACCTGCTGCTCGACGGGCTCAGCACCACCGACACCTATGACAGCGTCAAGCCCAAGACCGCTGCCATCGTGGCACAGTTCCAGAGCCTCGGCGCCAACACCATCCGGATCCCGATCAATTACAACACCGCGACCGACGCGTGGTGGAACACCTACAGGGGCATCATAGATGCCGCGACCGCCCAGGGCGTCAACGTGATCGTGTCCTACTGGACGGAAACCCCGACGGCCGTCATTCCCAACCAGGCCCATTTCAACACGATGTGGAACGTCGTCACCACGGCATACGCGAACAACCCCAAGGTCTATTTCGATCCGATGAACGAACCCATGGGCTACAGCGTCACCGACCTCACCAACGCCATGGCTGCGTTCCTCACGATCCCGGATAGTAAGGGCATCCCGAGGAGTCGGATCTTCATTCCGGCCTACGCCTTCCCCTCGGAGAACGTGGCGCCGATCTGCCTTGACTCACGTCTGGCTGGGACCTACGTCTCCATGCATCGATACGCGATCACCGATTCCCAGGCGCACTCTTATGACTGGTGGGTCAACGAGATCGAGACCAACAAAGGCACCTGCGGATCGCGGACCGTCGTGGAGGAGTTCGGCGCGCAGATGGACAGCGGCCTGAACTACAACGACCCGAACAGCACCGATCCGAGCGTCGTGTACCTCCGCGCCATCACGGATACCATCCGCAAGGACAACCTGGGCGCCATCTGGTGCCACGGCATCGGCGGCCGAAACACGACGACTGACAGCGTAGGCGCGTACGACAATCTCAACATCATGCGCAACAACCCGAGCAGCCCGAACGACCTGCCGTTCTGGGTACCGAACGCCAGCGGTATCGACCGCCTGAAGTACGCATGGGGTGAGGGCTGGGATAACCTGCCGCAGCGGCAGGCAGCCAGCCTCGGGGTGCTGCAAGGCGGAGCGAAGCTGGAGCCGCACGGTAACGCCTGGGACGGGCAGAACGTGGGCTACATGGTCAACGTCGGCGACGGCGTGTCGTTCCCGAACCTCAGCGCCTCCAGCGTGCTGGACGTCGACTACGCCGCTGCCTCGACCGGCACGTTTAGCCTGTACATCAACGGCACCAAGAGCCAGGCCGTCACCTTCCCGGCAACCGGCGACTGGAACACCTTCGCGACGAAAACCGTATACGCCGCCATCCCTGCCGGGGCCACCGTCACCCTCCAGCACGACAGCGGCGACACGATCATCAACGTCGACTACATCCAGCAGCGTGGACCCATGACCGCCCGTCAGGGCGCCACCGTGGGCAAGCTGCAAGGCGGAGCGAAGCTGGAGTCGCACGGTAACGCCTGGGGCGGGCAGAACGTCGGTTACATGGTCAACGTCGGCGACGGCGTGTCGTTCCCGAACCTGAACGCCTCCGGCGTGCTGGACGTCGACTACGCCGCTGCCTCGACCGGCACGTTTAGCCTGTACATCAACGGCACCAAGAACCGGGCCGTCACCTTCCCGGCAACCGGCGACTGGAACACCTTCACCGAACTCACCATCCCCGTCACGATCCCGCCAGGGGCCACCGTCACCCTGCAGCACGACAGCGGCGACACGATCATCAACGTCGACTACATCCAGGAGCCCCAGCAAGCGGAATACGGCAGCCTCCTCGGCGGAGCCAAGTACGAGATCCGCGGCGGGGCCAGCGACGGCATCGACGTCGGGTACACGGCGAACGTCGGCGACGGCGTCACGTTCATCGCCGCTCATGCCTCCAGCCACCTGGCCATCGGCTACGCCACCGCATCTGCCGGAACCTTCAGCTTGTACGTCAACGGCATCAAGCAGCCCGCCGTCGCCTTCGCATCAACTGGCGACTGGGGCAACTTCACCACCAAGACAGTCAGCGTATCCATCCCGGCCGGGGCCACTGTCACCCTGAAACATGACACCGCTGACACTCTCATCAACGTCGCATACATCGACCAGTAGGCCAACCGCTCATCGAGTCACGGCCCAACGGCAACCACGCCGCTGGGCCGTGCGGTGACTCAGAGAACACCTTCTGCTGCTCTTGAGCCCTGGACTTTGAACAATGTTCAGGTGCTGCCGACTCAGGGCGTGTTTGAGTTCGCGGAAGTCGCGTTCGATCCGCCACACATCTTGGCCAGTCGCACAAGGGCATGGACTGGGGTGGTGGCGGGCAGGCTGGTCAGCCAGTAGTCGGTGGAAGTGCCAGCTGGTCGCCGGCCATTCGACCAGGGCGGTGAGCAACGCACACGAGGCGGTGTCTGTGGCTGCGTGGACACTGACTGCGACTTGGCAGTTCGCTTCTGCTGGGCTAACCCCCGGCGAGGCGGTACCACACTCGGGGGAGGAAACATCATCGACCATCCACCCCTGCGGGGTTGTCACCTCGATCAGGCGCTCGGGCCTTCCCCCGTGAAGGTGGGCACGCGGTACGCGTTGGGGCTGAGGTAGCCGTTGGCGGAGTGACTGCGGCGGGTGTTGTAGGGGGTCAGCCAGGCGAAGACGGTCCGGCGGCAGGTGTCGGCGTCGCCGTAGGCATGGATCCCTTGGAGGGTCTCGCGTTTCAGGGACGCGTGGAAGCTTTGGCAGGCCGCGTTGTCGCCGCTGACGACCGGGTGACCCCGAATTGGTCGCAGAGGCCGGCGAAGGCGCGGGAGCCGTATTGGGCCCGTGGTCGGAGTGGAACGCAGCGCCGTCCAGGCCGCCTCGGGTCGGGGCTGCCATCCGCAGCGGGTCGGTGATCAGAGTGGTGCGCATGTGGTCGGACATCGACCAGCCGACGACCTTGCGGCTGAAGCAGTCAGCACGGTCGGGAGATAGAGGAACTCCTCGCCTGTGAGCTGGAGATACGTGATGTCGCCCATGTATTTGCGTCCGGGTTCGGTGGCGGTGAAGTCCCGCTGGAACAGGTCCGGAACCGGCGAGGTGCCCGGGTCCGGGACGGCGGTGCGCACGCGTCCGTGCAGGCGGATGCCGGTGATGGAGAACGTCCGCATGACGCGGGCGCCCCGTTCTTCGTTGACCCGCCGTCCCTTCTCGCGGAGCTCGGCCGTGAGTGCGCGGGGAGCCGTAGGCGCCGCCGGACTCGCCGTGGACCTTCCGGATCTCCTCGGCCAGGATCTGGTCCTCATGCTGCCGGGCGGCTCGGGGCTTGGCGCCGGCGAGCCATTTGTAGTAGCTGGACCGGTTCACGTCCAGGACCTCGCAGAGCCGCTTCACCTCGTAGGTGTCCCGGTGGTCGTCAACGAACTGGAACTGATCACCACTTCGTCTCTCCGGCGAAATGCTTGGCCGCCTTGCGGAGGATCCCGGTCGGTGGCGAGCTTGCGCCCGCTCGCCTCGAGCACGGCTACCCGAGCCTCCATCTGCCGGACCCGCTCTTCCGGATCAGCGGACGACACCACCTCCCAGCGGTGGGCGGCCGGCTTCGACAGCCGGTGACGCCACGGCGTTCGCGTTCCCGCAGCACCCACTCACGCAAGGTCGTCCGGTTGATGCCCAGGTCAGCGGCGATGCTCTTGTGGGCCGCCCCAGGTGTGGACTCGTACAGGGCCACGGCATCGGGGACCGGTTCGAATCCGCCGATCGCAGTCTCGCCGAGGAGTTCGTCTCGCGGGCTGCCGTGCCTGGACAACGCCCGCCGGTATACGAGCGAGCGCAACGCCGCTCTCAGCCTCCAGCGCGGCTAGCTGCCCGGGACGGTCAGGGCCAAAGGCGTGAAAAATTGCGCTGGCAGTTCGGCGCCACTCGCCGCATGCCATGCGTAACTGTGCGTGACGTCTGACGCTGAAGTGTCATCGGCTCCGGAAGCGCTCCTATCAGCGGCTATCCGCGACGCGGATGGTTCCGTTCTGTTACTCGCGCTTCACTGTGCGGCACAGGCCCCTCTATCGTCGGTGGCATGGCACCAGCTCACGGACCTTGACTCCGAGTGGCGTGGTGCAATGCCAGATTGGAGCCGTAGTTGACAACTGTGTTCTGGGGCGGACGTGCCACGCTCGGCGAGGGGCCTGTATGGGATCAGCGGACCGGCACCCTCTATTGGGTGGACATAGTCAGCGGAAGTGTCATGGCGCAAGCCGCCGAAGCCGAGGAGCCGGCCAAAATCGATGTTGAGGCCCAGGTCGGCTGCCTCGGCCTGACCGACGACCCGCACGTGCTTGTCGTTGGCATGCGTACCGGTTGGCACTTGCTGGACGTCCGGAATGGCCGTCGGACCTTCTTGGCCGACCCCGAAGTGGACCGACCGGCCTGTCGTTTCAACGATGGGTCGGTGGATCCCGCGGGTCGGTTCTGGACCGGTTCGCTGGAAGACAGCGAGACCGGTCCGGACGGTCGGCTCTACCGACTCGACCACGACGGCACGTACACGGTGGTGGACGAGGGTTTCTATTGTTCCAACGGTATGGATTGGTCGCCGGATGGGCGCTGGATGTATTTCGTGGACTCCCGCGCAGATGTCATCTATCGGTACGCCTTCGACGTCGAGTCCGGGGCAGCAGTCGATCGTCGCGTATTCGCCGATACCTCGTCGCTCTCGGGCATCCCCGACGGGCTGCGGGTCGACTCCGCGGGTGACGTGTGGTGCGCGTTCTGGGACGGTGCCCAACTGATCCGTTTCACCCCTGATGGTGCCGTGGCCGAGGTCGTCCCCGTACCGGTCCTGCGCCCGACGAGTATTGCATTCGGCGGGGACGACCTGCGCACGATGTATGTCACCTCGGCGTCCATCGATCTCACCGGGGAACAGTTGGCCGAGTGGCCCCTCTCCGGCGCGGTGCTGCAGCGATCCGCCGATACCCCGGGTAGGCCGTCTACCCCCTTCCGCTTCGTACGAGAGGCTGCGCAATGAGATTCACCGGCAAGGTGGCAGTCGTCACCGGAGCCGCTTCCGGCATCGGCCGGGCGACGGCGATCCGGCTGCTCGATGAAGGCGCCACCGTGGTCGCAGTCGACCTGGAACACGACGAGTCATATCCCGAGAAGTATCAGAATCGCCTGCACCAGGTCTGTCTCGATGTCGCCGATCCGGACGCGGTGTTGCATCTGCGGGCCTTTTTGCAAGAGTACTTCCAGCGGATCGACGTCTTGGCCAATGTCGCCGGCATTCTTCGTATCGCGCCCTTCCTGGAGGTGACCCGGGCAGACTGGGACCGTGTCATCGCGGTGAACCTCAGCGGGGTCTTCTTTCTAAGCCAGGCGGTCGCCCGCATCATGGTGGACACCGGCACACGTGGCCGTATCGTCAATGTCTCCTCGGTCCACGCGGTGGTCTCCGAGCCGAATGCAGCGCCTTATACCGCGACCAAGGGCGGGCTGGAGGCAATGACCCGCACCATGGCCTCGGAGTTGGCGCCGCACGGCATCACCGTGAACTGCGTCCGGCCGGGTGCGACCTACAGCCAAATGAGCGACCCCATCTACACACCCGATATCGTCCGCTCCCTGAAAGCCAAGATCCCACTGGGGGAAATCGCGCCGCCGGAGTGGGTGGCGTCAGCGCTTTGCTACCTCGCTTCTGACGAGGCGCGCTATACCACCGGCGCTTGCTTGGACGTGGACGGCGGATACGCCATGGACGGATCGCTTCCCGGGGCGGAGTACTCATGAGCACTGTTGCGGTAGTCACTGGCGCCGCCTCCGGTATCGGCCGGGCGGTAGCCGAGCGCCTTGCCGGCGATGGCTATGACGTCGCCATGATGGATCTCGATGGCGCCGGGCTGAACGAAACCGGGAACCGGATCCGGCAGGCCGGGGGGAAGGCGTTCGGCTTCCCGGTCAACCTCATCGAACCGCTGGCTGTGGGCGCGGTGACCCGGGAAATCGCCGTGAGCGTCGGCACCCCGGAGGTGCTGGTGAACGTGGCCGGCATCGGGCTGAACGCGAACGTGCTCGAGACGAGCGATGATGACTGGAATCGCGTCCTGGCGGTGAACCTCACGGGCCCGTTTCTGACTTCGCGGGCAACTCTGCCGCTGATGCTCGACCGCGGCAAAGGCGTGATCATCAATATCGCCTCGGTGGCAGGCCAGATCGGGCTGGCCCGCCGCGCCGCGTACTGCGCGTCCAAGGCCGGGTTGGTCGGCCTGACCCGGGCGGTTGCCGTGGACCACGCCCACGAGGGCATCCGCTGTGTGGCGATCTGCCCGGGAACCGTGGAGACCGAGTGGATAGGGAAGATACTGGCGTCCGCGCCCGACCCGGTGGCAGCCCGACAGGCGATGGCCGCCAGACAACTCGACGGCCGAATGGGTTCGCCGGACGAAGTCGCAGCCATGGTCGCGTTCGTCGCGGGGCCGGACGGCCGGTTCATCAACGGTGCCGCTCTCATCCTCGACGGGGGGATGACCGCGGCATGAGTGTCCCGACAGCTATCGGCGTCCGCGCGATGGGCACTGACCTGGGCAAGATCGTCGGGCCGTCCCATGTCGAAACCCGCCCAGCGGCACTCGTTGCGTACCGGACCGATGCCACGTTCGGCTTCTCGGGCGAACCCACTGCGGTCGTGCGGCCGGCCAGCACCGAAGAGGTGTCGCGCATCCTGCGGTGGGCCAGCGAGCGCCACATCCCTGTGGTGCCCCGCGGCGCCGGAAGTAGCCTGGCCGCCGGAGCCGTCCCGACACAGGGCGGCATCGTCCTTGCCCTCACCCGCATGAACCGCGTCATCTCGATCGATCCCGTCGATCTGACAGCGGTAGTCGAACCGGGTGTCACCACCCAGACACTGGCACGTGACGTCCGCGAGCACGGGCTGCACTATCCACCAGACCCCGGCAGTCAGAGGGTGTCCACACTCGGAGGGAACGTCGCCACCAACGCGGGCGGTCTCCATGGGTTGAAGTACGGCAATACCAGCGGCTACGTACTGGGCGTGCAGGCAGTCCTCTCCGACGGCGAGGTCATCCGGGCGGGCGGCCGCCTGCTCAAGGACGTCGCCGGTTACGACCTTGTCCACTTGCTCACCGGTTCCGAAGGCACCCTGGCGGTGCTCACCGAATTGACGCTCGCTCTTCGCCCTGCGCCCGCGGTGAGCACTACCGGGATCGCGTACTTCGCGGACTTGGAGGCGGCGAGTGACGCGGTGCGTGGTGTGATCGCAGCGGGTATTCTGCCAGCCACCTTGGAGTTCCTCGACGCGCGGTGTATCCGCTCCGTCGAGTCATACGCTCGGCTGGGCCTCAACATGGATGCAGGCGCGATGCTGCTCTTCGGCGACGACGGCAGCCCGGCCGAGGTGTCCCGAACGGTCTCGGCAATGGCCGACTCCATGCGAGAGCACGACGCTATGTCAGTTCAGGTCGCCACCGCGGTGACAGAGTCTGAGGCGCTGCTTGCCGCCCGCCGATGCGCGCTGCCCGCGTTGTCCCGGCTGGGCGGCGCGACCATGCTGGAGGACGTCGGAGTTCCCCGCTCCCGGCTGCCCGAACTGGTGCGCCGTATCGACGCCATCGCTGACAAGCACGGCGTGACCATCGCGACCTTCGGCCACGCTGGCGACGGAAACGCGCACCCGACTGGATGCTTCGATCCCTCCGACCCCCAGGCACGTGCTCGCGTCGCGGCTGCCTTCGACGACATCTTCGCCACTGCCGTGGAACTGGGCGGGACCATCACCGGTGAACACGGCGTCGGTGCGGCAAAACTGCCCTACCTTGCCGCACAGCTCGGTCCCGTACATATCCCGTTGTTGGCGCGAATCAAGCACGCCTTCGACCCCGCAGGCATCCTCAATCCCGGAAAGCTTGGATCATGACCGCCGAGAGCACCTTCGACCCCAAGGCCCTGGGCACCTGTATTTCGTGCGGGTTCTGCTTGCCCGCATGCCCGACGTACAAGCTAACAGGAGACGAGGCGTCCTCACCGCGTGGGCGCATCGCGCTGATGCGGGCCATCGACGACGGCACAGTCGATGTCTTCGACGCTGCTGCCCGTGAGCAGGGCTCCTTCTGCCTGGGCTGTCGCGCCTGCGAGCCGGTCTGTCCTGCCGGCGTCCCCTACGGCCAACTGCTGGAGGAACTGCGCGACGCCCAGTGGAAGGGGAGGCGCCTACCGCTGCGCGTCCGACCACTTCTGCTCGTCGCAGCCCGCACCCGGCTCATTCGCCTCCTGGGGAGAGTGCGCCGCCACGCCAGGTTCACCGCTCCGGACACGGCTCCGGAAGGTGGCGACACGCTGATGCTCGGCTGCTTCGAACGCGCTCTGTTCCCCGGCGTGAGCAAGGCGGCCGCCAGCACCCTGCCTGGCGTGCAGGTTCCCCGGGACCAGGGCTGCTGCGGCGCGCTGCATGCCCACAACGGTGACATGGCTCGCGGCGAGCAGCTGGCACGCGAGCTCGCTGACCGCCCCGGCCGAATCGTCTCCACAGCCGGGGGCTGCTCAGCCCATTTGGCTGTGGTCGCGGGTAGGAGCCGGGTCGTGGACTACTCCGAGGCGCTGCTCGAACGTGGCCTTCCCTCCGGGCCGATCCTCGTCGACGGCCGGCCGGCTCGCATCGGTCTCCAGGACTCCTGTCACTTGCGCAACGGGATGGGGGTCTCCGCAGAGCCCCGCGAGCTGCTGGAGGCACTCGGGAATTACATTGAGATCCCGGGCGCGGGCGACTGCTGCGGCGCTGCCGGTACCTACGCGGTCCTCCGGCGACGTGATAGCCGACGCGTACTCGCGGAGAAAATGGCGGCGTTGACGGAGCTGGAGCTTGACTATCTGGTAGTGGTGAACCCAGGCTGTCAGCGTCAACTTATCACCGCGGTTCGTCGTGCTCACCTCTACACACGTGTTGTGCACCTGTCAGAACTTGTTGCCATGGCACAGGCAAGACAGGCAACCGATGAATAGTCCATCCCCCTCTGAGCAGGACAGACACCCAGCTTTTGAGGAGCCCATGGACGAGATCGACGCCTCGGAGGAATGCGCTCCCCTGGATCCCCGGGATGCGATGTCATTGCAGACATCCTGGCTCAGGAGTTTCCTCGCGGTTGCGGACGCGGGTGGTTTCGGCGCCGCCACCTTGGTGGTGCACCTCTCGCAATCCCGGGTCAGCACGCATGTTGCGGCGCTGGAGAATGCCTTGGGGGTCAGTCTCTTCGACCGCAAGGTCCGCCCCATACGGCCCACGCAAGCGGGGGAGGTTTTCCGTGGCCATGCCATCGCTGCCCTTCTTGAACTGCAACGGGGCGTCGAGGCAGCCCGCAGCACGCTTGACAACGTCGTCGCACACGTGGGGATCGGCAGCTATCCGAGTGTGAGTTCCGCCTACCTCACCTTGGTGCTGCGCGAACTGCAAACCACGCATCCGGGTGTGACGATCGACCTGCACGAGGGAACTGCCGCCACGCTGGAGGAGATGGTGGTGAACGGCACCGTCGACCTCGCGTTCAGGCCGATGCTGCCGAAGATGCGGGAGAACACGCTCTGCCATCGCACCATATGGCGTGAAGACGTAGTGGCCGTCATGCGTGAGGACGATCCGCTGGCCGAACAAGGGGTCGTGAGTGTGGACGACATCCTGAAGCGGCCGCTGGTTGGCAATCCAGAGGGGAGTGAGGAGTCCGGCGGCGGATTCGACCTGCGCAATGCCCTCGGCGACCTCTCCGGGCGTGCCAACATCGCCTATCTCACGGATCAGCCGGCGACCCTTGTCGCGCTCGTCCGCGCTGCCTTCGGTATTGGCGTCATCAACCGCCTCGCACTGCAGACGACCGGAACCGAGGGACTCGCCGTGCGCGCCATCGACTCGGCCACCGCACACCGGGATGTCGCCCTGTTCTGGACGCGCCGACGCGCCGACACTGCCGCCGTCAAGGCATTTCTCGAGGCCCAGCAGCAAGCGCCGCTGCCCCCTGGTGTCACGGAGTTTCCTCGCTGACCGCGGACCAGTCAGCAGTCACTTGACCGGCGTCACAGAGGCGGAGCGTTACCGGTGACGCCTCTCTACACCTGACGTCCTTATGTGAGGGTGGGCGGCTTCCTGACCCCGAATCCGTGCGATGGATCGCGGGGCGGGGGTGTTGAGGCTGGCGCGGACCACCTTGATTCGCATTCCAGATGGAGCCGTTCCGTTATTCGCGCTTCGCTGCACACCACTGATCGTTCTACGCTCACCTGTATGAGAATCAAGTTCCAGGTCTCTGAATCCGGACTCCGGTCATTTCAGCAGGACCCCTATGGTAATTCTGCTCTTGGGGGCCGATATCCACGTGGCGAAGCCAACGAGCCAACGACGCTCGGCGAGCGTCATTCGATCGAGGTCTCCGAGAAGGCCGAGAGGAGATCGGTGAGGCATGCCGGTGCGGCTCTGCAAGGCACCGTGGACGTGGCCGCCGAGCGGTGGGATGGGTGGGTTACGACGGTGGGGATGGGCCTTTGATGACCGAGGATTCTGCGACCGGCACCGTGGTGCCGCTGGTGCCGCGAGAGGGCGTGGACGAGGTCGGGCTCGTCCAGGCCGAGGTGAGCCGGGGTGCGCCGGTCCAGACCGCTGACGGGGTGGTGGCGGCGCTGGACGACATCCCGCCCGGTCACAAAGTCGCCGTGCGGCACATCGCCAAGGGAGCACCCGTACACAAGTACGGGGAGGTGATCGGTATCGCGAGTGAGGAAATCCTTCCGGGCGCCCACGTACACATGCACAACATCGGGGTCAGCGAACACAGCCTGGGCAGCGCACCGGTTCAAGGGGAACTCCCCGCGTGGACATCGCCAGCCACTCCGGCGCGTGATCACTTCCTCGGGTACCGCAGGCCCGACGGCCGAGCCGCGACGCGCAATTACATCGCCATCTTGCCCACGGTGAATTGCTCCGCGACGGTCTCGCGCATGATCGCGCAAAGTGCGAGCGCCAGATACGCCGACGTGCCCGGGCTCGACGGGATCATCGCGCTGACCCATGATCTGGGCTGCGGCATGGCAGAGGGCACCGCCGGCGATGACATCCTTCGTCGCACCCTTCGTGGCTATGCTCAGCACCCCAACGTAGCCAAGGTCCTGACGATCAGCCTGGGCTGCGAGGTCAACCAGCCAGAGAACGTTTTCGGCGCGAACGCCATCGGTGACAGGCTCGGCATCCAAGACCTCGGGGGGACCGCGGCCACCGTCAACGCCGCACTCGAACGCGTTGACGCGATGGTCGCGGAAGTCGTCGCGCTGCGACGGGAACCCATCCCGCTTTCCGAGCTGACGCTCGGCCTGCAATGCGGCGGCAGCGACGCCTATTCGGGCCTGACCGCCAACCCCACTCTGGGAGTGGCCGCCGATCTCCTGGTCGCCGCGGGCGGCAAGGTGATTCTGGGCGAGACACCGGAGATCTACGGTGCGGAACACCTGCTTCGGCGGCGGGCCGCGACGCCCGAGATCGGCCGTCGCGTCGACGAGCTGATCACCTGGTGGCAGAGCTACACCGCGCGCAACGGTGCGGAACTGGACAGCAACCCGTCCAAGGGTAATCGGGCAGGCGGGATTACCACGATCTGGGAGAAGTCGCTCGGCGCCGTCCTCAAAGGTGGCACCAGCCCGCTCAACGGCGTGGTCGAGTATTCCGAGGCAGTCACCGCGCCCGGGCTGACCTTCATGGACACCCCGGGCTACGACCCCGTCTCAGCGACAGGCATGGTCGCCGGCGGGGCGAACCTGCTGGCCTTCACCACGGGACGGGGCTCGGTCTTCGGGTCGCGACCCACGCCCTGCATGAAGATCAGCACAACCACCCGCCTGTACGACCACATGCGGGGTGACATCGACTTCGATGCTGGTCCTGCCATGTCGCGCGAAGACCAGATCCGCTTGGGAAGCCAGCTTTTCGAGGCCCTGGTTGACATGGCATCAGGTGTGCAGAGCAAGTCCGAGGCGCTCGGCTTCGGCGCCGAGGAGATCGTGCCGTGGCGGATGGGAGCGGTGGTGTAGCCAGGAGCGCCCGGACGCCGGCCTGGATCGGCCGCGGGTTCCGCGGGCCGAGGCCCTGCCTGGGGCTGCGCGTGTCCCGGTGCTCGTGAGCTCCGCCAGGGGCGCACGCGCTTTTTTCCACCGCGGGCACAGAGTCCATATGCGCATTGCGAGCATTGAAAACATGCGCGAGTTCGAATTTTCGGACCAGCATTAAGGGTAGGGGAGACGGAGAATAATGAGATTCGCGCGCCATGGCTGGCCCGGGTGCGAGCGTCCGATAGTGAGCGGGGCGGACGGTGTATGGCGTGACCTGTCACCGGTAGCACGGGATGTGACAGCCGAAGTGCTGACGTGGACGGAAGAGGATCTTTCCCTGGCGACATTGCCGGAGGTTCGCCACATTGATCGACTGGGGCCGCCGCTGGAGCGTGTGGGAAAGATCGTCTGCATTGGTCTGAACTACCGTGACCACGCCCGGGAGTCAGGACTCGCGACACCCGATGAGCCCATCGTGTTCCTCAAGGCCGTCGATACGGTCGTGGGTGCGAACGACCGTGTCCTGATCCCGCCTACGTCGCGTAAGACGGACTGGGAAGTGGAGCTCGCGGTGGTCATGGGGTGGACAGCTCGCTACCTCGCCAGCCCCGAAGACGCTCTGGCCTGCGTCGCGGGCTACACCATCAGTCACGACGTGAGTGAACGCGCCTTCCAACTTGAGCGAGGCGGGCAGTGGGACAAGGGAAAGAACTGTGAGACGTTCAATCCGCTTGGCCCGTGGATCGTCACTGCGAACGAGATCTCCGATCCGCAGAATCTGGGCCTACGTCTTTGGGTCAACGGTGAGTTGCGGCAGGATGGCTCAACGGCCGACATGATCTTCGGCGTGGCTTACTTGGTCTGGTATCTGAGTCAGTTCATGGTTCTGCACCCGGGTGATGTCATCAACACGGGCACACCCGCGGGGGTCGCTCTCGGGATGCCGGATCAGCCATACCTGAAGGCTGGGGACGTGGTTGAACTGGAGATTGACCACCTGGGGCGGCAGCGGCAGCAACTGCACTCCGCTTCCTGATCCTGAAGTTGCCCCAGCTACCACTCCATCATGTCGTCGTGCGGCTCGGCAGGACCCGCACGTCGTACGGGTGATGCGTATTTGGCGGATATGACGCACGCGGTCGCGTCGGTGGCTCGGATGCAGGAGAAGACGAGGCGGCCCGGTCCAGCCCTGACCCGGGCCGCCTCCGCACAGCAGTTCGCGAGCGGTAGCCGAAGGTGCCCTGGGTGCCGGGGCTTCGGTGAAGGCCCTCCACGCCAAGGACGCCGAGCACAGCTCAGCGGCGCGGGACTGTGAAGATCGAACTATTAGGGCGAATCAGCCAGTAGGGGCTGATCTGCTGCCATGACCTGGAGCGCACTCGCCCCCGGCCGGTTCGGTCGCACTCGGGCCCATTTTGGAAACTCCTCCGGGCCGCCTTGGGGTCGGTCTCGAAAAGGTATGGCCGTCCGATGTCCTCTCAGTGATCCGAGCTGGCCGAGCCCTGTCTTAGGTGTCTTTATTCACGTTAAGCGACTGGCGTTGCGTGCGTGCGAGTGCATGGGAGTCATGCGGCTCGCTCCTTGGGTTTGCGCTGACATCGGCGCCTATTCTCGTACCGCAACGACTTGATTACGGATTGGTCACACTGCGTGCAGTTCCCTGTACTGCCTCCCGTTGGTGCGCACGTTCGTGAGCATTCGGCTGAGCGCCGTCCGCAAGTGGCGCGGCGTCCTTCGCGGCAAGATCTGAAACACGAATGAAATCAATCCGCATTGCGCTGGACTTGAAGCGTTGACCTGTCTCAACCGTGCTCCTAGTGTTCAAACTCAAGAAATGATCACTTCTCCCGAGACGAGGTTCCACCATGCCTCCCATCCGTCCCACGAAGCTCGAGCCGCCGGGGCCGGGCGGTCAGGGCAGAGGGCCCTGCCTCTGCCAGCCGGCCAGCCGGGCTCGGGTGCGGTGAGCGCCATGGACTTGAACTCTGTATCAGCGCAGCGCTCCACTCCGGTAAAGGCGCTTTCGATCCAAGGCGCCGAGAAGATCTATGACGGCATCCGCGCCGTGAGTGACGTCAGCTTCTCGGTCCAGCCGGGCGAGGTCATCGCTCTTGCGGGAGAGAACGGTGCCGGGAAGTCGACGATCAAGAACCTCCTTGCCGGGATCGTCCGTCCGGACGCCGGTGAGATCCACATCGCGGGCCAGCAGCTCACCGGCGGTGTCGGTCAGGCCCGTGAACTGGGGCTGGCCGCGATTCACCAGGAGCTGAGCCTCTTCCCGCATCTGACGGTCGCCGAGAACATCCTCATTTCGCGTCTGGGGGACCACAGCGGCTTCGTGGTCCGGCCGCGCCACCTGGCGCAGGAGGTGCAGCCTCTGCTGGATCGGGTGGGCGCCAGCTTCGGGCCGCAGAGGCTCGTGGAGGATCTGGCGCCCGGCGAACGTCAACTCGTGGAGATCGCCAAAGCGCTCGCGACACACCCCACCGTCGTGATCTTCGACGAGCCCACCGCGTCGCTGAACCTGGCCGAGCGTGGGCACGTGATGAGTATCGTCGAGCAACTCGCTGCCGATAACGTCGCGGTGCTCTATATCAGCCACTTCCTCGACGAGATCTTCCGCTTGGCGAACCGCATTGTTATTTTGCGTGACGGAAAAATCATCGAGACCACGCAAGCCGATTTCATCACCCGCCCGCGCCTCGAGTCGCTCATGGTTGGACGAGAATTGTCCGACGGCTATCCCGTTGCGCAGCCTGCCGGCGAGCGGACCGTTCTGCAGGTGCGGGGTCTCGACGGCGGCAAGCGGGTCAGGAATATCGACCTCGATATCCGCGAGGGCGAGATCCTTGGCTTGGCCGGGCTGATGGGCTCCGGGCGTACCGAGGTAGCGCGAGCCCTGTTCGGGTTGAATCCCTCCTCCGGGCACGTCCGCCTCGGAAATACCTCGCTGCGGACTCGTACGCCGCGTAGATGCATCGACGCGGGTATGGCATTCGTGACCGAGGACCGCCGGCATGAGGGGCTGTTCCTTGACCGTCCCATCCGCGAGAACCTGACCAGTGCCGCGATCGGCACTCTGCACCCCCGCGGACCCGGCCGCTGGGCTGGGCTCCTCGATCATCGCGCGGATCGTGTCCTTGCGGGTCGGCTGGCCTCTGATCTCGGGATCACCGCGCGAGGCGGCCTCGAAGCGGTCAGCGGCTCGCTCTCCGGCGGCAACCAGCAGAAGATCGTTATTGGCCGGTGGCTCTCCGCGCCGCCGAAGCTACTGATCATGGACGAGCCGACCCGCGGCATCGATGTCGGAGCCAAGGCCGAGGTGTACCGCCTGCTCACCGCCCTCGCTGCACGCGGTACCGCGATCCTGCTGATCAGCAGCGAGATGGAAGAGCTGTTGGGCCTCAGCCACCGCGTCGCAGTGATGCACGACGGTCAGCTTGCCGGAACCCTCGACAGGCCTCGTGCGACCCAGGAGAACATCATTCGACTCGCCACCGGGGGGAAGCTCACATGAATCGCCGTCCTTTTTCCGGTATGGCGGGCCCGATCGGCCGCACGCTGGCTCGGGATCCCCTTCCCGTGGTCGCGGTTGTTCTGTTCACCGCGCTGGCCTTCAGCACGCCGCGTTTCGCGACCGTCTCCAATCTGCGCAATATCGCAATCCAGAGCTCCCCGTTGGTGATCGCCGCGGTGGGAATGACATTCGTCGTCCTGACCGCGGGCATCGATCTGTCCGTTGGCGCCACGTTGTACTTGTGCGGTGCCGTCGAGACTGCGGCGTTCCTGGCTGACGCGGCCACTGCCGTGGTCTTCCTGATGGTGCTGCTCGCCGCAGCCGCGGTCGGGCTCGCCAACGGGCTCGGAGTCGCCGTCGCTGCAGTACCCGCGCTCATTGTCACCCTCGCCGCCCAGTTGATCTGGCGCGGAGTCGCCGGCCACATCACTCACCAGCAGAGCCTTATCGTGAGTGAGCGCCTGCGTGGCATCGGCACCGGCAGCGTCCTCGGTATCCCGTGGCCCATCCTCGTCGGGATCGCTGTCGTGGCGGCGGCCCAACTGACGGTTCGTCGTACCGTCTTCGGACGCTACGTACAGGCCGTCGGATCCAGCCCGAGCGCGGCACGGGACGCCGGACTTCCGGTGCGGCGGGTACTGGTCGCCGTCTATGTCCTGGCCGCGGGACTGGCCGGCGTGGCGGCACTCATCCAGGTCGGGCGACTCGGCGCCGTTCAGCCCACCGTCGGCCAGGGCTTCGAACTGACCGTCATCACCGCTGTCGTCCTCGGCGGGACAAGTCTCTTCGGCGGGCGCGGCAGCGTCCTGGGAACGGCCCTGGGCTGCCTCATTCTCACGTTCGTCGAAAACGGGCTGGTGCTCACCGGCACCTCGCCGTACGTCTTCGACATCGTGCGTGCCGGAGTCCTACTGGCTGCGGTCCTTGCCGCCAGCTTCCAGGGCGGCTCCCTCTCCGCCCTCTTCACCCGGCTGCGCACCAGCACCGCGCGGCCCGTACGCCACTGAGTGTCCTCGATTTGTCCGTTCAATCTGTTCAACCCACTGGCTCCTGCGGCCATCCCCAGAAAGAAGAACCACTGTGCGCACCACCAAGCTGGCCCTGGCCGCCTCCCTGACCACTATCCTCGCCCTCAGCGCCTGCTCCTCCACCGACTCCAAGTCATCGACGTCGTCCAGCGGGGGCGGCGCCCGGAAGCTCACCATCGGCGTGAGCTTCGATCAGCTCAATGCCATCCGCCAGGCCGAACTGAACGGGATCAAGAAGGCCGCGGCGCAGCAAGGCGACAAGGTCGAGTTCGCCGCCGCGGACAACGACGCTGCCAAGCAGTCCTCCCAGATCCAAGACCTGCTGGACACCAAGAAGGTCGACGCGGTCATCGTCATAGCCGTCAACGCCGATCAGATCCAGTCCTCCATCAACCGCGCCAGAGCCTCGAAGGTGCCCTTCATCGCGATCGACCGCGCCCCGACCGACAGCTCCAACGTCGCCTTCCAGATCACCGGCGACCCGGTCGCCGACGGCAAGCTTGCAGCGCAGCAGCTCATCGCCCAGAACAAGCCGCTGAAGGTCCTCGAACTCGTCGGAGGCCTGACCGACAAGAACGCCATCGGCCGTCGTGACGGGTTCAACGATGCGCTCAAGGGCAACGCGAACGTCCAGGTCGCCGCGCAGGTCCCCACGGACTGGGACCCCTCCAAGGCTCTCGACGGAGTCTCCAACGCTCTGCAGAAGAACCCTGGCATCAATGCCATCTACGTCCCCTCCGACTTCCTGTGGCCCTCCGTCGAGTCGGCGCTCAAGAGCGCCAGCCGCCTGGCTCCCGCACCCGACCCCAAGCACGTCACCGTCGTCACGATCGACGGCGACCCCAACGGCTGCGCGGCCATCCGCAACAAGCGCATCGACGCCGACATCGCCACCCTTATCGACAGCTTCGGCCTGCAGTCCGTGGACGCCGCTCACACCCTCGCTCAGGGCAAGAGCCTTGCCCAGAAGACCGTCGGCATCGCGGGACTGCCCCTGAACCAGACCAACGCCGCCACCACCACGGCCAAGGTCTGGGGTTGCGCCGTCCCCGCCGGAAGCTGACGTAGCCGGCCGACAGGCTCCCCGAAACCGACAAGACGAAGGCGACGCTGTGACGAACTACCCGCGCGAGGGGCTCACCCGCCAAGAGCCGAAGGAACCGATCGTGGCCCCAACCGGATCCCGACTACACCGCCAACCCCCGGCCTTGGGCGGATCCACACTGCGGAAGGCGTGGCAGCGCCGACCCACTTGGACCAACGAGCTGGCGATGTTGCCCGTGCTGCTGCTGCTGATCGCGGTTCTGTCGGTCACCACCGACGGGCTGCTCAGCAGCAGTAACCTGCAGAACATCCTCACCCAGTCGGCAGTCGTGGCAGTCGCCGCGATCGGGGCAACCTTCGTGATCCTCACGGCGGGCATTGACCTGTCGGCCGGCTCAGTCATCGGAGCGGCCGGCGTCACGGCCGCAGCCGTAATGGGGCATACAGGCAACGTATGGTTGGGCGTCCTGGCCGGCGTCGGTGTCGGGTTCGGTTCCGGCGCCATCATGGGGAGCCTGATCGGAGGACTGACGGTCGTGCCGTTCGTCGTTACCCTGGCCGGCCTCTTCGCCGTCAACGGCATCACCCTGCTCACCAGCCAGGGCGCAACCTACGCCCGCATGCCGGACTCGTTCACCAACATCGCGTTCAACCACATCGCGGGCCTGCCGACGATCGCCGTCATCGCCATCGTGCTGTACGTCGTGGCCCAACTGGTCCTCACCCGGACCGTCTGGGGCCGCAAAGTCACCCTGACCGGGGCCAACCCCACCACCGCCCGGGTGACGGGCATCAATGTGAAGGCCGTGACCTGGAGCGTCTACGCGGTCGCGGGAGCGTTCTCCGGCATCGGCGGAATCCTGCTCACCGCACAGCTCGGCGGCGCCAACGCCACCATGGGATCGCCGCAGCTGCTCAACATCATCGGAGCGGTCGTCCTCGGCGGCACCAGTCTCTTCGGCGGTAAAGGCTCGATGCTGAGGACGGCGATCGGCGCACTCATCCTGGGCTTCCTCGCCTCGGGAATGAGTCTGCTGGGCTTGCAGTCCTACGACCAGCAGTCGGTCACTGGGGCGGTCATCGTCCTGGCCGCTGCCGCCGACGTGCTCCTGCACCGGCGCAGCCGCTAGCTCTCCAGTTGCACTTCTCCATATGCCCTGGTCAGGTGGCTCTTTTGGAGTCTAGTTTGCTGACGCCTGGTCAGGGTAGCGGTGGTTCGTGACTCACCCGATCGGGGCGCGTTGAACTGGTTATGGAGACGGACAGCGATGTCGAAGTAGGTCTGTGGGATGCCGAGTTGGGGTCGTTGCTGCTGCGGGTGGGCGAGCGCTTCGGGCGGGTTGAGCCGCGTCGGCATATGCGGGACTACGTGCGCGGTCTGTTGGGGCAGGTGCGCCGGAAGAACAGCTGGGTGCGCCACGAGGCGCCGTGTGACCGAGTGGAGGTGGAAGACCTTCGCCGCCGGGCCGTCGCAGCGGCTCGGTAGAAGCTGGGGGCAGTCTGATCCGGGGAACGCCGGTGAGGGCGGGAAGCAGCCCCGACAACGCCGGGACGGTGCGGCACTGCCAGACGCGTCGGGTTCGGCAAGCAAGGCCAGAAGGCGTACGAAGAGGAACCTGCGTAAAGCCCGTAAGTCTTGTCACCGGGCTCCAATCAGGCGGATATGGGCCCGGGGTGCAGTGCGTGATCGCTCGCTCCGACAGGGGTGGTCAACTCCGAAGCCGGTCTCCAACTGCCGGTGGGGAGGCCACGCTGAAGGTCTGCGGCGTAGGCGTGGTGATGCTGCCGGGGTAGTAGCGGGGCGCCGACCTGGCCGATCGGCACTTGGTGAACGTGGGAAGCGCCTGCGGTCGCCCCCGGTTTCCCGGCATCCGGTCCGGAGATCGAGGGCAGGCCCGTTGCCGGCTGAGGTCCGCAGGCAGGGACTTTGCGTGTTGCGCTTCTGTCCGGTTGAGCACGTGAGTCCTGGTTGATCACGTCCATCCGAGTGTGGCCAGAGGGCGGCCTGGGCGGC
>NZ_JBFAXL010000076.1:0-35190 GCF_040680795.1 Streptomyces sp. NPDC051976
GGCCATGACCCCCAACGAGAACCCGATAGTCGCCAGCGCCATCATCCCGGGGCCTCCTCACGTACGGCCCCCACGCCCCCGGGGCCGGCCCGCGGGCCCCCCGGGCCCGCGCCCCCCCCGGGCGGGGGGCGCCCCCCCGGTCCCCCCCCCCCGCGCCCCCGAGTTCGCCGGGCCTCCCCCGTGGGTATCGCAGAGTCAGTGCCGAGCGAGGGGGGACGTCGTGTCCGATGACTGGGCCGAACTGGGCGACACCGTCAGTGCCGTACGGGAGCAGTTGCAGCGGGCCATGGACGAGGGCCAGGGCAAGACCCTGAAGTTCCGTACGGGTCCGGTGGAGATGGAGTTCGCCGTCGAGGTGAAGAAGGAGGCCGGGGTCAAGGCCAGGGTGCTCGTCCTGCCGTGGTCCTTCGGGGCCGAGGGGGCGGTGGGCGCGACCAGCACCCATCGCATCAAGATCACCCTGCAGCCCGTGGACGACCAGGGCAACGACGCGCAGATCAACGCGCACGCGGCCGAAGAGCCCGAGTAAGCCGTAGCCGGGGGGTGCGAGGGGGCCGGCTGTGGATGTCACGCGGGTGATGGAGATCTGGTGCCCCGCCGCGGGCGCCGTCGGCAGCGGCTACGCGATCGCCGACGACCTGGTGCTGACCGCCTATCACGTCGTGCACGGCACCGAGCCGGGCGGCGTGGTCAAGGTGCGGCAGCTCGACCGTACCGGCCGCAGCGTATGGCTCACCGCGCAGTTGTGCTGGCCGCCCACGCCGGTCGACACCAAGCGTGAGCCCGAGCGCGACGGGGCGCTGTTACGTATCACCGACCCGGCATGGCGCGCCCCGGCGGCCGGGGCGGTGCGGTGCGGCCGTATCACCGGCACCGAGCGCCTGCCCTGCCAGGGAGTGGGCTTCCCCGACGCCACCCTGCGCCCCGGCAGCAGCCGACGCGGCTCCCTGCCGATCAGCGGCCACTTCGAGCCGCTGTACGACTACCGGTCCGCACTGATCACCGTGCACGTGGACGAGGGCATCGTGCCCCGCCGTCTGGCCAACGGCTCGGGTTGGGCCGGCAGTTCGGGCGCCGCTCTGTTCAGCGGGCCGTTCCTGATCGCGGTACTGGCCACGGACAAGGACGTCGCCGACACCGCCCAGGTCCTGGAGGCCACTCCCGTAGCGGTCCTGATGGAGCAGCCCGGCTTCGCCCGGACACTGCGCCGCCACCACGCACCGACCGACCTCCACGACGTGACCGGGACGCGGGACGTCCCGCCCGGGCCACGTGCCGCCGCCTCGCCTCCCCTTGAGCGCGCGCTGCGCGGACTTCCGCGCAGATCCCGGGTGTTCGCGGGCCGCGAGTCCGCACTCGCCGAACTGCTGGCACTGCTGGAGCCGGAAGGCGCCGCTGGGGAACAGTCCTCCGTCGGCGTCGTCACCGGTCTTCCCGGGGTGGGCAAGACCGAACTGGCCGTGCAGGCGGCCCACATGGCACTGGAGCGGGGCTGGTTCCCCGGCGGCACCCTCTTCCTCGACCTGCGCGGGTACGACCCGGAGCAGGCGTTGAGTGTCGACGCCGCGCTCGACGCCATGCTGCGCATGCTGGACATCCCCGCCGAGTCCATCCCCACGGGAGACGACCTGTCGCGGCTGTTCACCTCGACCATGGAGCGCTACGCCGCGGAAGGCCGGCGCATCCTCGTCGTGATCGACAACGTCAGGTCAGGCGACATCGCCGAGGCCCTCATCCCGGCCGTCGGCCGCGCACTGGTGACCTCCCGGCACGCCCTGGGCAGCGTCCGCGGGCAGCGCGTCGATCTGGAGGAACTCAGCCGGAGCGCCGCGGTGGAAGTGCTGGACCGCGAGTTGCTGCTGAGGCACGGCTCCGACACCCGGGTCACCGGGCAGTACGAGGACGCCGCGGCGATCGCCCGGCTGTGCGGCGAACTGCCCCTGGCGCTGCACATCGTCGCCGCGCTGCTGGCCGAGGACACCGCCCGGCCGCTGTCCTCGATGGCCGGGGACCTGCGCGACGCGAGTACCCGGCTCGACGAGTTGCGCTACCCGGAGGACACCCGGGGCGAACGGGGGGTCCGGGCGGCGTTCGACCTGTCCCACCGGCAGCTCGACGCCGAACAGGCCCGTGTCCTGCGGCTCCTCACGGTCAATGCCGGGCCGGAGATCTCCACCGAAGCGGTGGCCGCCATGGCGCAGACGGACGTGCGCACGGCCCGGCGGCGGCTGGAGGAACTCCGCGGCATGCACCTCATCCGGTCCGGCACCTCCTATGGGCAGCACGGCCGGTGGGGCATGCACGACCTGATCCACGTGTACGTCACCGGGCTCCCCGCCCGTCCGGCCGACCTGCGCGCGTCGTTCCTGCTCCTGCTGCTGCACTACGTCAGGACCGCGCTGGAGGCCACGCGCCTGCTCGACCCGACCGCCACCCGCCGGGCGGACAGCCCGTTCAGCGATCGCGCGCAGGCGCTGGAGTGGCTGGACACCGAGTACGCCAACCTCACCCCGTTCGGCACTTTCTTCCTCGGCGAGCCCGCGAGCGCCCGGACGCTGACAGCCGACCTGTTCCTCGGGATGTGGCGGTATCTGGAGTTCCGCCGCCGTACCGACGACTGGATCACCTTCACCACCAACGCGCTCACCATCGCCCGCGCGCTCGGCGACCGGGCCCGAGAGGCCGAGGCCCTCTCCAAGCTGGGCGGCGCCTACCGGCAGGCGCGCAGGTTCGACGAGGCGGTCGACGCCTGCCGTGAGGCCATCACGATCCAGCGCGCACGTGGCAACCGGCTCGGGGAGGGCGTGGCGCTGAACAACCTGGCCGCCGCGCTCGCCGAGGCGAAACGGTACGACGAGGCGATCGCCGTCGCCCGGGAAGCCGCCGCCCCCTTCCGGCAGGTCGGGGACCGCCACCGCGAGGGCATCGCCCTCAGCCACCTCGGCGGCGCGCTGAGGGGCGCCGGGCACCACGCCGAAGGGCTGGCCGCCTACGAGGAGTCCGCTCGGATCGGTGACGAAATCGGTGACCCGCGGCTCAGAGTCGCCATGCTCGCCGGTCTCGGCGACGCCCTGCACCGCGGTGGCGCGGCGCCCGAGGACTTCCTCGATCCGTACCGGCAGGCGCGCCAGGCCATGGTGGAGGCTGGCGACGCGCACGGCGAAGGCATGGTGCTCAGCAACCTCTCCGTCGCCCTCATCACGGCGGATCAGTTCGACGAGGCCGCCGCGGCCGCCCAGGACGCCGTCGCTTTGTTGCGTGAGGCGGAGGACCCGCACTCGCTCGGCGCGGCGCTGGTGAACCTGAGCACGGCCCTGCGGGAGACCGGGCGTCCCGGTGAAGCGGCCGAGGTCCTCGCCGACGCCGTGGCGGCCTTTGGGCGCAGCGGCGACCACGACGCCGAAGCCGAAGCGGCGATCAGCCGCGGCGACGCGCTGCACGAGGCCGGGGATCTCCCGGGGGCGATCACCTCGCTCCGCGGCACGGCGGAGATGTGCCGTGCGAGGGAGGACCGCCGCGGGGAAGGCCGCGCGCTCGGCGGCCTCGGAGATCTCCTCCGGGAGGACGGGCAGCAGCAGGCAGCCGTCACGACGCTCCGCGCCGCCGCGACCCTCTGCCACGCGGTGGGCGACTCCGAGGGCGAAGCCATGGCTCTGGCGACCCTCGCCACCGCACTCCTCCCTGACCGCGCCGACGAAGCCATCGCCGCGTTCCGCGACTCCGCCAGGCTTCACCTCCGGTCCGGCGACCCGGATCAGGCGAGGCTGGGCGCTCAGATACTCCGGGCCATGAGAACGGCGACACACGCACGGGGCGCACTGCGGGCACTGCTGGCGGCCGGGCGGTACGAGGCCCTCATCGCCGACTACCTGTCGTCCTCCACGCGCGAGGTCGGCGACCGGGGCCTGGCGGGAGTCTCGGCACGCGAGCTGGGACTCCAGCTCGTCACCGCCGGCCGCCTCGACCAGGCCGTCACCGTCCTGGAGGAAGCCGTCACCGCCTTCCGCCAGGCCGGGGACGCCGACCGCGAGCACGCCGCACGCACCGAACTGGAGGCGGCGCGTACCGCCCGACGCGACGCGGAAGCGTCGGCTCTCGGGCTGGAACACGCCTTGCGCCACGCCGACGACGACAGCCCGGAGCTGACCACCGCGATCGAGGAGGCGACCGGGCACCTGGGCTCCCACGACGCCCGTTTCTTCCGCCTGATGGCCGCCGCCCCTGGCCCCGATGTGTCGCTCGCGGCGGCCTCGATCCTCGCGGTCGCCGACCGCGCCACGATCCTGGCCAGGATCGAGGAGCTCTCCGCGCTGGCCACCGACCGCAACCACCTGCGGCTGCACGGGCGCATGGCGGAGCTGTGCCGCGACGACACGGAGACGGCGCTCGGGTGCCTCGACGTCCTGACACGGATGCGGCTCGTGGAGCGCGATCCCGACGATCCACGAAGGTGGCGGCTCCCCGCCGCGATCCGCCCGTTCGCGGCCCACCGCGGCGCCCAGCACGCCGGGCCGGACCTCCGCGAACAGGTGCGGACGCTGCTGCGGCTCCACTACCTCGCCGGGGCGCACTCCGCCTCCGCGCCCCTGGACCGAGGCGTGTTCGCTCCCGCCCTCCACCAGCCCCAGGCCCAGGGCATCGACTGGCTCGTCGCCGAGTACCCCCACCTCGTGGCCACGGTGCTCCATGCCGGGGATGACGACCTCGGCGCGGTGATCGCCCTGGACATGACCCGTGCGCTGACCCACGTCATGAACGTGGGAGACCGGCTCGGGGACGCCCTCAGGCTCGGCGCGATCGCCCGCCGCGCCGCACGACGGCTGCACGACCGCGACGGCGAGGCCGTCGTCGTGCGCAATCTGGGCGTATCCCTGCTGCGGGCAGGGCAGTTGGACCCGGCCGTCGCCGCGCTGCGCGACGCCCTGGCGCTCTACCGGGACCTCGGGGACGCCCATGGAGAAGGCACCACGCTCACCACGCTGGGCAGCGCACTCACGCATGCGCGGCAGTTCCCCGAAGCGGATACGGTGCTGCGCGCCGCCATCGCACTCCATCAGGGGAACGGCTCCGTTTTCAGTGAGGCCATGGCGCGGTCCGCGTGGGGCATCCTGCTGGCGACGACCGGCCAACGCGACCCGGCCATCAGCGCGTTCGACGACGCCGACCGGCTCTTCCGCAAGATCGGCGACCAGTACCACCGGGCGGCCACGCTCACCCAGCTGGCCGGCTGCCTGCGCGGGGCCGGACGCGAGGACGAGGCGGCCAAGGCGGACCGCAGGGCGGTGGTCCTGGCCCGGATGTCGGGCAACGGCGCGGCCGCGGCCCTCGCGCTCGGCGCGGTGGCGGCGGAGCCGGGGTCGCAGGAGCCCGGGACGGAGGAGCCCGGGACGGCGAACGCGCATGCGTCGCGCCTTCACCGACCCGGGCAGATGAGCTCATGACAGCGCGTCAGATGCCCGGGACACGCCGCTCGTTGAGGAACGGGGGTGGATCCGCCGCAGGTGTCAGACGACGGGGTTGCGCACCGCCGCCGGCTGGTCGGTGGGCGCGGCGTAGGTCGAGCTCCAGCAGCTGATCGGGCCGGTGCAGCGTTCCTCGGTGAGCCAGCCGCAGATCGCCGAGGGCGACTCCTCCGCCACGAACATCTGCAGGCCGTCGAGGGTTGCTTCCATGGTGTGTTCTCCTATCGTCCGGTCAGTGGGTGCGCCGCCCGGGTGGACGGCGCGGTGTCGGCGGTCAGCAGGCGCGGGCCGCCGTACCGCACACGGAGCAGGAACGCGAGGACTCCCGCGAGGCCGACGCCGTAGTCGACGGCGAACTGTGAGCCCGTCTCGTCAGGTACGACGGCCAGGCCCGCTCGTGTGCGGCGTTTGACGTACAGGCAAGCGGCGAGTTCCTCGGCCCACTCGTGGTAGGGCCCGCCGACCGCCTGTGCCATGTCGAGCAGGAACTCGCCGTCCCCGGCGAGCCCGTGGCACACCGACGTGCCCGAGGTCCAGCGGACCCGGTACGCGGCGAGCGCCGCGGCCTCCGCCAGTTCCAGGGCGTGCGCGTCGCCGGTCACCTGCCAGAACCGGATCAGGAACGTCCCCACGCCGGAGGCTCCGCTGCACAGGTGGTGCAGCAGGCCGGTCCCGGGCTCGTGCGCGCGGTCGGTGCGCCATCGGGCACCCCACGGTCCGCGCTCGGCCTCGGCGAACAGGGTGCGGGCGGCGGCGTGCGAAGCCTCCAGGTACGCGTCGTGGCCGGTGGCGGTGGCGGCCGCGAGCAGGAAGGAGCCGATGCCCGCGACCCCGTGCGCGTACCCCAGGTGGGCGGCGCCCGCGAGCCCGGAGTCGAAGTCGGCCGGGACCTGCCAGAAGAGCCCGTCCCGGTCGTGCCGCCGCGCTTGCGCCAGCACGGCGTCCGCGCATTCGGCGGCCCGGTCCAGGAAGCGCTGCCGTCCCGTCGACCGCCAGAACCTCAGCTGGGCCAGTCCCACGCCCGCCACTCCGTGGAACACATCGGGGTTGGGCCAGCGCACCGGCAGCGCGAGGGCGAACCGCTGGGCGTGGTCGAGGAGTTCGGCGTCGTCCAGATGGCGGGCCGCGTCGTGCAGCGCCCAGGCGACGCCTGCCCCGCCGGAGTACAGCCCCGGCGGCAGCGCGGACACCGCGTCGCGCCGCGCGGCCGTCCACGCGGCGACCTCCCGTACGACAGGGTGCAGGTCCTCCCGGCCGAGGACGTCGGCGGCACGGACCAGCACGCTCAGGACACCGGCCGCGCCGCGCTGGACGGCGTACCCGTCGGATCCCTGCTCGGGCCCGGCCCCCGGCCACAGTCGTTCCGTGCCGCCGCGGTCCATGGTCCCCACGACGTGGGCGATGCCGTCGTCGATCAGCGTGTCCTGCGACGGGGCGGCCAGCCGGGCCGAGTTCGGGCGACCGGCGGCGACCCGTGGCGGTACGGGCCCGGCCAGCAGCGTCCTGAGCTGCTCGACGGACCAGCGCCGCTCCGGGTCCTGCGCGCACAGACCGCGCACCGCCGGGCCCAGCAGCCGCGCGGCGGCGTTACGCGGCTCCTCCGCGGCCAGAACCGCTTCCAGGAGCTCCACCGGGGGGCCGTCGATCGCCTCGGCCGCCGCGAAGGTCGGATCGGCGCCCGTGGCCAGGAAGAACAGCAGGGCCCCCAGCGAGAACAGGTCCGCCGCCGGGGCGGGCGCCGGTCCGTGGACGGGCCCCAGCGCGTACTCCGGCGCGGCGAAGCCCGGCGTGTACACGCACTGCCCCCACTCGCCCGCCCGCAGGACGCACTCCGCGTCGACCAGCAGCAGCTCGCCGTCGGGGCCGACCATCACATTCGACGGGCTGAGGTCGCAGTAGACCAGTCCCCTGCGGTGCACCTCGGCCACCAGCGCCGCCAGCCGTCCCGCGAGGGCCGCGGCCTCGTCGACGGCCAGGCCGCGCCCGTGGCCGGGCAGCGCGCCGAAGCGCTCCTGGACCCAGCGGCCGAGGGGGAGACCGGGCGCCTGCGCCACCACGAGGAACAGATGACCGTCCTGCCCGTCCTCCTCGAACAGGTCGAGGACGTCCGGGACAACACCCTTCAGCGCGGTGAGCGACGCCGCCTCCCGGCGCAGCACGTCCCTGCAGTCCTGGCCGCTGAACCCCGAACCGACGTGCGCACGCGCCTGCTTGATCACCACGGCCCGGCCCGAGTCCTGGTCGACCGCCCGGTAGACCCCACCGCGTGCCCTGTGCCGGATCGCCCCGTGCACGGCGTAACGCCCGTGCAGCAGCACCTCCTTCGGCGCCGTCTTCGGTTCCGCGGCGTCGGGGCCTACGGGCAGCGGCAGTTCGGCCCACGACGGCGGCGAGAACCAGGGATTGCGCACATCGCGCACGACCTTGCCGTCCGGCGCGAGCAACCGCGTCTCCACCAGCCCGTCCTGCGTCCGGTGCGCGATCCCCTGGAAGGCACCGAAGCGGTAGTGCACCAGACCGCCCTTGCGATACGGGCGGTCCGACAGGATCGCCGGTCCCGGCAGCCCCGCCGTCACCTCGTCCAGCACGCGCGCCAGCTCACGGAACATCTCGTCGTCCCGCGGATACGCCGTGATGAACTTCCCGCACTGCGCCCGGTCGTAGCGGCTCGCCGTCAGCGTCTCGACATCCCGCGAGCGCCCCGCGAACTTGAACGCGCACCCGTGCTCGACCAGCACCCGCGCCGCCCGGTACAGCACCTCGGGCGCGGAGAGCGGCGTGGCCGAAAGATGCAACTTCCACCCCTGCACCCGCCCGGGGTCACCCGGGGGACGCACGTAACACCAGAACCCCTCCCCCGCGACCTCCCACCCCTCCAGCCCCTGCTCGGCGAGAACGGCCCGCACCACCGCGTCAAGGGGCACACTCATCCCGGAACGCTCCCGTCCTCGCCGCCACGCCGCACCACCCACTCCCCCGACCCTCGCGCGTCGGACGCCCACGCGCCTCTGTGAAGTTACGTAGTCCGCTACGTACTTGCCTCCGCCGGGTGCACACAACATCACTCAAGAGAGCGCTCTCAAGAATCTTGACGGCGGGCCGTGCGCACGAGTTCAATCATTGTCGATTGCATGTCAACACTTCGGCGTACCCGCCCGGAAGGCAGTCCCCCCACGCAAGTCCCGCCCTGGCCCGGCCCGGCTCCAGCACGGCCGGCGCGGCGTTCTTGCTGCCATCCTCAAGGAGGAGTACATGGTCTCCAGACGTTCCCTCATCACCGCGGCCGGCGCCGGCGCCGTCGCCGCGGTGGGTTCACCGCTGTGGTCCCGCTGGGCGTCCCGGGCCGCGGCCGCGTCGCCGTCGTTGCCCGTCTCACTGAAGAACAACTCCGGCAGCGGCACGGTCTACGCGTACATCAGCGGCTCGGACGCCAGCGGCTGGCCCGGCTTCGTCACGACGTCCGGGCACTTCCAGCGGCTGCCCAGCCCCTCCTCGGTGCTCACCCCGATCGCCGACTACGCGATCCCGCTGGGCGCTTCGGGCTCCGCGGCCACCACCTTCACGCTCCAGGACTACGTGATCGGCGGGCGGGTCTGGTTCTCGGTCGGCAAGAAGATCCAGTTCTTCGTCAACCCGCCCGGCGGCAACGGCGGAGTTCCCGGCCTCGTCCAGCCGGGCTTCACCAGCAGCGACCCCAACTGGCTGACCAACTGGACCTTCTGCGAGTTCACGTACAACAGCGCGAACCTGTACGCGAACATCAGTTACGTCGACATGGTCGCCCTGCCGGTGTCCATGGCGACCACCGGGAGCGGCGGTTCGCAGTCGGTCAGCCCGCTGCCCTCGGGTGCGCTGGCGTCGATCGCCTCCGGGCTGCAGACGCAGCACGCCGCCGACGGAGCGCCGTGGGACCGGCTGGTGGCGACCGACTCCTCGGGGGCGGCGCTGCGGATCCTGGCCCCGGCCCACTCGCCGGTCGACTTCGGCGGCTACTGGTCGAACTACCTGGACCGGGTGTGGAGTTACTACCAGTCGCACACACTGACCATCAACGGCCAGGGCAGCATCGGCTCCTACTCCGGCACGGTCTCCGGCGACACGCTGGTCTTCGCGGGCCTGAACACCAACGGCGTGCCGTTCACCAAACCCAGCGCGGTGGACATCTTCGGCTGCGCCAGCGGGCCGCTGTACAACTCGGGCGGTGACGCGCGCGGCGCGGTCGCGGCCCGGCTGGCGGCGGCGCTGAACCGCAGCTCCCTGCTGGTCGGCGGCGGCGGCAACCAGCCGGACGGTGTCTCACCGTCCGGCTACTACACCGACGCGACGACCAACCACTACGCGCGTCTGGTGCACAAGTACGCGACCGTGGGATACGCGTTCCCGTACGACGACGTCGGCCCCACCGGCGCGGCCCCCGTCGACGGGCACATTCAGGACGGCGCGCCGACCTCCTGGACGATCGCGCTCGGCCCGGGCGCGGGCTCGGGCACCAACCCGCCGCCCGGCGGCGGGACCGGGGCGTACGGCACCATCCAGGCGGAGTCGTACAGCGCGCAGAGCGGCACCCAGACCGAGAGCTGCAGTGACGCGGGGGGCGGCCAGGACGTGGGCTACATCTCGAACGGCGACTGGTTGAAGTACTCCGCCCTGGACTTCGGCTCCTCCTCGCCCGTGCAGTTCACCGCACGGCTGGCCTCCGGCGCGGGCAGCGGTGTCAGTGGCGCGGTCCAGGTCCGCGTCGGCAGCACCACCGGCACCAAGATCGCCGAGATCGACTTCGGCAACAGCGGCGGCTGGCAGAACTGGCAGACCGTCCCGGCCAACATCACCTCGTCGGTCACCGGCGTGCACGACATCTACCTGGTGTTCTCCTCGGGCGGCTCTGCCGACTTCGTGAACGTCAACTGGTTCGGTTTCACGCGTTAGAGCCGGGCGGACGGTGGGAGGCGGGCACGACACGCCTCCCACCGTCCCCGTACGGGAGCGGCGGCTACTCGTCGGTGGCGGTGGCCAGGCCGTTGCGCCAGGCCCAGGCGATGAGGGCGCCGCGGTCCTCCAGGGCCAGCTTGGACAGTACGTGGTTCAGGTGGGTCTTCACGGTGGCCTGGCTGACGACCATCTCGCGGGCGACCTGACGGTTGTTCAGGCCGCGGGCCACCAGCCGTACGACGTCCACCTCGCGGCGGGTCAGGCCCTCGGCCTCGGGCGGCACGGCGGCACCTGTCGTGGGAGCGGCGGCGGGTTCGACGGCGGCCGGGGCCGCCTGCGGGGTGGCGGCCGCTTCGCCGACCAGGAGCTGGACCAGGCGGGCCTGGACGGCCGGGTCCAGGACGGTACGTCCGGCGGCCACGTCTCGTACCGCGGCCAGCACCGCCTCGCCGGTGGCGTCCTTGGTCAGGTAACCCGCGGCCCCGGCCCGTAGCGCCGGCAGCACGGCGTCGTCGTCGGCGTACGTGGTCAGGATCAGCACCTTCGTGCCGAGCGCCGCGCTCACGATGCCCGCGGTCACCTGCGCGCCGTCCAGGCCGGGCATGCGCAGGTCCACCAGGGCGACGTCGGGCCGCGTCTCGGTGGCCAGTTGCAGGGCCCGGCGCCCGTCGCCCGCCTCGCCGACGACCTCGATGTCGCCTGCCGAGGTCAGCAGCAGCACCACACCGTCCCGTACGACCGCCTGGTCGTCGGCGACCAGCACCCGGATTGTCACCCGTTCGTCTCCCTCACCCCTGCCCGGCCGTGGCGGCCGGTCGCGTTCATGCCCCCATTTTGCCGCCGCTGCCACCCGTCTCGCGCGAAGTGCCGCCCGCGGTACGGTCCGCGGCACCTTCTGCCGCCGGGGGTACGGCCGCGGGCGCGGCGACCGGCATGCGCAGGGCCACGCGCCAGCCCGGACCGTCGGGAGCCGGACCCGCGGCGACCGTGCCGCCCGCCTGCCCGATCCGCTCGCTCATCCCGTGCAGCCCGCTGCCGCTGCCCTGGATGCCCGACGGGCCGCGGCCCGCGGGCAGCCCGTGGTCGCGCACCACGACACGGACCTCGTCGGCGTCCCACGCCACGTTCACCTCGACCGGGCTGCCCGTGGCGTAGCGCGCGGCGTTGGTCAGCGCCTCCTGCACCGCCCGGTAGACGGCGTGTCCCGCCTCCGGGGCCAGCGCCCCGGGGCGGCCGGTGACACGCAGCCGCGAGTTGCCGGGGAAGCCGCCGACCAGCGGCTCCAGGTCGGCCACGGTGCGCGGCGGCCCGGTGCGCAGCGCGCCGACCGCGGCGCGGGCCTCCTGCACCCCGTCGCGGGCCAGCTGTGCCGCCCGGTCCAGCGGCTCGGTCAGCTTCGGCGAGGCACCCTCGCGGGCGGCCACCGCCCGCACCGCCTGCAACTGCACCGACAGACCCGCCAGGCTGTGCGCGAGAACGTCGTGCATCTCGCGGGCGATCCGGCCGCGTTCCTCGACGGCCGCCGCCTCGGCCCGCGCCAGCCGGGTGGCCTCCACCTCCGCCAGCAGCGCCAGCGCCTTGTCGCGCTCGGCCTGCAGCGCGGCGTGCTCCACCGTACGGTCCGCGATGAACCAGGCCCCCACGCCCGCCAGCAGACCCGTCACACTCCCGGAGATCACCATGATGGCCACGCCGAAGCCGACGGCGACCACGGCGACGGCGGCGCCTCGTACCGGTCCTGTGGGGACACACAGCGGCAGCACCGCGGCCCCGGCGAGCACCGGGATCTCGCCCAGCCCGTTGGGCGCCAGGAGTGTCATGGCGAAACCCGCGGCGATGGTCAGCACCACGCCGAACACCGCCCGGTCCGGTGCCAGGATCCGGCGCCCCAGCAGCATCCCCAGCTCCGCCAGCAGCCCCAGCACACCCACGACCACCTTCAGGGCCGGGCCCGGTGCGGCGAGCACCGTGGCAGCGACACACACCAGCATCGCGGCCGCGCCCGTCATGTCGCGGCGGGTGAACCTGTGGCGATCCGGTCCCACAGCCGACCAGTAGTTCGTCATCCCCGCACTCCCGTCACCACGTCCACCACCCGGCGGGCCGCCGGACCGCACCTTACGCACTCCACCGCGGCCGGAAGCCCCCTGCGGCCGGCGGCTGCAGAGGGCTTGCGGTCGTCGTGGCCGCGACGCCTGTCAGACGTACGCGCCACGGCGCACCTGCGGCGTGTGAGCCGCCGCTTCCTCACGCTTGGCACGGGCCAGTACGAGCTGCCCGCGGACCACGATGGTGCCCAGGCGGACCACGACCTCGCTGAAGGCCATCAGGATGAGCGCCACCACCCACGCCTGGGCGCTGGTGATGTGGTGCGCGGCGGAGAAACTCACCACGTGCGCCGCACCGGACGGGTGCGAGGACCACACCGCGAAGCCGAGCCGGGCGCCCATGCTGACCACCCACAGCGCCGCCGCACTCCACGACGCGCGAATCCGTACGTGGCCCTCGGCCGGCCGCACGTGGGTGAGCAGTCCGCCGAAAAGCCCGAAGACGATGCCGGTCGCGGCGAACACACCGGCGAGTACCAGGTCGTTCCCGGCGGTCGGGATGTTGTGCAGATACGTTGCCGCCGCCCAGCCGATGATGGCCAGCGGCACCAGCACGGTCCGGGCGGTCAGCCGCTCTTCGCGCAGCTGCCGGAAGACGATGAGAACGAGGACGATGTCGATGATCCAGTCGGTGGTTGTCATGTGATCGAGCATCCGCCGCCCGGCCCCCGCACACCTCAACCCCCGGATGGAACCCGGGTGGAAACCGCGTCTCCACCCCCCTGCCCCGGGCCCGTACGGCGGTACGGGCCACAGGGAACAGCGGCGGCGGAGTGCGCTACGCGGGAGCGGCGGCGTTCTCGGTCTGCTCGGCGGTCGCGTCGGCGGCGTCGGTTGCCGGGGCGCTCTCGGCGGCGGAGTAGTAGACGGACCTGCCCTGCTTGGAGCGCAGTGCCTGCCCCTTGGCGACGAGCGCTTCGAGGGTGTTGCGCACCACGGTGGTCTGGATCTTCCGCTTGGGGTGGGCCTGCACGAGCGCGGATCCGACCTCGGCGGCCGAGCGGGGTTCGCTGAGCCCGGTCAGCGAAGCGGTCACCAACTCCACCAGGGTGGGTGTCGACGCCGCCGACTTACCACTGCCGCCGCCCTTGGCCGCGGACTTGGCCGCGGGCTTGTCGGCAGGCTTGTCGGCGGGCTTGTCGGCCGCCTTGGCCGCGACCACCTTCTTCGCCGCGGACCGCTTGGGCGTGCGCGCGACCGCCTTGGGCTTGCGCGCCCTGGGCACCTTCACCGGCGCCGCTTCGGCGGGCGCGGCCACCTGGTCGGTGCCCTGCTCGGGGAGCGAGGTCACGTCGGTGGAGGAGGCCGCGTCGGCGAGGGTCTGCCGCACACCGACGAGCAGCGCGTGGTCCTGCTCCAGGGTGGTCAACTGCGCCTGCAGCGCGGCCAGGTCGGCGGCGAGGCGGTCCTTCTCCTTGCCGTTGCGCTCCAGGTCGGCCTCGACCTGGGCAAGGTACTGCGCTTTCAGGTTGGCGTTGTCAGCCATGGTGGTTCAACTCGCTTCCTGTGGGTCAGTGCGCGGCGCCAGTGCGATGCCCACACTGGTCTGGGGCGCGGTGCCACAGCGGTACGTCACACCCACACACACCACGTGCACGCGGCACTAGAGTACGGCCACTTTTACCACCAACTCACCTACAACGAACATGACTGACCCACTTCCACGCCCGTAAACGGCACACCGACATCGGTTCGAACCCACCAACAGGCGGTGCCGCTAAGGTTGTTCGCCGCCTCGCAGAGCATCGAGAAGCCGCGGCCACGCGGCCGCCCCCAAACGGGAATCCGCTTCGGGGGTGCCGCCGTAGCGGAACACCGAGGACGCCGGTGCGGGGCTCTCGCCGGGGAAGCGTGGCCGGTGGCCGGCGTCGTCGCGGGCGATCACCCGCACGGTGGTCCCGGCCGACCGTCGGCGGCACGCCAGTTGTTCGGCGAAGGGCAATGACGGCCACATCGCGTCGTCGCCGCCCGCGACCAGCAGGAGATCGGCCCGGGCTCGCTCCACGCGGATCTCCGCCGGTGGCAGCAGGTGAGCAAAAGCCCGCTCGCTGCGCTCGTACCACCCACGGGTGGCGACCGGCTCACCGCTCGGCTCCTCGGGAGTCCAGGAGTCATCCATCGGGACGAACGGCAACGCCCGCCCACGCCAGGTCCACGACGACCGCCAGGGGCGGTCCGCACCGTCACGCCCCGGCCCGACGTTGCACCACACCCGGGACGTCGGTGCCAGCGCGCCGACGACGTCCACACGCGGGTCGTGCACCGCCGTGAGCATCGCCGCCTCGGCGCCCTTGGAGGTGCCCACGATCCCGATGCGTCCCGCCCCATCGGCCACGAGGAAGTCGACACCGGCGGTGAAGGTCTCGAGCGGTATCTCGCAGATCCCAGGTGCCTGTCCCGGCCCGCCGAACCATCGCATCGACAGCGCCGTCATCCCCTGCCCGGCGAAGACACGGGCCCGCTCGCGTTCCACCCGCCCGCTGGAGCCCGACAGAACCAGAACACCGATCCCACTGCCGTACACAGGAGCGACCACCACACCGTCCCACGGGTCGGTCAGCTCCCGCTCGGAAAGCTCCACACATACCCCCCGGCAACCTCACCCCACCTGCTGATCCAGCCTAACCAGCCCCTGCGCCCTCCGTGTGGCGAAAGCCCGGGGCACGGGGTTGTCGGCACCAGGGAGGTGATGTCGACAGCTGCGCGAAACGGTGGCATTTCGCGCAGCTTCCATCAGTCCTGTGTCGTAGGTGGACGCCTGGGACATATGTGCGGGCCGTGAGTGGCGCCCGGCCGCCGGGGCTGTTTCGCTGGGAGGGAGGGCTGTCGGCGACGGAGCGAGGCGGGACCATGAACGCGACAGGCGATTCCCATCAGCACATCCAGCAGATGCGTGCGAAGGCACGGGAACTGGCGGCGGACGCGGATCGGACCCAGGACCCGGAGCAGCGCGAACGCATGCGGCGCGAGGCACGTCAGCTGGAGTCGGACAGCGAGCAGGAGAGCATGATGGCGGCCGGGGACATCTACCCGACGGAGTGACGACCGCGGCCGGGCGCTGACGTCGGCGTGTGCCCGGCGCCCGGCGACGCACAGCGGGAGACGCCGGCGCCGGGCGCCGACGTCTCCCGGGTTCCGGCTGGGCGGCGGTCACCGCGCCCGGCCGTCAATGACGGTGGTTCAGCAGGCGCCGAGGTCCTGCCAGACGTCCCACTGGCCGGTGGTGCCGGGCTCCTCGTTGGTGGTCCACCACTTGGCCTTCCAGGTGTGCCCCTTCCAGGACACGGTGTTCCCGCCGACGTACACGGCCGACTTGTCCCAGGTGGCGGCGGTGCAGGTGCCGGTTCCCGTGACGGTGAGGGTGTACGTGGCGGTGTGGGTGGTCGAACCGGCGGTGCCGGTCACCGTGAGGCTGTACGTACCCGGAGCGGCCGTGGCCGTGGTCGCCACCGACAGCGTGGCGCTGCCACCGGCGGTCACCGAGCCGGGGCTGACCGACGCGGTCACGCCCGCCGGAGCGCCCGCGACCGACACACTCACCGACTGCGCCGACCCCGACACCACCGCCGTGCGCACCGACGACGTCACCGAACCGCCCTGGGCCACCGACCCCGACGCGGGCGACAGTGACACCGAGAAGTCGTTGGCCGGCGGAGGCGGCGTGGTGCCGCCGGAGAACGGCTCGAACGTGTGACTGAACTGCCAGGTGCTCTGGGCCACGCCCGAGCAGGAGTCCGAGCCACCCTGGCCCGGGCAGCCACCGTTGTCGCGCTGCAGCGCCCAGAACGACAGCGTGCCGATCCCCTTGCTCACCGCCCAGTTGTAGACCGTCGGGGCGTTCGCCGTGGTGAACGTCTCGGCGGCGCCGAAGTCGTCGATGCCCGGCATCTCGGTGACACCGACCATGCCCCACAGTTGCGCGTCCGTCTTCGACGGGTACAGCGTCGCCAGTTGGTCGTGCAGACCCTGCGCCGCCGTCGCCGTGTCCGCCGCCATGTCGTGCGCGGCGTTGTCGTAGTAGTCGAAGGTCATCAGGTTCGCGACGTCGATCCGCGCGCCGTTGGTGACCGCGTTGCGCAGTACCTTCAGACCGCTGGCGGCGAGGCCGCCGGTGGTGGTGGGCAGGGTGTAGGAGAACTGCACGGTACGGCCGTTGGCCGCCGCCCAGTCCTGGACCATCTTCACGGCCTTGTTGCGGCGGTCGATGCCCGCGGTGTTGGTCAGCGAGTTGTCCTCGATGTCCAGGTCGATCCGCGAGACGTTGTAGGTGGTGACGACGTTCTCGTAGGCCGCGGCGATGGAGGCCACGTCGGTGCAGCTGTCGGCGATCTCGGTGCCGGTGTTGTCCGCGGTGTAGCCGCCGAAGGACGGGATGACGTCGCCGCCGCCCGCCTGGAGGGTGTTGATGTCCGCGCCGAAGCTGGAGGAGGCGACGGGCATGCTGGTGTCGCCGCTCCAGTACGGGGTGCAGGACCCCTTCGTCGCGGCCTGCAGGAACGCCATCGTCAGGTACTTGTTGCCGGAGGCCGAGGCCAGGCCGGACAGGCTGTCGCCGGTCCATGTCTCGAAGTACGGCGCGAACACGTGCGCGGGCAGCGGTGTCGCGGCGGCGTGCGCCGTTCCGCCGCCGAGGGTGACCAGCCCGGCCGCGGCCGTGGCCGTGGCGAGGCCGGCCACCAGCGACCGGAGGGGACGGAACATCTTCACGAGCTCTCCTGGAAGGTGAGTCGGGGTGGGGGGATGACGCCGTCGACGGCGGTCCAGTGCCATAGCGTGATGCCGCGTCACACCCGCGTCAAGGGATTGGACTAGACCTAGGGCTAGACCAATTCGCGCCCTCGGCACATGATCTGAAAGCGATCTCAAGACGCTGACCTGCGACGTCGCAGACGACTTCGGCCACGCCCCCGCCACGGACCACCCGTCCGGGAATGCTCAGAGGCGCTGCCAGAGGGCCGGTACGTTCGGCGGCTCCCATCCGGTCATCGAGGTGTGCGCCTGCACGCAGCGGTACGACAGACCGGCGTACGTCACCTGGTCCCCCGCCCGGTACGCGACACCCGGCGCCCACGTCCCGCCGCCGGGCGGCGTGGTGGGAGGTGTGCTCGGCGGCGTGCTCGGGGGCGTCGTCGGCGTCCCCTGGACGTCGAGTACGAAGTCGAAGCTCGCCTGCTCCCCGCCGCCGGCCTGCCGCACGGTCATCTCCAGCCGGGGGTCGTAGTAGGCGTCGGTGGAGTTGCGCGGCTCGCCGGGGAAGTACAACTGCGTGGTGAGGACGGGCTGTCCGGGCGCCTGCACCTTGACGTGGATGTGCCGTGTGCGCCCCGGGTACAGGCCCGGGACGATGGTGGTCAGCCCGAAGGCGCCCTGGGCGGTGCTGAACTGGTGGCCGCGCAGGGTGAAGCCGGACATGTCGTAGCCGCCGCTGTCGTCGGCCTGCCAGAAGTCCAGCAGGGCGCCGGCCACCGGCAGGCAGTTCCGGCCGAAGACGTAGCCGGAGACGGTGAGCGGGGTGCCCGGCATTCCGGCGCCGGTGATGGTGGTGCGCAGCGGCGAGTTCGGCTTGAAGTACGGGCCCTCGATGTTCGGCAGCGTCGTGGGATCGCCGTCGTGGCAGGCCGGGGTGACATCCAGCGGCCGGTTCGGCGCGGTGGTCGCCCGGTCGCGGGCCAGGGCGACGCCGCCGCCGGTCACCAGCGGTACGACGCCGGCCAGTAACGCCGCCTTGATCAGGTTCTTGCGGCTGATCCCTCGGTGGTCCTCGGAGACGCCGGTGCCGTCGTGACGGCCGGACTCGTCGTGGGGGGTGGACACGGTGAACTCCCTCGAACGGGGGGCAGGGCGGATGGAGGCACGCGCGATGGCGTACCGGGGGCCGCGGGCGGTCGTGCCGCACCCACGGGCACCCGGCAGCGAATCTACGCAGGCCCCGGCGGTGCGGCGAGGGACCGCCCTGCTGGTTCGTGGTGCATTTCACCGACGACCCGACGGAAGTGCCCGGGTGACACCCCGGTCTCCCGGCGGAAGAACCGGCAGAAGTACGCGGGATCGGCGAAGCCCACGTCGGCCGCTATCTGGCGGATCGTCAGATCGGTGCCCGCGATCAGCCGTTTGGCCTCCAGGATCTGTCCCGCCCGGATCAGCTGCCCGGGGGTGCGGCCGGTGCCGCGCTTCACCGCGTCGTGCAGATAGCTGGCGGAGACGCCCAGTTCGCGGGCGTACTCCTCCACCGAGCGCAGCCGCGCCCCGGGTTCCGCCGTGAGCCGCCGGAAACGGCCGGTCAACTCCTCCGCCCGCCCGGCGCCCCCCGCTCCCGGACCGGATCCGGGCAGCCGCGCGTCGCCCAGCCGCAGCGCCCGCAGCAGCAGGATGTGCAGGTACGAGGCCAGGATGCTGATGTGCCCCGGTGCGGCCGACCGGTACTCGCGGTCCAGATCCGCCAGCAGCGACCGCAGTTGGGCCGCCTCGGTGGGGTCGGGCCGCAGTCTCGCCCGGGTGCTGAGCCGGCGCACGATGTCGGCGTCGCCGGGGTGCGGCAGCAGGAAGTCCTCGTTGAACAGCAGCACCCAGCCCGCGATGTCCTCGGCGTCCTGCCAGTGGTGGACCTGCCCGGGCACCATCGCGTACAGGTACGGCGGGTGGAGTTCCTGCCGTACGAGGTCCACCACGTGCGCGCCGCGGCCGTGGGTGACCAGCGCGATCTCGTAGAAGCTGTGCCGGTGCGGGAAGTCGGCCCTGGCCAGCGCGCCGATGGTGTCGAACGACCCGATGGCGAAAGGCAGTACGCCCGGCCGGGCGACCTCCAGCCGGTGCAGTTCGAGTGCCTCGCCCGCGGTGTCGGCCATGACGGCAGTGTGCCGCCCGCACGCGGCGGCGGCCAGGGCGCAGGGTGGGAGGCGGCGGTCCGGACGCCGGTGTCCGGCACGGCGAACTGCGCCACCCCGGCATCCCTCGCGGGGAGGACGGCGTGGCGCAGTGGCGCGCCGAGGGTCAGCGCAGTCCGGCGAAGAGGTCGTTCTCGGGGACGGCGGCGCCCGTGGTGTCGCGGACACGGACGAAGGTCTCGACGCCCATCAGCTCGGTGAAGCGCTTCTCGCCCATCTTGAGGAAGAAGATGTTCTCGCCCTGACTGGCGTGCGCGGCCAGTGCGCCGAACTTCTGACCGCCGAACGCACTGGTGTCGACCCAGGTGGTGATCTCCTCGTCGGGGAGTCCGATCCGGGGCGTCTCGGCGGCCTCGGCGGGGTCCGGCTCCTCCCAGTCCGCGCCGAACTCACGCATGATCTCCCCGAACCGCTGCATCATCGAGCGGGGCGCCGTCGTCCAGTACACCTTCGGCGTCGGCTCGGTCATCTCCAGCGCCGCCATCGTGATGCGATGGGCCTGGATGTGGTCGGGATGGCCGTAGAAGCCGTTCTCGTCGTAGGTGACGACGACATCGGGCCGGTACTTGCGCAGCAGCTCCGCGAGCCGGGTCGCGCCCTCCTCCACGGGTGTCCGCCAGAAGGATCCGGGCGCGTCGTTGGCCGGCCAGCCCATCATCCCGGAGTCGGCGTAGTCCAGCGTCTCCAGATGATCGACCTTCAGGACGTCGCAGCTCGCCTCCAGCTCCTGACGCCGCATCCGGGCGACCGCCGCTGGATCATGGCCGGGATCGCCCGGTTTGACGCCCTCGGGTCCGTCACCGCAACCGCCGTCGGTACAGGTCACCAGGACCGTGCGGATCCCCTCCGCCGCATACCGCGCGAGGACACCTCCCGTCCCGGTGGCTTCGTCGTCGGGGTGGGCGTGTACCGCCATCAGCGTCAAGGGCCGGTCACTCATGAACTGTCCTCCTGTGTGAATAATCCTCGGTCCGGGTCCCGCGGCGGACGCTCTCCGGTCCCACCGTTCCCCGCCCGCGCGGAGCCGGTACCTCCACTGGTGCAACAGTGATGGCCGGATCCGGTGTTCCCGCCGCGCCCAAGATCGCCCCTCGAACCGCGGCTACCCACCCGCGACGCCCGGAAGCCGCCCACTCTTCCATCGTCTGGCGGCCTGCGGCGGGTGGCGGCCCGGTGACCGCGGGCGAGGGAGCGCTCCGGGGCCACTGCGCCCGCCCATGCGGACGGAGCCGTGACCGGAAGGGGTACCGGTCACGGCTCCGGGTGGCGCCGACCGCGCCCGGGCCCACGAGTGCGGGGCGCCTGCGCGACAAGGAGATTACACAGGGCCGGAGCCTCTCGCGCCTCGCACGGCAATACACCCCTGGGCAATTCGTCGAAACGCCGGGGCGGGTGTGGTCCGTGTTTTCTGTGGGGCACGCGTAATGCGAAGGGAATTCAGTGAATGCGGGAGGCACGCGCGAGGGGGGAATTCGGTCGGACGGCGAATCCACCCGGTCCGCCGCCCCGGTCAGATCTGCAGTTCTCCCTCGACCTGCTTGAGTACGTGGCGGGCCAGAGCCAGGTTCGCCCGGCCGCGGTCGAGTGCGAGGTACAGGAAGAGCGAGCCGCCGCCGCCGAGCAGACGGATCAGGTGGTACTGCGTGCCCAGGGTGATGAGGATGTCCTCGATCGAGTCGTCGATCGCGAGCATCGACAGCGCGCGGGCCTTCGCCCGTACGACCTCGGTGTTGGCGGCCGCGGCCACCTCCAGGTCCAGCCCGTTCCCGCCGCCGAGGGTGCCCAGCGCCATGCCGCTCTCGTAGTCGACGAGCGCCACCCCGATCGCGCCCTCGATGGCCATCGCACCCTTGAGCGTCGCTTCAATGTTCATGGGAATTCCCTTTGTTGGGCAGGTCCACCGGCAGTCCGGGGCCTTACGAGTGCGGGACCGACGTGAGCGGAAAATAACCATACGCGATCACAGTTGATTGAGTCCGGCGTTAAGGTACTCTGCCAACTGATCGAAAGTGAAGGGGTTGCCCGTGGAGGCGCTGCAGTCGGTACTCGGTGAAGTCCTTTCCGCCGCCGGCGCGTCCGGTGCGGCTCTGGTGGACGCGGTGACCGGGTTCACCTACGCGGAATTGGGCGACTGCATGCCTGCCGGATCCGGCCACGAGGTCTGCCAGTTGCTGCGCCTCGTCGACGACGGACTGCACGAGGCGGGAGCCCAGGGCGAACTGGAGAGCGTGGTGGTGACCGGCCGCCGGAGCTACCACCTCGTTCAGGTCGTGCCACGGCAGGGCGATCCACTGCTGATCTCCACGCTGCTGGACCGTTCCGGCAGCAATCTCGCGCTGGCCTCGCGTCAGGTCACCGCCGCGGCCAAGGCTCTGCGGGTATGACGGACAGCCCCGGGCGACAGACGTCGCGTGAGCGCGCACCACGCAACATCCCCTCGCTGCTGACCCAGTTGCGCCAGGACCGCTTCACCGGCGCGGTCGTGGTCGAAGGCGGCTCCGGCGGCACGCTCTTCCTGCGCGACGGGCTGGTCGGCGCGGTCGAGTCCCCCGCCGCCCCTTCCGTCCGCTCACTCCTGTTGAAGTCGTCGCGCATCGGCGAGCACGACTGGGAGGCCGCCCTGGTCGCCGTCGGCGAAGACCGGCCGCTGGCGGCGGTGCTGACCGGCCGGGGGCTCATCTCGGACGCCGAACTGTCGGTCATCTGCACCGCCGCTCTCTTCGACGGCGCCTTCGCCATGGCACTGCAACCGGTGACGGGCTGGCGCCTCGATCCGGGCCGCGACCCCGAACTGGGCGCGTGGCCCGGCCACGAGCCGCCCCGGCTCGTCGAGGAGACCGCGGTGCGCCTGCGGACGCTGCGCGAACAGGTCGCCTCCGTCGGCGAGTTCGCCCGCACCCCGGTCCTGCCCGCGATCCGCACCGACGTGGACGGGCTCGGCAGCCGCGACCGTACGCTGCTGCTCAGCGTCAACGGCCGCCGCACGCCGCGCGACCTCGCCTTCGCGACCGGCCGCGGGGTGTACCCGGTGATGATCGACCTGCTCCGGTTGACCGCCCGGCGGTTCCTCGTGCAGACCGTCGAGCCGCACGCGCCCGGTCCCGTGGTCACGGCGCGCAGCTCCGAGCGGCCCGCGCCGCCCCCGCCCGCCGACGACGCGCCGCTGCCCCGCCGCAGCCCCAGCCGCAACCTGCCGCAGAGCCGGCTTCCCGCCAACACCCAGGCCCCCACCGCGATGTCGGAGGAACAGCGCAGCACCGTCCTCCGGCTGCGCCTCATCCGCAACGCGCTGTCCGACGACGTGCCGGCATCGCCGGACGGCGACCCTCACACGGCCGACCCTCAGACCGCCGAGACACCCACCGCCGAGACACCCACCGCACGACCGCCTGTCGCGGATCCGGCCGCCGCGGATCCTGCCGCCAACCGCGGTACTGCGACCGGCCGCCACAAGGAGCCTGCATCGTGACCATCGCCGCCCCGTACGAAGCGCTCGTCGCCGAGCTCAAGTCCCTGCGTGCACGCGTCATGGGCGTCAACGAGACGGTGATCTCGACCGCGGACGGACTCCTCGTGGCGGCCGACACCGCGACCGCGCAGCCCGAGTCGGTGGCCGCGCTCGCCGCCGCGAGCCTGGGACTCGGCCGCCGCACCGCGGCGGAGGTCGGCCTGTTCGGCCTGGCCAACGTGGTCACCCGCTGCACCGGCGGCTACGTCGTCGTCCTGGCGGTGGGCGACCACGCGCTGCTGGCGATCCTCGCCGACGACGGTCTCGATCTCCCCGGCCTGGACCGCGAGACCCCGGGCACCGTCGACCGCCTCCTGTCCCTCCTCACCTCCGCCGCGTAGAACGGGCCCCGGATCCACGGCTGTTGAGGACCCATCCGGTAGCCCGCCGCCTGCGGTGGTGCTAACTGCCATTCGCCGCACAATCTTGGAAAGTTTCTGGCACAGCGACTCCGAACTGCGTAGTCTCCGGGGGGCGTTGGCAGCCGGCGGAGGCTGCCCTGTCCTGCCGGACCGGAGGATTCATGGCTGCGCATGAGCACGAGGTCGATCGCCGTACGCTGTTCAGAGTCGGGCTGGGGGGTGCGGTCGCCGCGGTCGTCGGTACCGGGCTGGCCTTCCCCGGTACGGCGGAGGCCACGCCGTCGCCCGAGTTCCCGTGGATCATCGACTGCGACACCTGGGGGGCCCGGCCGCCGTCGAGCCCGATCCAGATCACCGGCAACACCACCAACAAGATCATCCTGCACCACATGGCGTTCCCCAACGTCACCGACTACTCGCGCGACCACGCCCTGCAACTGGCCAGGGACTGCCAGAACCTGCACATGGACACCAACGGCTGGGCGGACACCGGCCAGCACTTCACCGTCAGCCGCGGCGGATACGTACTGGAGGGACGCCACCGCAGCCTGGAGACGCTGGACGCGGGACAGCACCAGGTCATCTCCGCACACTGCCCGGGTGAGAACGGCAACGCCATCGGCATCGAGAACGAGGGCACGTACATCACCGAGACACCCCCGCAGGCCCTGCTGGACTCGCTGGTCGAGCTGTGCGTCGCGGTGTGCCGGCAGTTCCGCCTCAACGCCTGGGACATCTTCGGCCACTGGGACTTCCGCCTCGGGACCGACTGCCCGGGCATCGCCTTCTACGCCCAGTTCCCGATGGTGCGCTCCCGGGTCCTCAAGGCGATGGGTGTTCCGCGCCGGGAGGTGCCCGCCCGCCGCTGGCCCGACATCTGGCGCTTCGTGGACAGCCAGGTCGTGCAGGTCGCGCAGTACCTGCTGGTCGACGCGGGATACACCGCCCTCGCCGTCAACGGCGTCTTCGGCACCGACATGAACCAGGTGGTCGCCGACTTCCAGACCACACACGGCATCCCGGTGACCGCGGACGCCACGTTCGACCTCGCCACATGGGAGGCGCTCGCCCCGGTCCTGGACAAGGACGCCACCGGGCTCCCGGTGAGCGCGGTGCAGTACATCCTGGGCATCAAGGGCTACGCCGACACCGTCACCATCACCGGCGACTTCGACCACGCCACCATGAAGGCCGTCCAGGACATGCAGCGCCTGCACGGCCTGACCCCCAACGGCAAGGTGGACCTGAGCACATGGTGCGCACTCGTTGGCGGCTCTGTACGGGAGGCGTTCCGGAACTGCTGAGCATGCGTCAGGACAGGCAGAAGGACGGGCATTTGAGAACGCCCCCTCACGACCCGTCAGGCGGGGACGGGGCTGGCCGCGGCGCCTGCTGGGCCAGCCACTCCTGCAGCTCGCGATGGCGGAACTGGAACGCGGTGCCCGCCGTACGCAGCAGCCCCGCCGAATGACACCAGGTCAGAAAGGCTGTCAGGCCCAGAGGCAACCGCCCCACGCCCACCACGAGCATGGCGAGGTAGCGCCGCGACAGGGCCGCGGAGAAGTACCCCGCCGCCAGCCCGACGAGCGTGAACCACAGGCACACACCGGGCCAGCGGGCGGGGAATCCGTGCGGGAACCGCGCGAAGTGCGGTATGGCCCAGCGGTCGAGCAACCCGGTCACCCCGTTGTCCGTCCACACGTTGACCCACTTGTCGCGGCGGTGGGACGCCGCGGCGCGGGTCCGGTCGGCCGCGAGCAGGGTCGACAAGCGTGTGAGATGGCGAGGGAACGCGCTGGGCAGCCGGACCAGGGCCCCGGCTGCCACTCCGCAGACGCTCCCCACGAGAACGCTGCGCCGCATCTCCTGCCTGATCGGCAGCGTCGGGTCGACGCTGAGCGGCGGCTCCTCGCGGCTTTCCACCGCGGAGACCACCAGCGGGGCGAGGAGTCCGGAAAGGCACCCGGAGATGAGGCACGCGAGCACGAAGTCGAGCCCCGCCGGGTGCGCGCCCATGGTCAGGAAATAGCCGAAACGGTGGCCCCCGTACCACAGGACACCGAACACCACGATGCCGACGGACCCGGACAACGCAAGGGTGGTCCATGTTCCCAGGACACCGCGCGCGTAGCTCCACGAGAGACGCTGGGGGGCCTTCGGTACCCCCTCCTCCTGGAGCACGAGGGCGAGTCCGTACAGGGCCGCGTAGACGGCAACGACGGCCCAGCCGGGCGTCGGGAGCCGCAGGACCCGGCACGACACATAGCCCACCGCGAGCAGGACCGCGGCGTCGAGGACCGACGCCGTCCGGACGGTGGCCTTGGCGCCCACGATCGGCCACAGCTCGTGCAGCCGGATGTCCGACCCTGAGAACCTGCGGCCACCGACCTCCCGCCCGGCCGTACGGTCCAGATGCGCGGCGAGGAAGACGAGCCATCGCCGTACGGCGTCTGGGTCGTAATACGCGGTGTGCCTACGGTTCAGGCGCGGGTACGTCCGGGTCGTGACGTCGACGAAGCGTGTCAGGAGGTGCTGGCGCACTCCCTCGTCCGTGGTCTCGGCCAGCAACTCGTCCGGTGAGCCGTCGGTTTCCTGCGAGTACGCGGTGGCAGCCAGCGTCAGGCGCCACGGCGTGGACAGCCCCTGGGCCAGCACACCGTCAGGCTCGGTCGTCAACCGATCGAGCACACCGTGCCAGCGCCCCGGATCCGCGAACCGGCTGCCGAGGTAGTCCGCCACCTGAGCGGCTGTCAGCCGCCGCACCGAGACGGTCGCCACGTCCAGCAGGCGTATCCCGTGGTCGTTGGCGAGCTCGTCGAGGAACTCCTGGCGGCAGGTGACGATCAGCGGAGCGCTCTGCTTCCCGACCCGCAGACTGTTCATCTCGGCGACCGCCGCGATCGCGCGCTGCGCCCCGCCGTCGTCGGACCACATCTCGTCGAGGCCGTCCAGCACCGGAACGACCGCCCGCTGCCGTACGAGCAGCGCCGCCTGCGCCCGGGGGACGCGGTAGTCGTCCGCCAGCCTCCCCACCAGCCACCGCTCCAGCGGCACCCGCGTGTCCCAGTCCGGCAGCGAGAACCGTACGGGCACGGCGTCACCGTCCTCCCGCTGGTCGAGCAGCGCCAGCAGCAGATCGACCGCGAGCACCGTCTTCCCCGACCCGCCCGGACCGCTGATCACCATGCGGCGCGGTACGAGGTCCCGGTAGTAGTCGTGCACCCCGGCGAGGGTCCCGGTGGTCCGGGCGTTGGCGGCGTTGCGCGTCGGCCCCTCCTCCAGGTGGAACCGCACGTCGATCGGGAACACGTCGTCGCCCAGCCACCGGGCGCGCTGCCTGCCCTCCAGCGTCATCACATGCCCGGCCAGCGCGTCGGCCGCCTTCCGCACCCCCTCGGGACTCGCGTCCGGCCGCACCGCCAGCGCCATCTGCAGCAGCGTGACCCCGAGGGCGACCGCGGAGACCGCCAGACTCAGCAGGCCCGCGACGAGGTTCACATCATGAGCGCCCACCCCGGCCGCGACCGTCCACCCGAGCACATACGTGAGCCCGGCAATCCCGACCACCCACCAGAACCGCCGCGCCACACCCCTCGCCACCCGCCGCCCACCGTACGGCCCGCCCCCCAGCACCATTTCCCCAGTCAACCGCCTCCGCGCCGCCCACCGCGGGCACTCCCTATGAAATGCGTACGGAAATACGCTCCCGCGCCCGGACGGGTGGTGGAAGCCGTGAACTTCCCCTCCGTGCAGGCTCTTTGAGGCAGGCCGGTCACATGACATCTGTCATGTGCAGGCATGGACGGCAGGCACTGGGGTGCCGGGGGGCGCCGACCGTACCTTCGTTCCATGACGAAGACAGGTGGGACCGACCCGAAGAAGACCGACGTCAAGGTGAGCCTGATAGGCGGTCACCGGCTCGGCGGGGCGACATTGCACGAGCGCACGCTCACCGCGTCGCTCATCGGTGGGGCGAACATCGACCTCACGGATGTGGAGATCCCCGACGGGGCGGAGCTGCGCATCACCAAGCTGAGCCTGATCGGGGGCGTGAGCCTGAAGGTCCGCGGGGATGTGGTGGTGGATGTGCGGGGTATCCGGCTGGGCGGGGTGAGGGACGAGGGTCCGACGAAGGCGGGCGGGCCGACGGTCCGTATCGACGCGTGGGGGCTGCTCGGCGGGGTCTCCGTCACCCGCGACTGAGGCCGTGACTGGGAACGGCGCCGTGCCGCGGGTATCGGCAGTGATGAGCGGCAAGCGGCCCACGGAGATCAGAAGCGTTCCCTACCGCAGCCCGGCAGACGCGCCCTTCGGTGTGGAGGTGATGTCCTTCGCGCGGATGCGCGCGATGGGGCCGCCGTCCCGGCGCAGGGCGCCGCAGCGTCCGCAGTTCCATGTGCTGGGGGTGGTCGACCGTGGAGTCGGCCACCACACGGTCGACTGCTAGCGCCACCCGCTGGGTCCGGGGAGCGTGCTGTGGCTGCGCCCCGGCCAGGTGCACCAGTTCGACGGCGTGGAGGACGTGCAGGGCACGCTCGCGCTGTTCCAGCCCGACTTCCTCGCCCCGGGGACGCTCGCGCAGGCCGCCGCCGAGGACACCTTCGGTCCCACCCTGTGGCGGCAGCCGGCCACGTCCCGGCCCTTGGCGGCACTGGCGCTGGAACACCTGCGCCGTGAGTACGCCGAAGGGGAGAGCGACCCGTTCCCGACGCGTATCGAGCTGCTGCGCCAGTTGCTGGGAGCTCTGGTGCTGCGCCTGCTGTCCGGGGTGGCCGCGGGCGCGGGCGGGGGCGGGGCGGCGGACGACGACACGTTCCGCCGGGGAGTTCATCGACCAGCGCATGGTCCTGGAGGCCCCAGGACAGCTCCCGCGTCGGTAGCCCACCACCTCACCACCTTCCTCACCCACCTCCGCACCCGCTGACCCGGCCAGGGCCGTACGGTCCCTGACCCGCGCTGCGGTCGGAGCGCCTCCTCGCCTCCGGGGCCACCCGCTTCGGGGGCCAGGCTCGCGCCGGCCGTGCGCGGGCCTCCGGGGCGCGGAAAGGCTTTTCGGGCAAGACGTCTTGATTCGGACAAAACCTCCCCACCGATGTCCGTTTTATTTTGACATGAGACCTTTTTAGTGCATTTACTTGGCTAAATAATTATTGCGACGGGAAAAGGAATGTCCCACTTCGCTCCCCGGACGCCCGAATCGCCCCCGTCCCCCGGTCCTTCAATGTGACGCACGACATAGGACGTAAGTCACTTACGAAGCCGGATAGTGCATTCGCAGGTCTGCCGTCGCCCCAGTATCCCCGGGGGAAATAGCGGCACGACAAAGGCATCTACTACGCCCCCTAGCACAAAGGGTAATTGTGGAGCCTTTTATCAGCTGCTAACAATGTGCTCGCTGCAGCGCACCGCGAAACGTAAATGCGAGCCGGAATGTCAGGGGAGGGGGCCGGCCGCTCTGACAAGCAATGGGGAAGAGGTCCGCAGCATGGCCAAGCACGCCTACAGACGCCCGGCGAACAAGCGCCTGATCGCCACCCGAGGTGCCGTCGTCGCCGGCGCGTTCGCCGCAGTGGCAGTGGCCACCGCGGCGGGTACGGCCCAGGCCGCCGAGCCGTCCGGCTCCACGAGTGCGCCGCACACCGCACACACCTGGCACCACTGGAACGAGCACCGCTCGTTCACGTCGTACACGGTCAAGAAGGGCGACACGCTCAGCAGCATCGCCCGGACGCACAAGACCAACTGGCACGCCATCGCCTGGGCCAACAAGATCCACAGCCCGTACATCATCCACCCGGGCCAGGTGCTCAAGGTCCCGACCTGGGGGTCCTCCACGGAGAAGCCCGCGTCGTCCACGCCCGCCACCACGGCGGCCCCGGCGGCGGCGACCACCGCGAAGCCGGCCTCCGCGACGACCGCCTCGAGCCAGTCCTACCCGGACAACCTGGACGGCTGGATCAACCACGCCCTGGCGATCATGAAGCAGAACAACATCCCGGGCAGCTACGACGGCATCCACCGCAACATCATGCGGGAGTCCTCCGGCAATCCCAACGCCATCAACCTGTGGGACTCCAACGCCGCCGCCGGCACCCCGTCCATCGGCCTGCTGCAGGTCATCCAGCCGACGTTCGACGCCTACCACGTCGCCGGGACCTCGAACAACATCTACGACCCGGTCGCGAACATCACCGCCGCGTGCAACTACGCCGCCCACATGTACGGCTCGATCGACAACGTCAACGGCCCGTACTGATCCCCACGCGAGGATCCCCGTACGCGCTCCCCTTCTCCCGCCATCTCCTCACCGGTGGAGGGAGAAGGGGAGCGTTCACAGGGCGAGTTGACACACCGTCACGCCCGCAATTACGAATCGTACGCCTCCCGCATGTCCCATATCCCCACCCTGGTGCTAGATTTCGGTGCCGCACTTCGCCGACGGCCTCATCCCGTCGGCGTGACGCGGTGACCGCAATTCATATCGCCCGGGGGGGCTTTTTCATGAGCGCCGAATATCCACCGCCGCAGACCGGTGACCAGAACCCGGTCCGCCCTTTCGTGCCACCGCCGGTAGCCCCCGAGCGGAACGCCCTCGGCCGCGGCCTCGTGACGGGCACGCTCGTGGCAATCGTGGCGGCACTCGCCTACGGCTTCCTGCTGCGAGCGCTGGCCCATGACAACGGCCACACCACCGAGTTGGGCTACGGCCCCCTCGCGGTCGGTGCGCTGGTGGGCATCACCGTCGGCAAGGTCGGCGGGCGCAACACCGCGCTCCCCTTCACGGCCGCACTGCTCACGGCCGTCGCGGTGATCTCCGGCGACCTGTTCGGCACCGCCCTCATCCACAGCCACGTGGCATCCACCGGCACCCTGTGGACGGCATGGAGGCACGACCTCGACGTGCCCCGCTTCGTCGCCCTGACTGTCGCGGTGTCCGCCGCCTACGGACTGGCCAGGCGCTTCGGCGACAGGTGACCCCGCGGCAGCTCGCGGCATTTGCCTAATGAGGTTAGGCAAATGCATGATGGGTGTAGCCGACAGGGAGGATCGTCATGGCCAGAGCGGGGCTGACCCCGGAGCGGCTGGCACGGGCGGGGGCGGAGTTGGCCGATGAGGTCGGGTTCGGGCAGGTGAGTGTGGCCGCGCTGGCGCGGCGGTTCGACGTCAAGACGGCGAGCCTGTACTCGCACGTGAAAAGCTCGCAGGACCTCATGACCCGGATCGCCCTCTTCGCGCTGGACGAACTCGCCGACCGGGTCGCCGAAGCGGTGGCGGGGCGGGCGGGCAGGGACGCGCTGGCCGCCTTCGCCAACGCGTACCGCGACTACGCCCGGGAGCACCCCGGCCGGTACGACGCCGCGCGGCTCAGGCTCGACCCGGAGACCGCCGCCGCGAGCGCCGGGGTGCGGCACGCACAGATGGCGCGGGCCATCCTGCGCGGCTACGACCTGGCGGAGCCGGACCAGACGCACGCGGTGCGGATGCTGGGCAGTGCCTTCCACGGATACATCAGCCTGGAGATGGCCGGTGGCTTCGAGCACAGTGCCCCGGGTTCGCAGCAGTCATGGGACTGGATCGTGGACCGCCTCGACGCGCTGCTGCGCAACCCGGCCACCCCCTGAGCAACTGCCGCGCGGACGGCCGCATCACACCCCCACCGCATCACACACCACCGCGTCACACCCCACCGCACCGCCCCCATGGCTTCTCCACCGACAGGCTGAGGACGATGAACGCCGAGCCCGACCGCACCACCACCGCACCCGTCACCACCCCCGTCACCGCGGACATGCTGCGCGGTCACCTCGACGTCGAGACGACCGCGCACGGGCTGCTCCCCCACCGGCTGCCCGCCGGGGCACGACGGCAGATCCCCGACGACCAACTGGCCCTCGCCGAGACCCAACCGTCCGGCGTACGGCTCGCCTTCCGCACCCGGGCCACCGTCATCGAACTCGACACACTGCCCACCAAACGGGTCTACGAGGGCTTCCCGCCCCCGCCCGACGGGGTCTACGACCTGCTGGTCGACGGTGTTCTCACCGCCCAGGCCACCGTCACCGGCGGCAACCTGCGCACGATCACCGACATGTTCACCCAAGCCTCCGAGCTGACGGAAGGGCCGCCGGGCACCGCCCGGTTCACCGATCTGCCGGCGCGCGACAAGAACGTCGAGATCTGGCTCCCCCACAACGAGAGCGCCGAACTGATCGCCCTGCACACCGACGCGCCCGTCGCACCGGCCCCGGACAGCGGGCGCAAGTGGTGGCTGCATCACGGCAGTTCGATCAGCCACGGCTCCAACGCCCCGCATCCCACCGCCACATGGCCCGCGCTCGCCGCCGCGGCGGGCGGCGTGGAACTGGTCAACCTGGGCTTCAGCGGCAGCGCGCTGCTCGACCCCTTCACCGCCCGCGCCATGCGGGACACCCCCGCCGACCTGATCAGCGTCAAGCTCGGCATCAACGTCGTCAACGCCGACGTCATGCGGCTACGTGCCTTCGGCCCGGCCGTCCACGGCTTCCTGGACACGATCCGGGAGGGCCACCCGACGACACCGCTGCTCGTCGTGTCCCCCCTGCTGTGCCCCGCCCAGGAGGACACCCCCGGCCCGCTGACCCCGGACTTCGACGGCGGCGGGATGCGGTTCAAGGCCATGGGCGACCCGGCGGAAACGGCCTTCGGCGGCCTCACCCTCACGGTGATCCGCGACGCACTCGCCGACATCGTCGCGCAGCGCGCGGCCGACGACCCGCTCCTGCACTATCTGGACGGACGCGAGTTGTACGGCGAGAGCGACCATGCCCGGCTCCCGCTCCCCGACGGCCTCCACCCCGACGCCGCGGGCCACCGCCTCATCGCCGAGAACTTCGCCCGGCTGGTGTTCGCGGCGGGAGGCCCCTTCAGCGCCGACGCCGAACAGTGCGGCACACTCCCGTAGCGCCGCGTCCTATTCGGGGCGCCCGTCCGCGAGCCACTGGGCGAGGCCGGACAGCCCGACCGCCCACCGCCCGAGGTCGGTGACCTCGCCATGGGTGGTGACGACGGTGAGCAACTCGGCCACCGCCTCGTCCGGCCGCTTGGCGTCGTTCAGGGTCAGGGCGCGGAAGACACGTACGGAGTCGGAGTCGGGGAACTCGGTGCGGGCGCGGTCGAGCACCGCCAGCGACTCGTCCAGGTCGCCCAGCCACCTCAGGGTGCTCCCGTACTGGCACAGGCAGCGGCGCAGGACGTCTCCGTCGAGGCCGAGGGCGAGCGCCCGCTCGTAGTAGCCGCGGGCGGTCGCCTCCTCACCGGCGGTGTCGTAGGCACCGGCCACCTCGTACACGAGGACGGGGTGGTCGGGGTGGTCGGCGAGCAGCGCCTGGAAGTAGGCGATCGTCGGTGCCATGTTCGCCCGGTCGCGCTGGTCGTAGCCACGCTGGATCGCCGCGGCCAGTTCGGGCGTCACCTCGGTCGTCACTGTTGCGCCCCCATGCATACGAGTCTGAAGATCGACCGACCCTATCGCAGCCTGCTCCTCCGGAGCCGCGGGCATCCTCACACCATGCCCCGGCTGTCGGTATGGTCGGGTTGATGAGCGATGCGCACGATGCCGCCGATCCCGCCCCGCCGGGCGACGGGTCGGCCGTCCGCGCCCGCCTGGTCGAGGCACGGGAAGCGGCACGCGCGCAGATCGTGGCGCTGAGCGCCGAGTACGAGGGCATCGTCGAGGCGAACGCCCTGATCGCCGTCGACGACGAGCACGACCCCGAGGGGTCGAACACCGCCTTCGAGCGGGCCCATGTCTCCGCCCTGCTCGACCGGACCCGCGACCATCTGGCCGCCGTCGACCAGGCCCTGGAGCGGCTCGACCGCGGCACGTACGGGCGGTGCGCGAGCTGCGGCGAACCGATCCCGCCGGAACGCCTCGACGCCCTTCCCGCGACGGTCACCTGCGTCCGCTGCGCCGCGACCCGCCCCCGCTGACCGCCCCACGCCAAGCCAGGCCAGGCCAGGCCAGGCCAGGCCACAACGTACAGCTACGACGTACAGCCCCTCCTCGCGCGGCAGTTCGGCGACAGTGCGTGACGTATCGTGCACGCGGAGCATCCGCGCATGCCCGGGGTATCTCGGGGCAGGGCGAGTACGGAGAAACGCGGCAGGTGCGGAAGTCCGGTGATTGCGAGCCTGCCGTCCGTAACGGCAAGGACGGTGGTGCATGAGCGCGACATCGACACAACCGGAAGGGGCGACGGGGACTGCCTCGCACAAGCCCGGGCTCAAGCGGGACCTGGGGCGGGTCAGCCTGCTCTTCGCCTGCGTCGGGTCGATCATCGGCTCCGGGTGGCTGTTCGGCGCGCTCAACGCGGCCCGCGAGGCGGGACCTTCCTCGGTGTTCTCGTGGGCACTGGCCGCGGTGATGATCCTGCTCATCGGCCTGTGCTACGCCGAGCTGGGCACCATGTTCCCCGTCTCGGGCGGCGTCGTGCGCTTCCCGCACCTGTCCTTCGGGTCGTTCGCCAGTTACACGATGGGGTGGATCACCTGGATCGCGGCGGCGACGGTCGCGCCGATCGAGGTCGAGGGCGCGCTGCAGTACGCGACGCGGTGGGCCGACTTCACCGTCGCCCATCCGGCCACCGGCACCCACACCCTGACCGGCCTCGGGTACGCGGTCGCCGTCGTGGCGATGGCGTTCTTCGTGGCGCTGAACTACTTCGGCATCCGCTGGTTCGCCCGGGTCAACAACGTGCTGGTGTGGTGGAAGCTCGGCATCATCCTGCTGGTGGTGGCGGCGTTCATGTTCACCGCCTTCCACGGGCACAACTTCGACGCCAAGGAGTACGGCGGCTTCGCGCCCGGCGGCGCCAAGGGCATCTTCACCGCCATCTCCACGGCCGGGATCACCTTCTCCTTCCTCGGCTTCCGGCAGGCGGTGGAGCTGGCCGGCGAGACGGACAACCCCAAGCGCAACGTGCCGTTCGCGGTGATCGGCTCGGTGCTGATCACCGCCGTGATCTACATCCTGCTGGAGGTCGCGTTCCTCGCCGCCGTACCCGGCCATGACCTCAGTGCCTCGCACGGCTGGCTGAACCTGCAGTTCGCCAACGACTTCGGCCCGCTGGCCGCGATCGCGAGCGCCATCGGCCTGGGCTGGCTGGCCTACCTGCTGTACGTGGACGCGGTGATCTCCCCGGCCGACACCGGCCTGATCTACACCACGGTCACGGCGCGGATCTCGTACGCGATGGGCCGCAACCGCAACGCGCCCGAGGCACTGGCGCGCACCACTCCGCGCGGGGCGCCGCTGATCAGCCTGGTCGTGACGTTCGTCCTCGGCCTGATCGTGTTCCTGCCCTTCCCGAGCTGGCAGCAGCTCGTCGGGTTCATCACCTCCGCGACCGTGCTGTCCTTCGGTTCCGGCCCCCTGGTGCTGGCCGCGATGCGCCGGCAGATCCCCCGCCACGAGCGGGTCTTCCAGGTCCCCGGCGGCGACATCATCCCGTTCCTCGCCCTGTACGCGTCGAACCTGATCGTCTACTGGGCAGGCTGGAACACCAACTGGAAGCTGTTCGTCACCATCGGCCTCGGCCTCGTACTGCTCGCCGTCTTCGAGGCGACCGGCGGCGACCGCGCCCCGCGGCTCGACATGCGCGCCGGAGCGACCTGGCTGCTGCCGTGGCTCGGCGGCCTGGCGCTGACCAGTTGGGCCGGTGCCTACGACGGCGGCCGCGACTGGATCGGTCTCGGCTGGGGCTTCGTGGCCAACCTCGCCCTCGCCGCGATCGTGTACCTGCTGGCGCTGCGGGTGCGACTGCCCGCCGCCCGGGTGGAGGAGCACATCAGCGAGGCGCGGGCGGAGTCGCTCATCGAGGAGGAGGCGCTCGGCAAGGCGCCCTGATCCGTTCCCGCGGGCCCTCCGTACGCGCGATGCCGTACCGCACGAGGCGGTAC
>NZ_JBFAXL010000077.1:0-35051 GCF_040680795.1 Streptomyces sp. NPDC051976
CAGGGGGGACCCTGTGGGAGAGTAGGACGCCGCCGAACAATTTTTGTAGCTCGGGTCCCCCGGATTTATTCGGGGGACCCGAGCTTTTTCGCGTTGTACCGTCGTGTCATGCGGTACGACATACGGCTGGTGGAGCCCGGCGAGTGGCGGAAGAGCAAGGAGTTGCGCCTTGCCGCGCTGCTCGACCCGGTCAGCGCGGTGGCGTTCGAGCGGAGCTACGCCGAGGAGTCCGTACTCAGCGACGAGGCGTGGCAGCAGCGGGCGTCAGGGGCCGGCGCCCAGCAGTTCGTCGCCGTCAGCAGCACCGGTAGCAGCCGCCGTAGCGGTCGTGACAGCCATGCTGTCCGTGACAGCCAGGACAGTCAGGACGACGTCGAGTGGGTGGGGATGCTCGCGGTCGTCGTCGAGCGCCCCGACTACCTGTCGATCAACGCCGTGTATCTGCGGCCGGAAGCGCGCGGCACCGGCCTGGCGGAGAAGTTGTTCGCGGCCGCCATCGCATGGGTCTGGGACCGTGCCGACCGCGTCTATCTGTGGGTCCATCAGGACAACGCCCGAGCCGAGGCGTTCTACCGGAGGTTCGGGTTCACGCGGACCGGCGAGGCGGTGGCGTACCGGCGGGATCCGTCGCTGACCGAGTACGAGATGGTGCTGACCCGGACCTGAGCCGGGGGCCGCAGTTCCGCAGGCCCACGTACTCCCGCCGGAATCCGTGCCCCCAATTCGTGCGCGGATCACCGACGGATTTCGGACGCCATCGGTGTCATAACTGATGTCACTGATGTCGGCGCGGATCGGGTGAGGAGGCGGCGCGATGGTGGTCGGTGAGGCGGAGACGCAGGCGGCGCTGGCGCGGGCCAGGAGCGGGGACGGTGAGGCGTTCCGGCAGCTCACCGAGGGGTACCGGCAGGAGCTGCAGGTGCACTGCTACCGGATTCTCGGCTCGGCGCACGACGCGGAGGATCTGCTGCAGGAGACGCTGCTGGCCGCCTGGCGCGGCCTGGAGGGGTTCGAGGGGCGGTCCAGCCTGCGGACCTGGCTGTACCGGATCGCCACCAACCGCTGTCTGAACGCGCTGCGCGACGGTGCCCGCCGGCCGGCCGAGCAGCCCGCGTACCGGTTGGAGGTCACGTTGCCAGAGCCGACCCGCCGCAGCGATCCGAGCTGGCTGGAGCCGTATCCGGATGTGCTGTTGGCCGATCTGCCCGACCGGGCGCCGGGCCCTGAGGCGCGGTACGAGAGCCGGGAGGCGGTGTCGCTGGCGTTCATGGTCGCCCTGCAGCATCTTGCGCCGCGGCAGCGGGCCGTACTGGTGCTGCGCGATGTGCTGGGCTTTCGGGCGGCTGAGGTGGCGGAGATGCTGGAGTCCACCGAGACCGCCGTGCACAGCGCGCTGCGGCGGGCGCGGGCGACCCTCGCCGCGGACGGGACGCCGAGCCGGGAGGGGGCGCCGCTGCCCGGGTCGGCGCGGGAGCGGCATGTCGTCGAGGTGTTCTCGCGCGCGTTCGAGAGTGGTGACATCCCGGCGATCCTGGCGCTGCTGACCGACGACGCGTGGCTGACGATGCCGCCGCTTCTGCTGGAGTACCAGGGGCTCGCGGCGATCGGGCACTTCCTGGAGGCGGTCGCGATGCGCGACGGGCGCCGCTTCCTGATGGTGCCGACGCGTGCCAACGGGCAGCCCGCGTTCGGGTGTTACCTGCGCGATCCGCGCACGCCGATCCTGCACGCGCACGGCCTGCTGCTGCTCACCCTCTCCGGCGACCGGGTCTCGGCGATGACCAGGTTCACGGACAACGCGCTGCTGGCGGCGTTCGGTCTGCCGCGGACGCTGCGCAACTGACTGCCCGGGCGGGGGAGTTCACGCGATGCGGGCCAGGTCGTCGGCGTGGACGCGGCCGAGCAGCGGCTCGCCGTGGATCCAGCGGGCGATCTCGTCCAGGGCGTAGGCGCCCAGGCGCTGGACCTCGGTGCCCTGGCAGCCGGCGATGTGCGGGGTGAGCAGGACGTTGCGCAGGCTGTGCAGGCGGTGGCCGTGGGGGAGCGGTTCGGGTTCCGTGACGTCGAGGTAGGCGTCGATACGGCCGGTGGCGCATTCACGGGTGAGCGCCTCGGTGTCGAGGAGCCGGCCGCGGGCGGTGTTGATGAGGGCGGCGCCGTCGCGCAGCAGGCCCAGGCGGCGGGCGTCGAGCAGGTGGTGGGTCTCGGGCAGGTCGGGGGCGTGGACGGTGACGATGTCGCTGGCGCGGCACAGCTCGTCCAGGTCGACCAGTTCGGCGCCGAGGCCCGCGGCGTCGGCGGGGGTCACGTAGGGGTCGGCGAGCAGCACGCGGAAGCCGGCGGGAGCGGCCCGCAGTCGGGCGATGACGCCGCGGCCGATCCGGGAGGCGCCGATGACGCCGACGACGGCTCCGTCGGCGCCGCGCCGGTCGCCGTAGGTGGGCAGCTTGCCGTGGTGGTAGTCGGCGGCGGCGCCCAGGGTGCGGCGGGCCGCGAGGACGACGGTGGCCATGGTGAAGTCGATGACGGGGCCCGCGTTGGCGTCGGCGGCGGAGGAGACGGCGATGCCGCGTTGCCAGACCTCGGGGCGTACATGGCCCTTCACGGTGCCCGCGGCGTGGATGACGGCGCCGAGGTGGGGGGCGAGGGCCAGGACGGCGCTGTCGACGGCCGGGCTGCCCCAGCCGGTGAGGAGGAGTTCCGCGTCGGCGAGCGCGGCGGCGGAGTCGGCCGAGCCGACCTCGGTGACGAGCCGGGGGTGGACGGCGGTGAGCTGGTCGAGGCGGGCGCGCAGCGGGGCCGGGAGCACCAGATCGAGGATGTCGGGCCGCATCGCCAGCACCAGCTTCGGACGCTCCGCCATGTCTGCTCCTCCGGGACGGGCCGCGGGTCCTCCGGGAGGGCCGCGGGTGATCTGAACTGCGATCGTGCGTGTAATCGGTTACTTCTTGATGCACGGAGATTATGCCCGTAGCCACCGTAGGTCAACGTCTTCCGGTGCAGAGGGGGTTGACCTGTCGTAGTAACCGGTTTAGGTTCCGTCCCACCTCAAGCGTCAAGGAGGACGCGATGGCGATTGCCGAACGGGACGCCACCCACCGCGAGGGAGTGCCGGGCGCGTCCGAACCACCCGTACGGCCGGTGCGTGGCACGCGCCGCCGACGGCTGCGCAGGGACGCCGTCCTGGTGCTGCTGATGGTGCCCGGCGTGGCGTACTTCCTGGTCTTCCACTACGGCGCGATGGCGGGGAACGTCATCGCGTTCAAGGACTACGTGCCCTTCGACGGGCTGTGGGCCAGCCAGTGGGTGGGCCTGGCGAACTTCCAGGCGATGTTCGCCGACCCCGACTTCTGGCACGCGGTCTTCAACACCCTGTGGATAGCGCTGCTGCAGCTCGTCTTCTTCTTCCCCGTGCCGATCGGGCTGGCGATGCTGCTGCACAGCCTGACCAGGGACACCACCCGCCGCTTCGTGCAGTCGGTGGCGTATCTGCCGCACTTCCTGTCCTGGGTGATCGTGGTCGCGGTCTTCCAGCAGGTGCTCGGGCAGACCGGACTGCTGAACAACGTCCTGGGCGACGCGCACCTGCACACCGTGAACATCATCGGCAACCCCACCGCGTTCAAGCCGCTGGTGGTGGCGCAGGTGATCTGGAAGGACTGCGGCTGGGGCACGATCATCTTCCTGGCCGCGCTCTCCCAGGTCGACGAGCAGCAGTACGAGGCCGCCGCGATCGACGGGGCGGGTCCGTGGCGGCGGTTCTGGCACATCACGCTGCCGTCGATGCGGCCGATCATCGTGCTGCTGCTGATCATGCGGCTCGGCGACATCCTGTCCGTCGGCTTCGAGCAGATGCTGCTGCAGCGCACCTCGGTCGGCCCGGAGGCGGCCGAGATCATCGACACCTTCGTCTACTACAAGGGCATCGTCGGCGGCGACTTCGGCTACGCCGCCGCGGCCGGTCTGTTCAAGGGCGTCGTGGGCGCCCTGCTGGTCTTCGCCGCGAACAAGGTCGCGCACCGACTCGGCGAGCAGGGGGTCTACCGATGAGCACAATCTCGCTGCGCCGCACAAAGGCTGCGCCGCACAGGCAATCTCGCCCCGCCCGTCCGGCCTGGATGGAGAAGCCGCGGCCGGTCACCCAGGCCGCCAAGGCGGTGGCGCTGACCGCCGTCGTCCTGCTGGTCACCGTCCCGTTCCTGATCATCGTCTCGACGAGCTTCGCCGACAACAAGGACGTGGTCGACAACGGCGGCTGGGTGCTGTGGCCCGCGCACCCGACGCTGCGCGCCTACCGCGAGCTGTTCGACGGCGGCATCGTCACCCACGCGCTGTGGGTGAGCGCCGGCGTCACGCTGGCCGGCACCGCCGCCAGCCTGGCCTGCACGATCGGCCTGGCGTACGCGCTCAGCCGCAAGGACGTCTTCGGCGGGAAGCCGATCCTGCTGCTGATCCTATTCACCTTCCTCTTCCCGCCCGGCATGATCCCCGGCTTCCTGCTGGTCAAGGGGCTCAACATGCTGGACAGCTACTCCTCGCTGATCGCCCCCTTCCTGATCAACGTCTTCAACCTCGTGGTGCTGCGCGGCTTCTTCCAGTCGGTGCCCGAGGAACTGTACGAGGCGGCCCGGCTGGACGGCGCGAGCGAGTGGCTGATGCTGCGCAAGATCGTGCTGCCGCTGTCCAAGGCGGCGCTGGCGGTCGTCGGGCTGTTCTACGCGGTCTCGTACTGGAACGCCTGGTTCTACGCCTCGATCTACCTCGACGCGGACCACTGGCCGCTGCAGCAGGTGCTGCGCACTTATGTGATCGGCGGCGCACAGCTGGCCGACTCCAGCGCGGGCGACGCGAGCGCGGTGGCCGCCCCGCAGACGATCCAGATGGCGGTGCTGGTGGTGGCCACCGTGCCGATCCTCGCCGTCTACCCCTTCCTGCAGAAGTACTTCACCAAGGGCGTGCTCACCGGCGCCATCAAGAGCTGAGCCGACACTCTCCCCCCGAACCGAAAGGGACCACCGTGAGTACCTCGTCGTTCTCGCGGCGTACCCTGCTGCGCTCGATCGCCGCAGGTGGCGCCGCCCTGGCCGCCCCGTCCGTCCTCGCCGCCTGTTCGTCCTCCGGCACCAAGCACGATGTGAGCAACGCGGGGAAGTCGCTCACCCCGTGGCCCGCGTACGTCCCCTTCGCCGGTCCCGCGGCCGATCTGCCCGGCACGGCGGACGGCATCCAGCCGGGCTATCTGTCGTATCCGAAGAACCTGGTGAGCGCGGTCCACGACAAGCCGGGCAGCGGCCAGACGATCAAGGTCATGACGATCTCGTACGGCACCCCGCCCAAGTCGGCCTCGCAGAACAAGTTCTGGGCGGCGGTCAACGAGGCGCTGGGGGTGAACATCGAGTTCACGGTCGTGCCGGACTCCGACTACATGACCAAGATGGCCACCATGATGGCGGGCAACGACCTGCCGGACGTGATCAACCTCGGCGGCGGCCACACCCTGCCCCGCGAGGCGGAGTTCGTGGCGGCCAAGTGCGCCGACCTGTCGTCGTACGTGGCGGGCGACGCGATCAAGGCGTACCCGAACCTGGCGAACCTGCCCACGTACGCCTGGCAGGACATGGGCCGGATCGCCGGGAAGATCTACGGCGTCCCCGTGCAGCGCTCGGCGCCCGGCAACTGCCTGTGGATCAACAACGACGTCTTCACCGCGGCCGGGATGAAGGACGGCTGGACCGCGGACGACTTCCTGGCCGTGGCGAAGGCGGCCACCCACGGCAAGAAGTACGGGCTCGGCTCGTCGCAGCCGGCGCTGTTCGGCGCCGACGTGCACCCGCTGGCGTTCGGCGCGCCGCAGGAGTGGAAGCTGGACGCGGGGGCGTTCGTCAGCGCGTACACCACCGATGAGTACCGGGCGGGCCTGGAGTTCATGGTCAAGCTGCGGCAGGCCGGACTGTACGAGCCCAATGTGCTCGGCACCTCGACGGTCGACTGCAAGACGTACTTCTACAACGGCACCGTCGCCTCGATGCCCGACGGCTTCGGCGCGCTGACCACCAGCGTCCCCAGCATCAAGGGCGCCTTCGTGCTCGACGCGGCCGTCCCGTACACCCCGTCGAACGGCGCCAAGCCCGGGATGGACCGGGCGCGCGGCATCTTCGGGTACACCGTGCTGAAGAAGGCCACGCCGGACCGGATCAAGCTGATCCTGCGGGTGCTGGAATACCTGGCGGCGCCGTTCGGCACCAAGGAGTACGAGCTGACGCACTTCGGGATCGAGGGCACGCACTTCACCCGGGACGGGCAGGGCTCGCCGATCCCGACCGCGCTGGGGCAGGTGGAGAACACCGTGAACCTGCCGATCAAGTACCTGTGCGACGCGCCGCAGGTGCTGTACCTGCCGGGCCAGCCGGACGCGGTCAAGCGCAATCACGCCTGGCAGACGAAGGTCGCGCCGATGCTGGTGCGCAATCCCAGGTTCGGCCGCCAGTCCGAGACCAGCACCCGGGTCGGCGCGGCGATCGAGACCCTCAGGACGGACACCATCGGGTCGATCGTGGCGGGCCGCAAGCCGCTCAGCGCCTGGGACGAGACGGTCAAGAAGATGCGTGCGCAGGGACTGGACCAGATAGCGGAGGAGTACGCCAAGGACTACGCGACCAACCACTGACCGGGCCTCGGCCCGGTCCACCGACCCGTACCCCGCTGCCGCCCGGACTGGCACGACTAGTCTGGGCGGCAGCGAGGGGTCGCAACCAATCGGATGGCGGGGATGGCGGAGACAGCACCAGAGCCGGGGCCGGGCGCGCAGAGCGCCGCCCGCCGCGTCACCATCCGTGATGTCGCCGACCGGGCGGGCGTGTCGGTCGCCACCGTCTCGCGGGTGCTGGCCGGGAACTACCCGACATCGGCAGCCGCGCGCGCGAAGGTGCTGCGGGCCGTGAAGGACCTCGACTACGTCATCGACGGCCGCGCCCGCGCGCTGGCCGGGACCGGCCCCAAGACGGTGGCCGTGATCATGATGAACGTCGACAGCTACTTCTACGCCGCCGTCGCCCAGGGCGTCGAGCAGGAGGCGGCGGCGCGCGGCAGGCTGTGCATGGTGTGCAGCCACGGCGGCGACGAGGCGCGCGAGCTGGCGCTGGTGCAGATGATGCGGGAGCAGCGCGCCGAGATCGTCATCCTGGTCGGCGGCGCCGTCGAGGACGAGCCGTACCAGGCGCGGCTGACGGAGTACGCGCACGGCCTGGCCGCCGCCGGCTCCCGGCTGGTGCTGTGCGGGCGGCCCGCGCCGCGCCCCGACATGCCGGTGCTGGTGGTCGAGTACGACAACGAGGCGGGGGCGTACGCCGTGGTCAGCCATCTGCTGTCCGCGGGGCACCGGCGCATCCTGTACCTCGGCACGATGCCGGGCCACAGCACCGTCGAGCCGCGGGTCAGCGGCTACCGGCGGGCGCTGGCCGACCACGGCCTCGGCCCCGAGCACCAGCGGATCGCGGGCGTCGGCCTCGGCCGCACCCACGGCTACACCTCCATGCGGGACCTGCTGGCGCGGTGCCAGGGCAAGCCGGACTTCACGGCCGTCTTCGCCGGTGACGACCTGGTCGCGGCGGGCGCGATGGCCGCGATGCGCGAGTGGGGGCTGCGCACCCCCGAGGACATCTCGGTCGTCGGCTACAACAACGACGCCGTCGCCCAGGACCTCAACCCGCCGCTGACCACCGTCAACATCCCCTCCTACGAACTCGGGCGGGCCGCGGTCAGGCTGGCGCTGGGCGAGGAGGCCACCACCCCGGGCGCCGCCCGCGACACCGGGCAGACCCGGCACATGCTGGGCACGCACATCGTGCTGCGCGAGTCGGTACGGCGGCTGGGCGCGGACGAGCGGTGACGGTGCCGGACGAGCGGTGACCGTGCCGGACGAGCGGTGACCCGCCGCCGCCCGGGTCAGTGCCGCTGCCGCGCCCGGTAGCCGTCCAGGACGTCCTGGCGGAGCAGCGCGCCGAAGCCCGCCGACTCCAGGCGAAGCCCCAACTGCGCTTCGGTGAGGTTCAGTTCGGCGGCGGTCGCGCCCAGGTGCCAGTCGTGGGCGGCCAGCCGCGACAGCAGGTGGCCGCGGCGGATCTGCGCCTCGGAGAGCCGGAAGGTCTTCAGATACGCGATCCGTCCGTCGGGCGCGGTGACGGTCTCGCCGATGTGGTTCTCCTCGCGCGGCCGGAAGGCGGGCAGGAAGCGGGAGAGCGTGAACTCGCCCGCCTGGTACACCTTCTGCGCGGTGTACGCCGGCTCCAGCAGGCCCGCGGCCATCGTCCCGTCGTGGAAGCGCGCCCAGGCGCGCTGCTCGGCGGCGACGGCGGTACGCAGCTCCGCCAGCGAGTCCACCGGGCCGATCCGCGGCACGAAGTCCGGTACGGCGGCGTGCAACAAGGCGTACTGGTAGACGAGTTCGCCGTACAGGTCCTGGACCAGCGTCGGGTGCAGGGCCCGGTAGTCGTCCGGGTGCGGGACGACGAAGGCCGCGGCGAGTGCGTCGGCCGTGTAGACCAGCACCCCGCACTGGCCCGGGTGGATCTCGAACACCCGCAGCGCGTCCGCCAGTCCGCGCACCGTCGCCCCGCTGTACGCCTCCTCCACGCGCGGCGACAGGCCGTTGCGCACGGCACGCCGCGACCACTCCTCCCAGGCGATGGTGGGGCCGCCGAAGTGCAGGGAGAGGTAGCCCTCGAGCGCCAGGTGCAGTGGCAGGAAGCGCAGTCGCCGCTTGGCCCCGCGGCGCACCAACCGCCGGTGCGTGCGCAGCGGCATCGCCGTGACAGGGCCCCCGGGGCGGCGGTCGGCGCCCGGTTCGGTGGCGTGCAGCTGGGTGCCGTACGCCGCCGCGGGGCCCGGCTGTCCGGCGTCCGCGCCCCACTCGGCGACGAACCCGTGCGGGATGTACGACACATAGGCGGTACGCGGGCGCACGGTCACCACGCCGAGGCCGTCCCCGTACAGCACCGGATGCAGCCGCAGGCCCTCCAGGGGCGCGGCGCGGACCAGCGGCACCAGGCGCACCCCGCCCCACACCTGGGCGGGCCGGGTGTCGAGTCCGGCGAGGTCCAGGCGGAACGCCGCGGCCGGGCGGTCGGTGGTCATCGGGTGTCCTCCGGGGACGCGAGGAAGGCCGCGGTACGCGCGTCGAGGTGGGCGCGCAGCTCCGGCAGGCCGGTGCGGCCGGTGGCGAAGCGGGCCAGGCCGACGAGGGACGGCAGGTCCTCGGCGTCGCGGATACCCGCGGTGGGGACGGCGGGCGACAGCCGCCGCACGTCGAACACCTCCGCGTCGTACACCGGGTTGAGGTGCACCACCGTCACCCGGCCCTCGGGGTCGAGCCGTTCGCGCCACACCCGCAGCACCTCGGCGGCCAGTCCCGGCGGCGCGTTGTCCCAGCCGTCGGAGACGATCAGCAGCAGGTCGGGCGAGGTCTCCAGCGCGTCGAGCACCCGCTCGCCCAGCGGTGTGGCGCCGTACGGGAACGCCAGCAGCGCGTCCGTGCGGCCCGAGGTCCACAGGGCCGTGTACCCGCCCTCCTCCGCCAGGGCGCCCAGCAGGTGGTGCGCGGCCAGCGCCACCGCCAGCGGGCGGCGGCGCTTCTGGCCGGAGCCGTACGCCGAGAAGCTGTCGTCGAGGACGGCGGTGACCCGGCCCCAGCTCCGCGCCTGCGGTCCCGCACCCCGGTTCGCGGCAGCGCGCAGCGCGGCGGTCAACTCGGGGCGGCGGGCGGCGCGTTCGTCGAGCGACAGGCCCAGGACGTACGAGGCGAGGCGGGTGAGCGGCATCCGCTTCAGGTCGGTGCGGACGGACCCGGCGCCGAGCGCGGCGGCCGACTCCTGGAGGCGCAGCCGCTCCAGGCGCGTCATCCGCGGCGCGATCCGCTCCAGGAACGCGCCGCGGTCGATGCCGTGCCGGGCCGCGAAGCCCTCGGCGACGGTGAACGGCAGCTCGTAGACCGCCGCCTGCTCGTAGTGCGCCCGGCGCCAGGTCTCCAGCAGCGGTGTCGCGAAGCGCCGGCCGCCGTGCGCCGAGAAGAGGAAGGGGCCCAACTCCTGCGTGGCGGCCGGCAGATGGGCATGGCGCAGCGCCCGCTTGAGGCCGCTGCGGTACTTCACGGCGTCGAAGGCGGGGTCGGGGCGGGCCGCGAGCCAGTCGCGCATGATGGCCCGGGTGCGGCGGTTGTTGACCTTCGCCCGGCGCAGCGCGGTGAACAGCGCGTACACCCGCTGCGGCGGCATCCGCGTCAGCCGCCGGGCGATCAGCCGCCCCTCGGCCGCGCGCTGCTCCGCCGTCGCCTCCGCCGCGGTCTCCAGGAGGTGGCGGACGATCAGCGCCGCGTTGTGGTCGTTGATGTCGAGCGCGAGCGTCGCGGCGTACAGCTCCCGGTAGTTGCCGAGCATGTACGCGTGCAGGAAGTCCAGTGACAGCGTCTGGGCGCCGTCGTCGCTGTGGAACTCGCGCTGCCCGGTGGAGGTGGTGGCGGCGTTGGCGAAGAGCAGGACGTCCTCGGCGGTGATGTGGCCCTCGGCGGGCGGCGCCTGCGGCGGTCGCCTCGGCGTCGGCTGCGGCATTGCGGGCTCCTTCCCGGGGAGGGTGCCGACCGGGGAGTGAGGGCGCGAGCTGCGAATCATTGCTTTACAGGCAGGTTCCGGAAGTCGCGACGGAGTCCCGCGGTCGGCACGCGCACCGTAACAGGGCGGACGGCGCTCGCTCCTGGGGTTTTCCGGTCAGGTGCTCAGACGCGCGGGGTCTCGGCTCTGGAGGGGCTCAGTCCAGGCGGATGGCGTCGGGGACCGCGGGCGGCAGCGAGGCGGCGGTGTTCTCGCCCAGGGCCAGCCGCAGCGTGGCCTGCTGCCACAGCGGTGACTGCCAGCGGGCGAGGGCCTGTTCGGGGGAGCGCAGCACCGCCAGGGTGGGCAGGCCGTCGGACTCGCCCGTGGCCAGCAGCTCGGGCAGGGCGGGGAGTGGGGCCAGCGCGGCGACGTCGTCGAGGACGAAGGTCAGTGGTGGGTCGAGCCGACCGGCGGATGACATTGCGGCCATGCGCCGGCCGTGCTCGACCACGCTGGAGACGAGTGCGGTGAGCAGGGGCATCGCACCCAGATGGGTCCGCGGATCCTCGATCCGCTCACCCACCACGTACAGCGTTCCCCGTTCGGCGACGAATGACTCCATGTCGAGCCCGCCGATACGCGTGGGATTGCAGGCGTCGCGGATGTGAACGGAGTTCAACGGCTCCAGCGTCTTGCGGATCAACGCCTGGGCCGCGTCCCGCCGTTCGGGATGCGCGTGCAGCACCGACTCCAGCTCGCCGCTCCAGCCGGAGGCGGCGCCGGTGTCGGTCCGCAGGATCCGTACGGCCTCGCCCGCCGCCGCGCCGCCCGCCGCCCAGCGGTGCACCTGGCGGAAGGGCAGGCCGTCCACGGCGGCGGCGTGCAGCCAGCAGCGCAGCAGGGTCACGGCGGTGTCGTGGACGATCGCCTCGTCGGCACGGGAGGGGCGCAGCGGGGCCAGCAGCGCCGCCGCCTGTATCCCGGCCGTCGCGGGCTGCTCGCAACCTCCGTGCGGGGCCCAGCGCAGCCGCCCGGGGACGTCCAGCAGATGCGCGGGGTCGTAGACGTGGACGGGGCCGAGCTTGGCGCGGTTGCCGACGGTCTGCTGGTACGTCTCCGGGTCGGCGGTGGTCACCACGACCGGGCCCGCGGCGGCCAGGACGGCCGGCTGCACGATCCGCTTGGCCTTGTCGCCGCGCGGCCCCGCGAACAGCGCGTAGGTGCGGGTGACCTCGCCGCCGGGGAGCGCGGCGACCAGCGGGTCCGTCCGGCTCGCGGAGCCGTCCAGGGAGGCCGCCCCGGCCGCCCCGGGCACACCCGGCGCGCCCGCCGCGAGGGTCGCCGCCGGCCGCCTTTCGGCGTCGAGCGGCGGCAGCTGGGTGGTCGGCGCGTCCTGCGCGGCACCCGGCGCACCCGGCACCGAGCGGAACCACGCGTCCAGGCCGTCGTCCGACACCGACTTGGCCCCCGGCGCGCCCGTCCCCGACGGTGTCACCGCGGTGCCGCGGCGGCGGCGCGGCGCGGGCACCGGCGCGGGCTCGACCGGGGCCGCGGGCGGGGCCTGGCGGGGCGAGCGGAGCCGGGCCCTGGTACGGGCCACCGCGTTCAGCACGAAGACCGTCAGCACGAACAGCACCATGAACTGGCTGATGAAGATGCCCCAGAACAGCCCGGAGCCCGGCAGCTCGCCGACCGGCGCGCCCGGCCAGGCGGCGGGGATGTCGTGCGGCTCGGAGACCAGATGCCGCATCGCCTGCGGGGTCTTGGTGAAGTGCGCGTCGCCCGGCCAGCCGCCGTGCGCGAGCACCCCCGCGATCCCGGTCGCCGTCCAGAACAGCAGCGTCACGCCCAGCAGGAAGGCGATGAAGCCGACGATCAGGCCGTCCGGCAGACCGCCGGAGGGCTCCTTCTTCCGCGCCATCTCATGCCACCGCGTCGTCGGCCAACTGCTTGCGCAGGGCCACCTGGGCCTCGGCGTGCGCCTTGGCCCGTGCCTCCGCCTCGGCCTCTGCCTCCGCCGCCACCTCGGCGGCCTGCTCCTGCGACGTCTCGGTCATCGCGCGGTCGGTGAAGACCAGCGGCCGCTCGGCCTCGGTGATCAGATGCTTGACCACCTGCACATTGCCGTTGACGTCCCAGACCGCGATACCGGGGGTGAGCGTCGGGATGATCTCCACCGCCCAGCGCGGCAGCCCCAGCACCCGCCCGGTGGCCCGCGCCTCGTCGGCCTTCTGGGCGTAGATCGTCCGGGTGGAGGCCATCTTGAGGATCGCGGCGGCCTCCTTGGCCGCCGCGCCGTCCACGACGTCGGACAGGTGGTGGACGACCGCGACGAAGGACAGGCCGAGCCGGCGGCCGAACTTCAGCAGCCGCTGGAAGAGCTGCGCCACGAACGGGCTGTTGATGATGTGCCATGCCTCCTCGACCAGGAAGATGCGTTTCCTCCGGTCGGGGCGGATCCAGGTGTGCTCCAGCCAGACGCCGACGATTGCCATCAGGATCGGCATCGCGATCGAGTTGCGGTCGATGTGCGACAGGTCGAAGACGATCAGCGGCGCGTCCAGGTCGATCCCGACGGTCGTCGGCCCGTCGAACATCCCGCGCAGGTCGCCGTCGACGAGGCGGTCGAGCACCAGCGCCACGTCCAGGCCCCAGGCGCGTACGTCGTCGATGTCGACGTTCATCGCCTCGGCCGAGTCCGCCATCGGGTGCCGCAGCCGCTCCACGATGTCGGTGAGGATCGGCTGCCGGTCGGTGATCGTGTCGATCACGTACGCGTGCGCCACCTTCAGCGCGAAGCCGGACCGCTCGTCGAGCCCGCGCCCCATGGCGACCTCGATGATCGTACGGAGCAGCGCGAGCTGGCCGGTGAGGGTGATCGCCGGGTCCAGCGGGTTGAGCTTGATGCCGCCGTCGAGCGCCGCCATCGGGTCGAGCCGGATCGGGGTGAAGCCGAGCGCCTTCGCGATCAGGTTCCACTCGCCGACGCCGTCCTCGCCCTGCGCGTCGAGCACCACGACCTGCCGGTCGCGGAACCGGAGCTGGCGCAGCACGTAGGTCTTCTCCAGCGCCGACTTGCCGTTGCCGGACTCGCCGAGCACCAGCCAGTGCGGGGCGGGCAGCTGCTGGCCGTAGAGCTGGAAGGGGTCGTAGATGTAGCCCTTGCCCGAGTACACCTCACGGCCGATGATCACACCGGAGTCGCCGAGACCGGGCGCGGCGGTCGGCAGATAGACGGCCTGCGCCTGGCCGGTGGAGGTGCGTACCGGCAGTCTGGTCGACTCCACCCGCCCGAACAGGAAGCTGGTGAACGCGTCCGTCATCGCCGCCAGAGGGTCCAGCATGGGCATCGCGGTGGCCTCCTCGTTCGAGCGGTCTGACGGTCTGACGGTGGAGCGGTCGTGCGGGTTGCGCGGGTCGTGTCGGCCGTGCGGGTCTCAGCGGCGGATGCCCGTCGCGAAGGGCAACGTATTGACGAATGCCCTGTGGTGCTCACGATCGCACCATTCGAGCTTCAAATACGACTTACCGGCGGAAGCGCGGATGGTGCGCTTGTCGCGCGCCAGCGCTTCCGGGGAGCGCGAAGAGACCGTGATGTAGCCGACCAGGTTGACGCCCGCGGCGCCACTGGCCAGGTCCTCGCCGCGCTGGTCGATCCGCCCGTGGTGCGCCACGTCGCGCGGGTCGACCACCCGGTTCATCTTCGCGGCGCGGCTGGCGTCCGCGTCGTCGTTGGTCTTCTCCGTCAGCATCCGCTCGATGGCCACATCGGTGGGCTCCAGGTCCATGCAGACCGCGACCGTACGGATCACGTCCGGGGTGTGAACGAGCAGCGGGGCCAGGAAGTTCACGCCCACCGGCGTCATCGGCCACTCCTTGACCCACGCCGTGGAGTGGTGCCAGGGCGCCCGGGTCGACGACTCGCGGGTCTTGGCCTGCAGATACGTCGGCTCGGTGGCGTCCAGCTCGGCGGGCCACGCGTTGCGCTTGGTCATCGCCTGGATGTGGTCGATGGGGTGGTCGGGGTCGTACATCGAGTGCACCAGGCTGGACAGCCGGGCCTGCCCCAGCGGCTGCCGCACCCGGATGTCGGCCTCCGCCAACCGGGCGCAGATGTCGTTGAGCTCACGGGCCATCACGGCGGCCAGACCCGCGTCGCGGTCCAGCTTGCCGCCGCGGCCGCCACCGCCGGTGGCGCGCGCCAGCGCGTTGCCCTCGGCCGACAGCTCCCGGGTGAAGTGCATGCACGCCACCAGGTAGGCGCGGTGCTGCTCCGACGACGTCGACACCATCGACTGGAGCTGGTCGTAGGACTCCTTGAGCCAGGACTCGGCCGCCGGGTCGCCGCGCAGCGCCACGTCCTTGGCGTGCGCGTCGGGGTCGGCGGGCAGCGTGCGCGCCAGCATCTGCAGCCGCGTCACGAAGCCGTCGCCGTTGGCCACATGCTTCAGCAGGGTGCCGAACCGCTCGACCAGCGCCTCCTGGTCCTCGCTGTCCCGCAGGCCCACGCCGGGCCCCTCGATCTCGATGGCGGCCGTCACCGTACGCCGGTCCACATGCAGCAGCACGGCGATCTCGTCGGGTCCGAACGGCGCCGACAGCCAGGTGATCCGCCCGATCCCCGGCGGCGGCCCGACCTCGACCTCGCGCCCGTCCAGCCCTATCCCGGCCTCCTCGATGCCCGACCGGTAGGTGGGGGAGACGCGGAGCGTACGGCGGAAGGTGCGGTTGATCTCGAACCAGCGGTAGAACGTACGCCTCCGGTACGGCATGTACACCGCGGCCAGTGCCAGCAGCGGCCAGCCGACCAGGCCGACGATGCGCAGCAGCAGCACCGGGACCAGCAGACCGCACAGCATGCCGAGACCGGCACCGGCCACGATCAGCGCGATCTCCCCGGTCTCCCGGTTCTTGCCCACGATCGCGTTGGGCCGTGCCTTGCCGATCAGATACGTACGGCGCGGCTGGGCGAAGGGCTGGGTCGTCACCGGCGATCACCTCCCTGCGAATTGCCGTTGGTCGATCCTGAGCCGAAGTTCGAGCCGAAGCCGCGGCCACCGCCGTTGCCCCGGGTGGCGCTTCCACCACCGCTGCCGCCGGTGCCCGTACCGCCGCCGCCCGAGGGGCCGGGGTTGCCGGTACGGCTGCTGTGCGCGGCGACCCCGCCCGCCACCGGGTTCGACGGCTGCGCGCCGCCGCCCTGGGCCTGCTCCTGGGCGCCGCCGCGGGCGCTGTGCGTGTTGATGCCCTGCCGCACCAGCGCGGCGGGCGACGAGATCACCGCCGCGGCCTGGCTCTGGCCGCTGGCCTTCCTGCCGTTGCGCAGATTCACCACGTCGTCACCGAATCCCGGCACGAACCGGTAGATCATGAAGCTGGCGAAGATCGCCAGCAGGATGATCGCCAGGCCCGACACCACCGCTGAGAACGCGTCAGGACCGTTGTCCGACGCGGACAGCGCCCCGGCGAGCCCCAGAACGATCACGATCACGGGTTTCACCAGGATCACCGCGATCATGATCCCTGCCCACCGGCGGACGTGATGCCACATGTTCTTGTCCACCAGTCCGGCGTACACCGCCGTACCCAGCAGCGCCCCCACGTACAGCAGCGCCGCCCTGATCACCAGCTCCAGCCACAGCACCCCGGCGGCCAGCACCGACACCAACGACACCACGATCAGCATGATCGGGCCGCCGCCGATGTCCTTGCCCTTCGTCAGCGCCCCCGAGAACGACCCGAAGAACACATTCGTGTTCGAGTCCGTCCCCGACGAGATCACGTTCGTCACCGCGTCCGTCGCCGACACCACGGTGTACAGCACCAGCGGCGTGAACGCCGACGCCAGCACCGTCAGCCACAGGAACCCGACCGCCTCCGTCAGCGCCTCCGTCAACGGCACCCCGCGCACCGCCCGCTTCGCCACCGCCAGCAGCCACAGGATCAGCGTCAGAATCGTCGACGCCGCGAACACCACCGCGTACTGCCGCAAGAACGCCGTATTGGTGAAGTCCACCTCCGTCGTCTTCGTCACCGCCGCCGACAGCTTGTCGATCGTCCACGCCGCCGCGTCGGCGCAGCCGCGCCCCAGCGAGGTGAGCGGGTCGAGCGAATCGGTGGGGTTGGTGCCTTTGGCGGGGGCGGAGGGGTCGCCTTTGGTGCAGTAGTCCTTGGCGGGGCCTCGGATGAGGGCGCACGGGTCGCTGCCCGGCTTCCCCGTCGGGGTGGGAGAGGGCGCCGCCAGCGCGCGGCCCGCGAAGAGGACCGCGGCGATCTGCACGCTGCTCAGCGCGCCGGCCAGGGTGAGGACGCGTCGACTACCGGGCATAGGTGAAGCCTCCGAACCCGCTCACTGCGTCGGTCATGTCCTGAGCCGAGGCCGCGGCCTGGTCACGCCCTACGGGGGCGGGGCCGTCCTTCTGCTGGAAGGAGGTGATCTTCCAGTCGTTGCCGGACCACGTCATGTCGAACGTGTTCGTGTACCAGCTCTCGGAGACGGGATTGGTGGAGCCCTCGCCCGCCAGGCCGAACAGCGACGAGTACCAGACGCTCACGGTGGCCGAGTCCCCCGCGAACTTCACTGTCTTGGCGCCGACCGGGTTCACCCGGGAGATGAAGGTCATGCCCGTCGGCGCCGTGCCGTTGGCCTTGAGGCCGATTCGCTGCAGGAACGCCGTGTCGGCGTAGGCCTTGTCCAGGTCGCCCTGGACCTTGGCGGTCGCGCTCGGCGCGTAGACGGCGCCGACGATCTGGTGCCGCCGGTTCGCGTCGAACATCCCGTCACCTCCCAGCGCCACGGCGTAGTTCGCCGCCGCCGACTGCGCACCCTGCTCGGTGTGCGCGAAGCCGCTGGGGATGCCCGCGGCGGACTTGCCGGTGACCGGCTTCTCGCCGGTGGGGGCGGTGGCGGCGGAGGAGCCGCCGTGGGAGCCGGAGGAACCGGCGGTGGTGGAGGGGGCGTTGTCGCCGGACCCGGCGGCGGAGTGGTGGGAGCCGCGGTTGGCGAAGGCGAGCGCGGCGATGAGCAGCACGATGATGCTCACCACGGTCACGAGGGCGCGGCGCGGCTGGGCGCGGCGGGTGGCCCCGCCGTGGGTGCCGTGGCCCTCGGGGAATCGGGTACGGGTCGGGGGTCCGTCCTGGCCGAGGCTCATCGCGCGGTCGCCCCCTCGGGCACCGTGGGCACGCCGGACCGCCGCGTGGCGCGGACGGCACCGCTGCTTGGTTGAGTGGGCATCAGCATGCAGCCTCAGGATGGGAGGTGAGCCTGGGACGGGCTCCGGGACATAGGGGGACGAGCCGCCGGGGCGGCGGACCTGACGGGCCGGGCCGACGGGACCTGCCCGGGCCGGCACGGCCTACCGGGGAACCGGCTAGACGGCCATCCCGTAGACGATGGTGAACAGCGTGCCGAGTGAACCGATGATGAACACGCCGGTCAGCCCGGCGATGATCAACCCCTTGCCCTGCTCCGCGCTGAAGGTGTCGCGCAGTGCCGTCGCACCGATCCTCTGCTTGGCCGCGCCCCAGATCGCGATGGCCAGGCACAGCAGGATCGCCACCGCCATGACCACTTCGATCATCACACGTGCTTCGTTCCCGAGGGACCCGAATGGTCCCCAGTCTGGGGCGATGCCACCGATGATGGTGTTGATGTCGCCCTTTGCGGCTGCCACGAACATGTAACTCACCACCCCGCTCGATCAGTTGGCTCCCTCGCCGGGGCGCAAGGGTGCCAGGATCTATCTTGGCCGAGGATGACGCTGTTGCATGTCGACTCAACGACTTTCTCGGCGGATCGTCCGTGTGATCCTGGTCGAAGCCGCCAAACTGGTGCACGGACCGGTGTTCGATGGGACGCGGACGACTACTCTGTGTATCACGAGCATCACCGTAGGGCAACGATAGGAACATACGGACACAGACGGCGGCGAGAGGAAGGCAGGACGCCGTGGCGCGGAAGGTCTGGCTCACCGTCATCATCGGCTGCGGCCTGTGCTTTTCGTTTCTCGCGCTGCTGGTGGTCGGCACGTACTCGGCGGCCGCCGGGCTGGCGAAGGGCGGCGCGGGCGGCGGGGCGGTGACGCTGGCGAAGGGGGCGGTTCCCGCCATATACCAGCCCATCGTGCAGAAGTGGGGCAATCTGTGCCCGGCGCTGAACCCGGCGCTGCTGGCCGCCCAGCTCTACCAGGAGAGCGGCTGGAACGCCCGGGCGCAGAGTCCGGCCGCGGCGCAGGGCATCGCGCAGTTCATCCCGGGCACCTGGGCCACCCACGGCATCGACGGGAACGGCGACGGGAAGGCCGACGTCTGGGACCCCGAGGACGCGATCCCGTCGGCGGCCTCGTACGACTGCGAGCTGGCGTCGTACGTGAAGGACGTGCCCGGCGACAACACGGACAACATGCTCGCGTCGTACAACGCCGGTGCGTACGCGGTGATAAAGGCCGGCGGTGTGCCGCCGTACAGCGAGACGCGGAACTACGTGAAGATCATCCGCACGCTGGAGAAGAGCTTCGCCGCGCCGGTCGGGCGGGTGGCGCCGTCGCAGCAGGCGGCCGCGGCCATCTACTACGCGCAGCAGCAGCTCGGTACGAAGTATCTGTGGGGCGGCACCGGGACGGCGGACGAGGGCGGCCGCTTCGACTGCTCGGGGCTGACGCAGGCGTCGTACCACTCGGTGGGCATCGAGCTGCCGCGGGTGGCCAACGACCAGTGGAACGCGGGGCCGCACCCGGCCCGCTCCGAACTCCTCCCCGGGGACCTGGTCTTCTTCGCCACCGATCTGACCGACCCGCGCTCGATCCACCACGTCGGGATCTACGTCGGCGGCGGCTACATGATCGACGCGCCGCACACGGGGGCGGTCATCCGCTTCGACCCGATCGACGAGGCCGACTACATCGGGGCGACCCGTGTCACCCGGGACGGGGCGCAGGCGCTGCCGACACCGTCGGCGGCCTGACGCCCTTTCGGCTTTCGGCCTCTTCGGCTCCGTCCGGTGAGGCTCTGGCCTGAGACCGGCGGTGGATCGTCCTGCCTGGTCACCCTTGGATAACGGGCAGGTGATCTTCTGGCGAAGACAGGAACGCTACGTACCGTGTCGGCCGTTGTACGGGAGAGAATGGCGAGGGACGCAAGCGACGGGGGTTGCAGACGAGCCGAGCCGCGGACGCACGGTCAGTTAGTTGCTAGGTAAGGGGCACCACGCTATGGCAGAGGTCGCTAACGACACCGCCAACCCCGACATCAGCCTGCTCCACGACATCAACGACTTCGCCAAGCAGGCGCCTCGCGGCGTCGACCGGGCGGTGGAGTTCATGGGGGAGTACGGTCTCGTCGCCCTCATGCTGCTGCTGGCCGGTGTCTGCTGGTGGCGGGTGGCCCGCCGCTCCCCGGACGCCCCCGCCGCCGTCGCCGGAGTCCTCTGGTCGGGCCTCGCGGCCGGTATCGCCCTGCTGCTCAACCTCCCGATCCGCGCGCTCGTCCAGCGTCCCCGGCCCTTCGTCGAGCACGACGGCATCGACGTCCTGGTGCACGGCACGACCGGCTACGCCTTCGTCAGCGCCCACGCCGCGCTGACCGCGGCGATGGCGGTCGGCCTCTTCATGGTCAGCCGCAAGGTGGGCGTTCTGGCCATAGTGCTCGCCCTCGCCGAGGGCTTCAGCCGCGTCTACCTGGGTGTCCAGTACCCCACCGACGTCATCGGCGGCTTCGCCCTGGGCGCCGCCACGGCCCTCCTCCTGGCCCCCCTGGCCCTGGCCCTCCTCACCTCCCTGGCCACCACCCTCACCCACACTCGCGCCGCCCCCCTGATCCGCACCCCCCACCACCCTCCCCGCCCCACCCCCTTCCGCCACAGCGCCGCCGACAAGGACCTCGCGGCCTGACGTGCCATCACTCCGGAGCAACCTCACGCACGGCCTTCCACGGCCTGCCGCCGCCCTTGGCCTCGCCTCGGGGCTCCTCCTGCTGACCGCCTGCGGCGGGGGCGGTTCGACCCTCTCGTCCCCGCCCGCACCGTCCCAGTCCTCCCCGCCGTCCCAGCCGTCGCGGACGAGTAGCCCCTCCGCGGCGCCCGCGCCGGTCAGCCATGGAGCCCCTCGCCCGTCGACGGCATTGCCGAAGGATCTGACGATGGCCTTCGAATGGCCGAGGACGGGTGACGCGACCAAGGACGCGGTGCTCTCCGACGGTGAGCAGTACATGCGGGCGTTGAAGCGGGCGAGTGCCGAGGAGAGTCTCCGCGACCCCGCGTATCAGTTCTATTCGCGCGACGACGCCCTCACGTACGCGCATGACCAGATCGAGGCGAACATCGACGGCGGCTACGCGCCGACGGGGGATGACCGCTATTACGCGGCGAAGGTGAGCGTCGCACGGGCCGGGTCGGCGACCCTGTCCTTCTGCCGGGACGAGAGCAAGGTCTTCAGCAAGAAGGTGAAGACGGGGAAGGTGCTCCGCACCGCGCCGACCAAGGACAGCTTCGTCTCGTACCACCTGCTCCTGGTGAAGGACGCTGCCTCTCACGGGGTGTGGCAGTCGTCGCAGATCACCGTCATCGTGGGCGCGGCGCAATGCCGCGTCTGAGAGTTCCACGGGGGATCAGATCGTGAACCGCACGTCCGTGCCGATCGCCGGCGCCGTTACGGCGTCGGTGCTGTTGCTGCTGACCGCCTGCGGCGGAGGCGGCTCCGACACCGCAGACCACATCCAGCCATCGGCCGGCGGTAAGCCGTCCGCGTCGTCCAACCCGACGCCATCGTCGACGCAGGCGGGCGCCGAGCGGCCTTCGACGGCGCTGCCCAAGGACCTGAAGCTGGTCTTCGACTGGCCGAAGACCGGCGATCCGACGAAGGACGCGGTGTTCGCCGACGCGGCGCAATACGTCCGCGCCTACAACCGGGCCGCCGCCTCGCACGACCTCAAGGACCCGGCGTACCAGTTCTACTCGCGCGACCAGGGTCTGACGTACGCGCACGCCCAGATCACGGCGAACATCGACGGCGGTTGGGCACCGACCGGTGTCGACCACTACTACCGGGCGAAGGTCACCCTTCCGCGGCCCGGCTCCGCGACCCTGACCTACTGCCGCGATCAGACGAAGGCCTACAGCAAGAACGTGGCGACCGGAAAGGTCCACCTCACGACACCGAGCGACAGCGACTTCGTCCTGTACAACGTCCTCTACGTCAAGGACGCGTCTTCCAAGGGCGTATGGCAGGCATCGCACGTCGTGGTCATAGAGAAGGCCACCCAGTGCAAGCGGTGAACTGCGTCTCGTCGGCCGCACGCACCGTCTGAATTCTGGCTATCCCATGGGGGACCCCAACGTGACCCGCACTACCCTTCCTGCCGCTGTCGTGTTCGCGGCGTCGACGGCGTTGCTGTTGACCGGCTGCGGCGGAGGCAGTTCGGACAGCCCGGACAGGGCTCAATCGTCGGCGATCGGTACACCTGGTACGCCGACGACGTCGGCAACTTCGACCCGTTCCGCGGAGCCGGGAGCCCCGACGTTCGACCTGCCCCCGGATGTGAGGATCGAGTTCGCGGGGTTCGACGCGGGGGGCGGCAAGGACAAGGACGTCATGCGGGACGCCGGTTACGCCATTACCGCGCTGTTGGAAGCGGAAGCGACAGTGCACGCCACAGAGACCGCCAACTTCAAGCGGTACTGGACGGGTCTGTCCGGTGCCACGTATGCGGACACGATCATCGCGCGGGGGCGTCAAGGAAAGGTGATCACCGGCACCTATCGCTACTACTCCCCGCGCGTGACGCCGAATGCTCAGGGCGCCCAGGTCGTTTCGTACTGCGAAGACCAGCGCAAGGCATACGCCAAGGACGCCAGGACGGGAAGGGTGAGGGTGACGACCCCGTCACTGTCGGACTTCCGTTCCTGGTCGCTGGTGATGTCCAGGAACTCCGCGGGTGGCTGGCAGGTCGCGAACTACACGTGGCATCAAGGGGCGAGGAACTGTCAGGTGGCCTGAACCGGATCGGAACGGGCCAGTGCGAGCGGTGGCCTGCCCCCGGGCCTGTTCAGTCATGCCCCTGCCACCTTTGGTGCGTGATCGGCAACCGTGGAGGGGTGGTGGACGTCTGGGGAAGTGCGGGGGGAGCACCTGCAGCCACATGGCTCCCACCGGTAGTCTCATTGGCTACACAAGCACTGACTGGATCTGGCTAGCCCACGGGGGATTCCAACGTGACGCGCACTACCCTTCCCGCCGCTGTCGCGCTCGCGGCGTCCACGGCGCTCCTGCTGACCGCCTGCGGCGGAGGCGGTTCGGACAGCTCGGACAAGATTCAGTCGTCGGCTACGAGCACGACGGCAACGTCCACACCGACCACAACCGGGTCTCCGACTCAGGCGGCGGGGCCCGGCGCCCCTAAGTTCGACCTGCCGTCGGGTATCACCACGGACTTCAAGGGCTTTGAGAGCAGTGACCCCAAGAAGCAGGCGATTCTGACCGACGCCAAGTACGCGGCTCTGTCGATTCTGGAGTTCGAGGCGAAGGTCTACGCCAAGGAGACGCCGAACTTCAAGCGGTTCTGGACGGGCGAGCGCGGTGCGGCTTTCGCGGACTCGATCATTGCCCAGGGCAAGGGCGGCAGCGTCATCACAGGCGCCTACCCGTACTACAAGCCTGTCGTGAAGACGATTCAGGGCGGGAACGTCTCGGTGCAGTACTGCGAGGATCAGCGGAAGGCTTACGCCAAGGACTCCAAGACCGGGAAGGTCACCGTCACGAAGCCGTCGCTCTCGGACTTCCGTTCGTGGACGCTGCTCATGACCAAGAGCTCCTCGGGTGAGTGGACCGTCTTCAACCACAGCTGGGTTCAGGGGGCGAAACAGTGCCAGGTCGCGTAATCACCCGAATCGTTCGCGGCGGGACCGTTGCCTTGGCCTGCGCCGCGATGCTCACTGCCGGGATCACCTCGGCGTCGGCAGGCAACGGAAAGACTGACGGAGGTACCGGCGCCACCGGTGACGGGACGACCTATCAGGTGCACGTGAACTACACCCATCGCGGGACCGGGAGTGGCGACGGGGCCCAGCCGGTGAAGTCCTCGGACGCGGGCTTCATGCCTCCTGTGTGCTGGTACACGAGCATGACGCCTGAGCAGATGAAGGCGGAGATCAACCGACGGTTCTTCGCGGCTGGTAAGGAGGGGTCGGGCACCACCTACGAGTTCTACAACAACGAGAACAACAAGATGGACGCCTACCACTACAACCAGGGCAAGGACGGTAGTTGGTGGGTGCTCACCTGGGACGACAGCCAGTTGAACAATCCCAACAACCTCTGCCCGTATGACCAGGGCTACTTCTGGCGGGATCCGGGCAACCCGCCCGCGGGCCGGATCACACCGAAGATGCTTGCCGACGCGGCGTACGGGCAGCTGACGTTGCCGACCAAGGGCGTGAAGCTGAGCCCGGTGCCGGAGAACCAGAAGGTCAACCTGCCGACGTACGTCAGCTTCCAGCGGGCCGACGCGCTGGTGTCCGTCACCGCGCAGCTCACGGAACCGGACGGCACGGTTGTCGCCGCCACGGTCGCCGCGAGGCCCTCCAACCTGCACGTCGACGCGGGAACCCAGTACGCGGACCCGGGCAGCTGCGACTACCCGCTCGACGGCTCGTCGCTCAACAGCGCCGGCGCGTCCTGCAACATCACGTACAACAAGGCGAGCGCGGGCACGTACCCGCTCACCGCGGACATGTCCTGGAGGGTGTGGTGGACAGCTACCACCACGCCGCAGGCTGGGGGCAGACCCCTGCCCGCGGGCTTCTCCGCGTTCCCGCAGGACGTCACGGTCAGGGAGATCCAGACGGTCAACCGCTGAGTCAGCGGCAACAGACGCAAGTGGGGCGCCCGAGGCGTAGCGGCGGACGGCGGCGGCCCACAACCGGCAGCCGTGGAGGGGTGGTGGACGTCTGGGGAAGTGCGGGGGGAGTACCTGCAGCCACATGGCTCCCACCGGTAGTCTCTTTGGCTACACAAGCACTGTCTGGATCTGGCTAGCCCACGGGGGATTCCAACGTGACGCGCACTACCCTTCCCGCCGCTGTCGCGCTCGCGGCGTCCACGGCGCTCCTGCTGACCGCCTGCGGCGGAGGTGGTTCGGACAGCTCGGACAAGATTCAGCCGTCGGGGACGGGGACGCCGTCCGAGACGGCAACTCCCTCTGCGACGAAGGCGGCTGTACAGCGGCCCGTGATCAGTCTTCCCGCAGGCGCGAAGAACGTCTTCGAGAACCAGCAGTCCGGTGACCCGAAGAAGGACGCTGTGCTCGCGGACAACGCGCAGTGGGTCAATTCAATGGATGAGGCGATCCTCAAGGGCTCGTCACATTCCACGGCCATCGGGTTCTACAGCACGGACAAGGGCCTGGAAGCCGCCGTCAGCTATGTCCAGGGCTATCTGAACAAGAACAACACGTGGATCGGCATCACCCGCTTCTTCGACCGCAAAGTCACCTTCGGGAACGATGGTTCAGCCTCGCTCATCTACTGCTCGGATGAAAGCAAGGCGTTCCTCAAGAACCGCAAGACCGGCAAGGTCGACAACACGCCGACAACGGCGGACAGTTACGTGCTCTACAACACTCGTTTGGTGAAGAGCCCGCAGGGTGTCTGGCAGACCGTTGCCGTTGTCTCGGATAGGGGGGCCAAACAATGCCAGCCGTAGGGGCGAAGACGCCCGCGCGGACGTTGGCGGTAGTAGTCACGGCCTTGGTCGTCGCGATGACTCCGAGCATCGCGTACGCAGGCGGCAAAGGGGGCGGGGGGGACCTCGGCGGTGGGGAGGACCCCGGGAGTCAGACGATTTCGGCGAAGGCCGGCGGGGTGTCGTACGACACGTCCAAGAACGGGTCCGGGCCGTCCGTGGGGCCGCTCGCTCCGGTGGACACCAGTTGGAGTCCGCCGCCGTGCTGGTATACGCCGACGTGGACGCCGCAGCAGTTCAAGGACTACGTGGAGCCCATCTGGAATGTGGACTCGACCGGTGCGGAGTGGGACGCGACGCAGCGTGATCGATATGTGTACGGCAAGCCGTACACAAATTTCAACCTCGACAAGACGGGCAAGGGGTATTGGTGGACGTCGTACGTTCCCGACGGCGGGGCGGGTGTTCCGGGGGCGCTTGACTGCACCGCGCCGTACTTCTGGGTGGACAAGGGCACCGCACCGCCCGCGGACATCAAGGACGCTCTCACGCCCAAGATCCTGGCTCAGCTGGCCTACAAGCAGATTCGCGTGCCGGACACCGACGTCAGCTTGAGCCCGGTCGCCCAGCAGACGGTGAACCTGCCGACGTGGGCATGGCTGGACGCGAAGACGTTCAAGCCGGTGTCCGTGACGGCCACTGCCGACCTGCTCGGCATCTCCGCCACCACGACGGCGACACCCGTCGCTCTCCATTTGGACCCCGGTACGCCTGATGCCGACGTCTACCCGGCGTCGGGTGACTGTCCGCTCAATGCGAACGGTTCGATCGGGACGCCGTACACGAAGGGGAGCGGCGGCAAGGAGCCACCGTGTGGCGTGATCTACCGGCACGCAACGCCCAACGGTGGTTCGTACCCCCTCAGGGCGACAGTGACGTGGAAGATCAGTTGGGTTGGCACGGGCGATCCTGGTGGCCCCCTGCCCGCAGGGACGTTCGGGCATACGACGAACCTTGTGGTCCAGGAGATCCAGACCGTCAACCGCTGAGTCGGCGGCAACAGGCGCAAGTGGGGCGGTCCGCGGTAGCGGGCCGCCCTTTGTGTTGGGCTCAGAGCGCCTGGGGGAAGGTGAAGAGGCGTTGGGGGTCGTAGTGGGATTTGAGGGTGGTGAGGCGGGGGGCGTTGGGGCCGTAGTAGGCGGTGCGCCAGGTGGGGAGGGTGGGGTCGGTGTAGTTCTGGTAGGCGGCGCCCGAGGCGTAGCGGCGGAGGGCGGCGTGGGTGGTGCTGAGCCAGGAGGTGAGGGAGAGGGCGTCCGAGGCGAGGTACTGGGCGAGGAAGCGGGAAGTGCGGTGGCAGAAGGCGGTTGAGGTGGGGGACGGGCGGTTGACGGCGCCGCCCAGGGCGGTGAGGGCGATGCTGCCCGCGCCGCCGCCGGACTGCCCGGAGAGACGCTGGACCTGGGCGAGCAGGGTGTCGATGCCGCCGGCCGACAGATTGGTGTCGTAGAAGTCGGAGCAGGCGGAGTACGTCTCGCGGTGCAGACCGCCCTCGGGCGTGAGGTGGCACTGGGCGGCGGTCAGGCCGGAGCAGCCCGCGTAGGAGAAGGTCGCGTCGATGTAGCTGTGCGGGTGCAGCGAGACCGAGGTGGCGTCGGCGCCGACGGACGCGGCGAGGCGGTCGGCCGCGGCGGCCAGATCGGCCTTCGAGCCGGTGGAGAGCATCGGGATCGCGACGGTGGGGGAGCCGCCCGCGGCGCAGTCGAGGTGCAGGGCGGACCAGATGTGGTCGGGCTGGTCGGGGCCCCAGCTCTGCCAGGCGCGGACCACGGCGGCGGCGCGGCTCCAGGGCCAGGTCAGATAGCCGGTGACGACCTCGGGCACCGGGTGCGTGCCGAAGCGCAGTGAGGTGACGACGCCGAAGTTGCCGTTGCCCGCGCCGCGCAGCGCCCAGAACAGGTCGGGCTCGGCGTCCGCGGACACCTCGCGGGTGCGGCCGTCGGCGGTGACGATCGTGGCGCCGATCAGGTTGTCGCAGGTCAGGCCCATGGAACGGCTCATGACGCCATGGCCGCCACCCAGGGTGAGCCCGGCGACGCCGACGCTGGGGCAGGAACCGCCCGGGATCGTACGGCCGTGCTGGCCGAGCTGGGAGTAGACGTCGATGAGGCGGGCGCCCGCGCCGACGGTGGCCGTGGTGCCGTCGACGCGTATGGAGTGGAGCTTGGAGACGTCGACGACGAGCTTGCCGTTGCCGCTGGACCAGCCCGCGTAGGAGTGGCCGCCGCTGCGGATGGCCAGCGGGGTGGCGGTGCGGCGGGCGAAGTCGAGGCAGGCGCGGATGTCGGCCTCGCCGGTGACGTAGGCGAGGGCGGCGGGGCGCAGGCCGTCGAAGCGGGTGTTGTAGAGGTTGCGGTGGAGGGCGTAGCCGCGGTCCTGGGGGCGGAGGAGCTCGCCGTCCAGGGACCTGGCGAGCGCGGGCCAGTCCGCCGGTACGGGCTTGGCGGTTCTCGTCGGCGCCCCGGTCGGAGGGCGGTTGCCGGAGGTCGGCGGTTTCGCCGTGCCGCTCGGGCCGTCCGCGTGACTGTCGTTGGGGCCGCAGCCGCTCAGCACCGCGGCGGCCAGGACGCCGCCGCCCGCCAGCAGCGCCGTCCGCCGCTGCACCGGTATCGACAGGGGCACCGCAACCGGCTCCGCCGCCGGTACCGGGTCCCCGTCGTTCACAGAGGTCGTCATTCGCCTCACCGCCTTCCGAACCGTAGACGTACGAACACGGGACCCGGTTGCGCAAGCGGAGGGGTCGCCTCAGCCGGCGACGTGCAGCTCGGCGTCGCGGCGGGCGCGGTCGCGGGCACGGCGGGCAGGGCCTTTCCAGCCGCAGGAGCACAGGGCGATGGCGAAGGCGCCGCGTTCGATGACGGAGGTGTGGTGGGGCGCGCCCGGTCGCTGGCTGACGACCGGTGCGTGGAGCGGTATCGGCTCGGCGCACAAGTTGAGCACGACACCACGGTAGCGGGCGTGACGGGGCCGTTCCGACCGTCGTTATGAGGATGAGGCCCAGCCGGTGTGGATGGATCAGGGATGGTGGCAGCGATGGCCAGCGCGGTGGTGCAGGGGCGGGCGGTGGTGCCGCGGCGCGGGCGTACGTCGGCGGCCGTCGCGGTGGCGGCCGCGGTCGCGTGCGGGACGGCGCTGCTCACCGGTTGTTCGGGGACGGGCGCAGCGGCCGAGGGCGGCGGCCCGGACGCCAAGGCGGCCGACGCCACGCAGGCGGTGCGCGGCGCGGCGCAGACGCTGGTACGGGCGGGCAGCTCGCATGTGACCACCGCCATGCGGATGGCCAGCGGCGGCACCTGGCTCACGATCACCGGCAGCGGCGGCTTCGACTACGCGAAGCGGCGCGGTGAGCTGCGCCTGCTGCTGCCCAAGGACGCGATCGGCGCCGAGGAGCACAAGCCGCTGATCGAACTGCTCACCCCGGGCGCGCTCTACATGAAGGACCGGGGGGAGGGGGTGCCGGACGGCAAGTGGGTACGGGTGGACACCACCCGGCTGCCGGACGGCAACCTGGTGACCGGCGGCGCCACCGAGCCGCTGGCCGCAGCGGAGCTGCTGCGCGGGGCGCAGGACGTGACGCTGGTCGGCCAGGAGACGCTGGACGGCACCCCGGTGCGGCACTACCGCGGCACCGCCGACATCGCACGCGCGGCCAGGGCCGTGGACCCGGCGGCGCGCGGCCCGCTGGAGGCGGCGGCGAAGGGGTTCACGGTCACGGGGGTGCCGTTCGACGCGTGGCTGGACGGGCAGGGCCGGCTGCGCAGGCTGACCCAGCGCTTCACTTTCAGCTCCGCCGGTACGGGCAAGGGCGCGGGGCAGGACGTCACTGTGGTCTCTACCACTACGTTTGACGGATTCGGGGTCGCGGTGCCGGTGACGATGCCGCGGCCTGCCGACATCTGGACCGGCAAGATCGTTTCTTCGCGGCCGCGGTAAGGGGCCCGAAGTGGTAACGGCCGCCGCCGGAACGGGCGTTGCCGAAATGGTCCATCCGTGCCATGCGCGGACCGGGTGCCGGTCCCTACCCTGGCTGGAGACCGTCACAGGCGCTCGTGGACGAGGAGGTGGTGTGCGTATGGCGCCGTCGCCCGGAATGTCGGTGGTGCAGGACGACCCCGTGGCTCTCGCCGAGATCGAGCTCTGCGGCGAGCTGATGATCGCCGCGTCCACCGCGGACGAGGAGCGGCTGAGCTTCGCACGGATCGACGAGGTCCTGGAGGTCGCCCACGCGCGCGCTCATGACCACGACCCCGCGCTGCCGCTCGCACCCTGCCGCTCGGCTTCCGGCCATCTCACTTCCTGAGACCGCGTCCGAAGCCGATACCGAGTCCGTCACGTTTCCCGCCGGCGCCGCCCGCGGGTCAGGTACGCAGCAGCCGCGCTATCGCCGCGGTGGCCTCGGCCACCTTCTCGTCGATCTCCGGTCCGCCGCCGACGGCGGCGGCCGCCACGCAGTGCCGCAGATGCTCTTCGAGGAGCTGGAGCGCGAAGGACTGCAGACCCTTGGTGCTCGCGGAGACCTGAGTGAGGATGTCGATGCAGTAGACGTCCTCCTCGACCATCCGCTGGAGGCCGCGGATCTGGCCCTCGATCCGGCGCAGCCGCTTGAGGTGCGACTCCTTGTCGTGGCTGTAGCCGTGCGGGCCCGCGGGGGCGTCCGGCTTCGCCGGTGCCGCCGTCTCGGAAGCCGCTGCCGAAGCCGCTCCCGGAGCTGCTCCCGAGGCCGCTTCCGTGATCTCCGCCTCAGCCGCCGGCTCCGTGACATCGGCCTCAGTCGCCGCGGCCGTCGCAGGCTCCGTCGTCATCGCGCTCCCCGCCCTTCGCTTGGAATTACCGCTTCTTCGCCCGCTACGAGGAGTCCCGTTATACCCCTGGTGGGTATATCCTACCGAATCGACACCTTGTGCGACACATCCCCGGTGAGGGGCACTAAGTCCGATGAGCGACACTGGGTGACGCGAGTTAGCCCTGGCTGGATGATGCGCCTAGCATCGACCAGACCGAATCCCATGCATCCTGAGGACCTCACGTGCGCTTTCGTCTGACCCCCAGGGAGACGAGCTTCTATGACATGTTTGCCGCATCCGCGGACAACATCGTCACCGGTTCGAAGCTCCTGATGGAACTGCTCGGGGCCGATTCGGCCAACCGTACCGAGATCGCCGAAAGGATGCGGGCGGCGGAGCACGCCGGGGACGACGCGACGCACGCGATCTTCCACCAGCTGAACTCCTCGTTCATCACGCCGTTCGACCGTGAGGACATCTATACCCTCGCCGGTTCGCTCGACGACATCATGGACTACATGGAGGAGGCCGTTGACCTGGTCGTCCTCTACAAGATCGAGGAACTGCCCAAGGGCGTCGAGCAGCAGGTCGAGGTCCTGGCGCGGGCGGCCGAGCTGACCGCAGAGGCGATGCCGAACCTGCGGACCATGGCCAACCTCACCGAGTACTGGATCGAGATCAACCGGCTGGAGAACCAGGCCGACCAGATCCACCGCAAGCTGCTCGCGCACCTCTTCAACGGCAAGTACGACGCCATCGAGGTCCTCAAGCTGAAGCAGATCGTGGACGTACTGGAAGAGGCCGCCGACGCTTTCGAGCACGTGGCGAACACGGTGGAGACCATCGCGGTCAAGGAGTCCTGACCCTCGTGGACACCTTTGTGCTGGTCGTGACCATCGCGGTCGCGCTCTTCTTCACCTATACCAACGGCTTCCACGACTCGGCCAACGCGATCGCCACCTCGGTGTCGACCCGCGCGCTCACGCCCAAGGCGGCGCTGGCGATGGCCGCGGTGATGAACCTGCTGGGCGCGTTCCTCGGCCAGGGGGTGGCCAATACCGTCAGCAAGGGCCTGATCGCCACACCGACGGGCCGGGGCGGCATGGCGATCCTCTTCGCCGCGCTGGCCGGCGCGGTGGCGTGGAACCTGCTCACCTGGTACTTCGGGCTGCCGTCGAGTTCGACCCACGCGCTGTTCGGCGGACTGGTCGGCGCGGCGCTGGCGGGTGGCACGGCCGTGCACTGGTCGGGCGTGGTCGACAAGGTCATCGTGCCGATGTTCCTCTCGCCCGTGGTCGGCATCCTCGTCGGCTATCTGATCATGATGGCGATCCTGTGGTTCTTCCGGCGCGCCAACCCGCACAAGGCCAAGCGCGGTTTCCGTATCGCCCAGACCATCTCGGCGGCGGGCATGGCCCTCGGCCACGGTCTGCAGGACGCGCAGAAGACCATGGGTGTGGTCGTCCTGGCACTGGTCATCCACGATCCCGGCCGCGGCTACGGCATCCCGGTCTGGGTGAAGTTCGTGTGCGCGGCGATGATGTCGCTGGGTACGTACGCCGGTGGCTGGCGGATCATGCGGACGCTGGGGCGCCGCATTATTGATCTGGACCCGCCGCAGGGCTTCGCCGCCGAGACGACCTCCGCGGGAATCCTCTACACGACCTCGTACCTCTTCCAGGCTCCGGTCTCCACCACCCATGTGATCACGTCGGCGATCATGGGCGTCGGCGCGACCAAGCGGGTCAAGGCGGTCCGCTGGGGTGTGGCCAAGAACATCGTCGCGGGCTGGTTCATCACGATGCCCGCCGCCGGCCTGGTCGCCGCGGCCTGCTACTACCTGATCCGGCTGATCTTCGGCGGCTGATCTTCGGCCGCTGACAACGAATACGGCCCCGCCCTCCTCTGGGGAGGGCGGGGCCTGCGCCTTGCGGTGGCACCGCCATGCAGCACCGCACGGCGGTTCTGATCACCCGAAGCGGCCCGAGATGTAGTCCTCGGTGGCCTGGACGGACGGGTTCGAGAAGATGCGCTCGGTGTCGTCGATCTCGATGAGCTTGCCGGGCTGGCCGACCGCGGCCAGGTTGAAGAAGGCGGTGCGGTCGGAGACGCGGGCGGCCTGCTGCATGTTGTGGGTGACGATCACGATGGTGAACCGGGACTTCAGCTCGCCGATCAGGTCCTCGATGGCGAGGGTGGAGATCGGGTCGAGCGCCGAGCACGGCTCGTCCATCAGCAGCACCTGCGGCTCGACCGCGATGGCGCGGGCGATGCACAGCCGCTGCTGCTGGCCGCCGGACAGGCCGGAGCCGGGCTTGTTGAGCCGGTCCTTGACCTCGTTCCAGAGGTTGGCGCCCTTGAGGGACTTCTCGACGACCGCGTCGAGGTCACCCTTCTTGCGCATGCCGTTGAGCTTCAGGCCGGCCGCCACGTTGTCGTAGATCGACATGGTGGGGAACGGGTTCGGCCGCTGGAAGACCATGCCGACCGTGCGGCGTACCGTCACCGGGTCGACCCCGGAGCCGTAGAGGTTCTCGTCGTCCAGCAGCACCTTGCCCTCGACGCGGCCACCGGGGGTGACCTCGTGCATACGGTTCAGGGTGCGCAGGAACGTGGACTTGCCGCAGCCGGACGGGCCGATGAAGGCGGTCACGGTACGGGGTTCGACGGTCATCGAGATGTCCTCGATGGCCTTGAAGGCGCTGTAGTACGCGGTGAGGCCGCTGACGTCGATTCGCTTGGCCATGTGGATCACTTCACTTCTCTGCTGATGGCCGCTCAGCGGCCCGTCTTCGGGGCTTTCCAGCGGGCGATGGCGCGGGCCACCAGGTTCAGGATCATCACGAACGCGATCAGGACCAGGGCCGCGGCCCAGGCGCGGTCGTAGCTGGGCTCGTTGCCGTTGCCGTACTGCTGGAAGATGTAGAACGGCAGCGACGACTGCGGATCCTTGAACGGATTCGTGTTGATCAGGTTGCTGCCGAACACCAGCAGGGCGATCGGGGCGGACTCGCCCGCGATACGGGCCACGGCCAGCATGACGCCGGTGGTGATACCGCCTATGGCGGTGGGGATGACCACCTTCATGATGGTCGCCCACTTCGGGACGCCCAGCGCGAGGGACGCCTCGCGCAGCTCGTTCGGGACGAGCTTGAGCATCTCCTCGGTGGAGCGGACCACGACCGGCATCATCAGGATCGCCAGTGCCAGAGAGCCGGCGAAGCCGGACTTCGGCGAGGAGCCGACGACCACGAACCAGACCGACAGGATGAACAGACCCGCGACGATCGACGGGATGCCCGTCATGACGTCGACGAAGAAGGTGACCCACTTGGCGAGGGCGCCCTTGCCGTACTCGACCAGGTAGATCGCGGTGAGGATGCCCAGCGGCGCCGCGATCGCGGTGGCGATGCCGACCTGCTCCAGGGTGCCGATGATGGCGTGGTAGACGCCGCCGCCGGGCTGGATGGTCAGCACGTTGTTCATCGAGTGCGTCAGGAAGGTCGCGTTGAGTACCTTCAGGCCCTTGCTGATCGTGGTGGCCACCAGCGAGGTCAGCGGGATGACGGCGAGGACGAAGCTGGACCAGATGAGGCTGGTGGCGACCCGGTCCTTGGCCTGGCGGCGGCCCTCGACCCGGGCGGTGATGACGTAGGAACCGGCCACGAAGAAGAACAGGGCCATCAGGCCCCACTGGATGTGGCTGGACAGACCCGCGCCCGCGCCGATGCCGGCGCCGAGTGCTATGGCACCCGCGGCGATGGCCAGCGGCGCCCAGCGGGGGAGCCTGGCGGTGGCCAGCGGCGGAGCGGCGGGGGCCGAGGGCCTCGCGTCTATGGTGCTGTGGCTCATGCGTTGGCCCCCGAGTACTCCTTGCGGCGGGCGATGATCAGCCGGGCGGCGCCGTTGACCAGCAGGGTGATGAAGAACAGCACCAGGCCGGAGGCGATCAGCGCGTCGCGGCCGAACTGGTCGGCCTCACCGAACTTGGCGACGATGTTCTGCGAGAAGGTGCCGCCGACCGGGTCCAGGATGTGCGCGGACAGCGTCGGCGAGGCGGAGAGCACGGTGGCGACCGCCATCGTCTCGCCGAGCGCGCGGCCCAGGCCCAGCATGGAGGCGCTGATGATGCCGGAGCGGGCGAAGGGCAGCACCGACAGCCGGATGACCTCCCAGCGGGTCGCGCCGAGCGCGAGCGCCGCCTCCTCGTGCATCTTCGGCACCTGGCGGATCACTTCGCGGCTGACGTTGGTGATGATCGGCAGGATCATGATCGCCAGCAGGATGCCCACGGTGAACAGCGAGCGCGCGGCCGAGTTCGGGTCCTGCTTCTCGAAGATGACCGTCCAGCCGAGGTAGTCGTTCAGCCAGAGGTTGAGGCCCTTGAGGTGCGGCACCAGGAAGAGCGCGCCCCACAGGCCGTAGACGATGCTGGGGACGGCGGCGAGCAGGTCGATCACGTACGCGATGGGGCCGCCGAGGCGGCGCGGGGCGTAGTGGGTGATGAACAGCGCGATGCCGACCGCGATCGGGACGGCGATGGCCATCGCGATGATCGAGCTGACGATCGTGCCGTACGCCAGGACCGCGATGCCGAAGACCGGCGGGGTCAGACTGGCGTTCCACTCGAAGGTGGTGAGGAAGTTGCCGTGGTCCTTGGAGATCGCGGACACGGCGCGCACCGTCAGGAAGACGGCGATGGCGGCCATCACCACGAGCAGGAAGATGCCGGAGCCGCGGGACAGACCGGAGAAGATCCGGTCGCCGGGGCGGGTCACCGGCCGGGATTCACGAGGTGGGGCGGTGGGGGGTGGAGCGGTGGTGGTCATAGGGATTTCTCCGGTCTGATGGGGGAGGAGTGGTCCCCCGGCGGCGGTGCACCGGATGTGCGGCGGGCCCCGCGGCCATGGTGGTGGCCGCGGGGGCCCCCCCGTCGGACAAGCAAGGGCGGA
>NZ_JBFAXL010000078.1:0-35002 GCF_040680795.1 Streptomyces sp. NPDC051976
CCGGGCTCCCCGAAGAGCCCGGCGCGCCCCGCTGTCGGCTGTCAGCAGCCGCAGGAGTAGTACAGGGCGTCCCAGTGGGTGCCCTCGTCGGCGTAGATGTTGCCGGAGGCGGCCTGCCACTGCGGGTAGCCGTCACCGCGCAGGCCGATGTAGGTGAAGGCGTTGTGGACGTAGTTGTTCAGGCAGGTGTTCTTGCCGAAGTCGAGCTTGTAGCCGTTCCAGTGCGAGTACGTGCCGCTGGCGTGGCCGGTCTCGGTGCCACCGGTGATGTTGATGGCGCAGCCGCTGGCGTGCTTGAGCGTGACCGCGCCCTGGGCGGTGGCCTGGTTGAGCTGGTCGAAGGAGGTGCACGTGGAGTTGTTGCGGTTCGTGCAGCCACCCGAGGACGACCAGGTGATCCCGGCGGCGCGGAACATGCTCTCCGCCTGTGCCTGGGTGAGCTTGGTGACGGCGAAGGCGTCGGTGGCGGCGGTCAGGCCGACGACGGGGGCCAGGACCGCCGCCAGGACGAGCGCGAGCACGCTCATCAGGGAACGGGTACGCAGACGCAGACGACTCATGCGGTTTCCTCCTGCTGGTTCCGCTGGGGTGGGCGATGTGCAGGTGGCGCATGAGGAGTGTGCCCGAGGTCTACGCGCGTCCGCCAGACTCTGCGCGTGAACATGTCATTCGTTTCCCGTTGCTGACGGGAGACGAATGACATGTGCGCGAGCGGTGCGGCGGCCCGGACCTGCCCTACTCCTGGGGGACGAGTCCCGCGCGCAGCAGCCCGTAGGTGTACGCGTCGTCAAGTGCCTGCCAGGAGGCGGCGATCACGTTGTCGGCGACACCGACCGTGGACCACTCCGCGGCCCCGTCGGTGGTGGTGATCAGCACCCGGGTGGTGGAGTCGGTACCCGAACGGCCTTCCAGGATGCGGACCTTGTAGTCGACCAGCGCGTACGCGGCCAGCTCCGGGTAGATCCGGCCGAGCGCGGCCAGCAGCGCCCGGTCCAGGGCGTTGACCGGGCCGTTGCCCTCCGCGGTGGCGACGATCCGCTCGCCCTTGGCCCACATCTTCACCGTCGCCTCGTTGGCGTGGGTGCCGTCGGGGCGGTCCTCGGTGATGACCCGCCAGGACTCGGTGCGGAAGAAGCGGCGCGGCTTGCCGTCGGCGCTGCGCTGCAACTCGTCGCCCAGCAGCAGCGCGAAGGAGGCGTCGGCGGCTTCGTACGTGTAGCCCTTGAGCTCGCGCTCCTTGACCCGCTCCACCACCCGGCCGACCAGCTCGCGGTCGCCGCCGAGGTCGATGCCGAGTTCCTTGCCCTTGAGCTCGATCGAGGCGCGGCCGGCCATGTCGGAGACCAGCATCCGCATGGTGTTGCCGACCCGCTCGGGGTCGATGTGCTGGTAGAGGTCGGGGTCGACCTTGATCGCGGAGGCGTGCAGCCCGGCCTTGTGCGCGAAGGCGGAGACACCCACGTACGGCTGGTGGGTGGACGGCGGCAGGTTGACGACCTCGGCGATGGCGTGCGAGATGCGGGTCATCTCCACCAGCGCGCCCTCGGGCAGCACCCGGCGGCCGTGCTTGAGCTCCAGCGCGGCGACCACCGGGAAGAGGTTGGAGTTGCCGACCCGTTCGCCGTAGCCGTTGGCGGTGCACTGCACATGGGTGGCGCCCGCGTCGACCGCGGCCAGGGTGTTGGCGACCGCGCAGCCGGTGTCGTCCTGGGCGTGGATGCCCAGCCGCGCCCCGGTGTCGGCGAGCACCAGGCCGGTGACGGCCTGGACCTGCGCGGGGAGCATGCCGCCGTTGGTGTCGCAGAGCACCACCACCGAGGCGCCCGCCTCGTGCGCGGTCCTGACGACCTGGGTGGCGTAGGCGGCGTTGGCCTTGTAGCCGTCGAAGAAGTGCTCGCAGTCGACGAACACCCGGCGGCCCTGGGAGACCAGGTAGGAGACGGTGTCCCTGACCATCTCCAGGTTCTCCTCCAGCGTGGTGCGCAGCGCCAGTTCCACATGCCGGTCATGGGACTTGGCGACCAGCGTGATCACCGGGGCGCCGGATTCGAGCAGCGCCTTGACCTGCGGGTCCTCCGAGGCGTTGGCGTGCGCCCTGCGGGTGGCGCCGAAGGCCACCAGGGTGGCGTGCCGCAGTTCCAGCTCCTGCGCGGCGCGGGCGAAGAACTCGGTGTCGCGGGGGTTGGCGCCCGGCCAGCCGCCCTCGATGAAGCCCACCCCGAAGTCGTCCAGGTGCCGGGCGATCGTCAGCTTGTCGGCGACGGTGAGGTTGATCCCCTCACGCTGTGCGCCGTCGCGCAGCGTGGTGTCGAAGACATGGAAGCTGTCGTCCAGTTCGGCGGTCATGGCTGTCGTAACTCCTGTCGGGTGAGTGGGTTCCGTTCCGGACAATCGGAGATTTCCGGAGGATCCAGCTCCACTTGCCCCCATCATCCCTCGCGCCCCGCCCCCGGCGGTGGTGGGCCGGGAAACGAAAAAACCCCTCGCGGATGCGAGAGGTCTGCACGCGGGTCTGGGACACGGTGAGCGTTCCGTATCGGTTCGACGGAACGGTCACTGCGGACCGGCGTGCCTGCTGCCGATAATGATCGTGGCGTACGAGGACACGGTCGCAGTGTGGCACACATCGGCCCGGGGGCGGAAAGCGGTCTCAGGATGCGGGCTGGCAGACTGCCGCGTATGACCTCCGCACCCCTCGAACCCTTCAGCGTCTCGGTCACCGCCCGCGGCTACGAGACGGACTCCCAGGGCCATGTGAACACGGCCGTCTACATGCAGTACGCGGAGCACGCCCGCTGGTCGCTGTGCCAGGCGGCCGGCATAGAACAGGCCGATCTGCTCGCCGCGGGCGTCGGTCCGGTCAATCTGGAGACGACGATGCGCTTCCGCCGGGAGCTGCGGGCCGGGCAGGAGGTGCTGGTCGGCTGCGCCTTCGTCTGGGGCGAGGGCAAGACCTTCAAGGTGGTGCAGGAGCTGCGGCTGGCCGACGGGACGCTGGTCGCCGAGGTGGACAGCGTCGGCGGTCTGATGGACCTCAAGGAGCGCCGCCTGGTCCCCGACCCGCGCGAGTCCTTCCGCACCCTGGCCTCCGACGCCGCCCTGCTCGGGCTCTAGGGCGTCCTTCGAGCGACGGTCGTCGGCCCGGGTGCGGCATCGCACTCGGGCCGACGACCGGTAGAGCCGGTACGGGTCAGACGCCCAGCGGGTGCATCCAGCCGTGCCGGTCCGCGGCGTGACCGGTCTGGATGTCCAGCAGTGCGGCGCGCAGCCGCATGGTGACCTCGCCGGGCGCGCCGTCGGCGACGGTCCAGCTCGCCCGGGTGGACTTGACCGAGCCGACCGGGGTGATGACCGCGGCGGTTCCGCAGGCGAAGACCTCGGTGAGGGTGCCGTCCTCGTTGCCGCGCTTCCAGTCCTCGACGGAGATCCGGCCCTCGCCGACCTCGTAGCCCAGGTCCGCGGCGATGGACAGCAGCGAGTCACGGGTGATGCCGGGCAGCAGCGAGCCGGTCAGCTCGGGAGTGACGATCCTGCGCTTGCCGTCGCCGGCGTCGTAGACGAAGTACAGGTTCATGCCGCCCATCTCCTCGATCCAGCGGCGCTCGCTCGCGTCCAGCCAGACCACCTGGTCGCAGCCGTGCTCTATGGCCTGCGCCTGGGCGACGAGGGAGGCGGCGTAGTTGCCGCCGGTCTTGGCGGCGCCGGTGCCGCCGGGGGCCGCCCGGACGTACTCCTCGGACAGCCAGACGGAGACCGGCTTGACGCCACCGGCGAAGTAGGCGCCCGCCGGGGAGGCGATGACGACGAAGAGGTACTCGTTGGCGGGCCGCACGCCCAGGCCGACCTCGGTGGCGAACATGAACGGCCGCAGGTAGAGCGACGCCTCGCCCTCGGTGGGCACCCACGCCCTGTCCTGCTTGACCAGCGCGTCGCACGCCTCGATGAAGGTCTCCACCGGCAGCTCGGGCATCGCCAGCCGCCGCGCGGAGTTCTGGAACCGGCGGGCGTTCTCCTCGGGGCGGAAGGTCGCCACGCTGCCGTCGGGCTGGTGGTACGCCTTGAGGCCCTCGAAGATCGTCTGCGCGTAGTGCAGCGTCATGTTCGCGGGGTCGATGGAGAGCGGGGCGTACGGCACGAGCTGGGCGTCGTGCCAGCCGCGGCCCTCGGTCCACTTGATGGTCACCATGTGGTCGGTGAAGTGCCGCCCGAAGCCGGGTCCGGCCAGGATCGCGGACCGCTCCGCGTCGGAGAGCGGGTGCGACGAAGGCTTGAGCTCGATCGTGGGCGTCGTCATGTGTGTGTCCCTCACCGTGTCCAGGTGTCGTCCTTGATGCTAGGACGTCCAAGTTTCCCGCGGCACCGCGGCCCCGCCCTACGATTATCGCAGCGGCGGGGCCGGGGACCTACCTGTGGATTCCGGTCAGCCGGTACTCAGCCCGATACCCGGGCGGCCAGCGCGTCGCCGATCTCCACGGTGGAGCGGGCGGGCAGCGCGGCGCGCCCGGCGAGGTCGGCCTGGACGGCCGCGTCGATCCTGGCCGCCTCGTCCTGGTAGCCGAGGTGCCGGAGCAGCAGCGCTACCGAGAGCACGGTGGCGGTGGGGTCGGCCTTGGACTGGCCCGCGATGTCCGGCGCGGAGCCGTGCACCGGCTCGAACATCGACGGGAAGTCACCGCTGGGGTTGATGTTGCCGCTGGCCGCGACGCCGATACCGCCGGAGACCGCTGCCGCCAGGTCGGTGATGATGTCGCCGAAGAGGTTGTCGGTGACGATCACGTCGAACCGCTCGGGCTGCGTGACGAGGAAGATCGTCGCCGCGTCCACGTGCAGGTAGTCGGTGGTGACGTCGGGGAACTCCTGGCCGACCCGCTCGAAGATCCGGGTCCACAGGTGCCCGGCGTACACCAGCACGTTGTTCTTGTGCACCAGGGTGAGCTTCTTGCGCGGCCGGGCCTGGGCGCGGGCGTACGCGTCGCGCACCACGCGCTCGATGCCGAAGGCCGTGTTGAGGCTGACCTCGGTGGCGACCTCGTGCGGGGTGCCGGTCCTGATCGAGCCGCCGTTGCCGGTGTACGGGCCCTCGGTGCCCTCGCGGACCACGACGAAGTCGATGTCGGGGCTGCCCGCCAGCGGGGTGCCGACGCCCGGGAAGAGCTTGCTGGGGCGCAGGTTGACGTGGTGGTCAAAGGCGAAGCGGAGCTTGAGCAGGAACCCGCGCTCCAGGACACCGGACGGTACCGACGGGTCGCCGATGGCGCCCAGCAGAATGGCGTCGTGCGCCTTGAGCTGGTCGAGGTCCTCGTCGGTGAGGGTCTGGCCGGTCGCGTGGTACCGCTTGGCGCCGAAGTCGAACTCCCGGGTCTCCAGCTTGACGTCCTGGGGAAGGACGGCGGCGAGGACCTTGAGTCCCTCCGTCACGACTTCCTGGCCGATTCCGTCACCGGGGATCACTGCGAGGCTGAGGCTGCGAGACATGCCGAGCACCCTACTCCGCGTCCCATCCCATGACACGTCTGTCCGCATGTCGGACGACACGCGCCCGCCGTCGCTCGTTCACCCGCAGTACGGGAAATCGGCGGCGCGGAGTGCGAAATTGCGGCACATGGACACACCTCAGATGGGTATCCCCGCCGGTCTCGCCGAGCGGATGAGCATGGCGGAGCAGCACGAGTACCTCCGCACCAAGCTGACCCGCCGTCGGGTCATCGGCGGCGGTGTCGCCACCGCGGCGACCGTGGCCGCCTCCGGCCTGCTGAGCGGCACCGCCAGCGCCGCCGCTCCGGCGCGGACCTCGCCGACACTGCTCGGCAGGCCCGCCACCGGGCACCAGGTCGACGGCGCGCTGGTCGCGCCCTTCGGCCGCCATCTCGCGTTCGGCGCCGACCCGCGGACCCAGTTCCGGGTCTCCTGGCAGGTGCCGCTCGCGGTCACCCGGCCCTTCCTGCGGGTGGGCCTGCAGCCGTGGTCGCTGAGCCACAAGATCGAGGCGGAGGTCCGGCCGCTGCACACCCCGCAGCTGCTGAACAGCAAGCTGCCGCCGGTCGACCAGTTCTACCTGCACGTGGCGCTGGACGGCCTGCGCCCCGGCACCACGTACTACTACGGCGTCGGCCACGACGGCTTCGACCCGGCCGACTCCAGCGCCTTCGCCACCATCGGCAGCTTCACCACCGCGCCCAGGCGCCGCGAGTCCTTCACCTTCACCGCCTTCGGCGACCAGGGCGTCAGCTACCACGCGCTGGCCAACGACTCGCTGATCCTGGCCCAGAACCCGGCCTTCCACCTGCACGCGGGCGACATCTGCTACGCCGACCCGGACGGCGCCGGCCTGCCGGCGGACTCCGCGGACTACGACGCCCGCACCTGGGACTCGTTCCTGGCGCAGACGGAGTCCGTGGCCGCGCGGGTCCCGTGGATGGTCACCACCGGCAACCACGACATGGAGGCCTGGTACTCCCCCAACGGCTACGGCGCCCAGCAGGCCCGCTGGACGTTCCCCGACAACGGCCACGACCCGGTGAACCAGCCGGGCGCGTACTCCTTCGTCTACGGCAACACCGCAGTGATCGCGCTGGACGCCAACGACGTGTCGTACGAGATCCCCGCCAACTTCGGCATCACGGGCGGCGGTCAGACCGCGTGGCTGGACAAGACGCTGGGCGACTACCGCAAGCAGCGCGGCATCGACTTCCTGGTGGTCTTCTTCCACCACTGCGCCTACTCGACCACCAACTCGCACGCCTCCGACGGCGGTGTGCAGGAGCTGTGGGTGCCGATCTTCGAGAAGCACCAGGTGGACCTGGTCATCAACGGCCACAACCACGTCTACGAGCGCACCGACGCGATCCGCGGCGGCGCCGTCTCGAAGGCGGTCGCCATCGGCGGCACGGTCCGCCCGGAGACGGACGGCACGGTCTACATCACGGCGGGCGGCGCGGGCCGCAGCCTGTACAACTTCCCCGCCCCCGACACCTTCGAGGGCAACGAGCACCCGGTCGACACCGTCACCACCTGGCACTCCGCCAAGGGCGGCGGCAAGGTCACCGAGACCGTCCACTGGTCCCGGGTCCGCTACACCGGTTACTCGTTCATCTCCGTCGACGTCGAACCGGCCCACGAGGGGCGCGAGTCGACGCTGACGGTCTCCGCGCTCGCCGAAACGGGCGCGCGTGTCGACCACTTCACCGTGGCCCGCAGGGCGAAGTAGCGAAGTAGCGAGGTAACGGCGTGAAGCGCCGGGCGGGCCCGGGGGTTCCGGTCCTGCCCGGCGTCGGCCGGAGGGCGCCGCGGTGGGCGCTAGCGCGCCTCGTGGCCGGTGCTGCCGCCGTTGTCACGGCGGTCCATCGAGCGCTGGAGCGCTCGCAGGGCGTTCTGGCGTGCGGTCTCGTCCATGGTGATCAGCTCCAAGGGAAGCAGGAGATGGTGGTCGCCAGGGAACGGGGCGGGGAGCGTGCGCGGCGGGGATGACCCGCGACATTCGGCGCTTTTGCTCACATCCGCCGCTCGCGTGATGGTGCGAGACGTTCGGCTTCTTACAACGCTAGGTCACCGTGGCCGTCCTGTCGCCACAATTACTCGGACTTCCTACTATCTGAGACGGCGATCACCCGTAAGCACGCGGTGACCGCGTGCCCACGGGTGATCACGGTGCGGCCGCCGCCCGGCGGCCGCGGGGCTCAGCCCTGGTGCGGGTAGCGGTAGTCGGTCGGCGGCACCAGCGTCTCCTTGATGGAGCGGGTGGACGTCCAGCGCATCAGGTTCTGCGCGGCGCCCGCCTTGTCGTTGGTGCCCGACGCGCGGCCGCCGCCGAACGGCTGCTGGCCGACGACCGCGCCGGTCGACTTGTCGTTGATGTAGAAGTTGCCCGCGGCGAACCGCAGCTTCTCCATCACGTCGGCCACCGCGGCCCGGTCCTGGGCGATGACGGCGCCGGTCAGGCCGTAGGCGGAGACCGACTCCATCTGCGCGAGCATCGTCTCGAAGTCGGCGTCCTCGTAGACGTACACGCCGAGCACCGGACCGAAGTACTCCTCGCGGAAGATCTCGTTGGCCGGGTCGGTGGAGACCAGCACGGTCGGGCGGACGAACCAGCCGACCGAGTCGTCGTACGTGCCGCCCGCGACGACCTCGACGGTCGGGTCGGCCTTGGCGCGGTCGATGGCGGCCTTGTTCTTGGCGAAGGCGCGGGCGTCGATGACCGCGCCGAGGAAGTTGGACAGGTCGGTGACATCGCCCATGGTGATGCCGTCGACCTCGGCCGCGAACTCCTCCTTGAAGCCGCTCTCCCAGATCGAGCGCGGGACGTAGGCGCGGGAGGAGGCCGAGCACTTCTGGCCCTGGTACTCGAAGGAGCCGCGGGTCAGCGCCGTCTTGAGGATCGCCGGGTCGGCGGACGGGTGGGCGACGACGAAGTCCTTGCCGCCGGTCTCGCCGACGATCCGCGGGTACGACTTGTAGCGCTCGATGTTCTCGCCGACCGTGCGCCACAGGTACTGGAAGGTCTTCGTCGAGCCGGTGAAGTGGATACCGGCCAGATCCGGGTGGGTCAGCGCGACCTCGGAGACGGCGATGCCGTCGCCGGTCACCAGGTTGATGACGCCCTTGGGCAGCCCCGCCTCCTCCAGCAGCCGCATGAGCAGCACCGCGGAGTGGGTCTGGGTCGGCGACGGCTTCCAGATCACCACGTTGCCCATCAGGGCGGGGGCGGTGGGCAGGTTGCCCGCGATGGCCGTGAAGTTGAACGGCGTGATCGCGTAGACGAAGCCCTCCAGCGGCCGGTGGTCGAGGCGGTTCCACACGCCGGGGGCGTTGGCGACCGGCTGCTCGGCGAGGATCTGCCGGGCGTAGTGGACGTTGAAGCGCCAGAAGTCGACCAGCTCGCAGGGCGAGTCGATCTCGGCCTGCTGCGCGGTCTTGCCCTGGCCGAGCATGGTGGACGCGGCGATGGTCTCGCGCCACGGGCCGGCCAGCAGCTCCGCGGCGCGCAGGATGATCGCGGCGCGGTCGTCGAAGTCCATCGCGCGCCAGGCCGGGGCGGCGGCGAGCGCGGCGTCGACCGCGTCCTGCGCGTCCTGGGTGGTGGCGTTGGCGTAGGTGCCCAGCACCGCGCCGTGGTTGTGCGGCTGCACGACCTCGACGCGCTCGCCGCCGCCCATCCGCTGCTCGCCGCCGATGAACATCGGCAGGTCGACGGGGTTGCCCGCCAGTTCCTTGAGCTTCGCTTCGAGCCGGGCCCGCTCCGGGCTGCCGGGCGCGTACGAGTGCACCGGCTCGTTGACCGGCGCGGGGACCTGGGTCACAGCGTCCATGAAGCGTTTCTCCTTATGAGAGGTCTCGGGTCAGCGGTGGGGGTGGGGTGGGACGGGACCCGCGGCGGTCAGCGGCTGCCGGGGACGAAGGAGCGCAGGAAGAAGGCCAGGTTGGCCGGGCGCTCGGCGAGACGGCGCATGAAGTACCCGTACCAGTCTGCGCCGTACGGCACGTAGATGCGCATGCGCTCGCCCTCGTCCGCCAGCCGGCGCTGCTCACCGGTCCTGATGCCGTAGAGCATCTGGAACTCGTAGCTGCCCGCCGGGCGGTGGTTGCGCGCCGCGAGGTCCTGCGCGATGGCGATCATCCGCGGGTCGTGCGAGCCGACCATCGGGTAGCCGTCGCCGGCGAAGAGCGTGCGCAGCACCCGGACGTACGCCTTGTCGACGGCGCCCTTGTCCTGGAAGGCGACGCGCGCGGGCTCCTTGTAGGCGCCCTTCACCAGGCGCACCCGGGATCCCGAGGTGGCCAGCGCGCGGGCGTCGTCCTCGGTGCGGAAGAGGTACGACTGCAGGACCGCGCCGGTGCTGGGGTGCTCGGCGCGCAGCTCGGCCAGTATCGCCAGCGTCGAGTCGACGGTGGTGTGGTCCTCCATGTCGAGCGTGACGGTGGTGCCGATGGTGGAGGCCAGCTCCGCGACCTCGCGGACGTTGGCCAGCGCGATGTCGTGGCCGCCGTCGGGCAGCGACTGGCCGAAGGCCGACAGCTTCACCGAGACCTCGGCGCGGGTGCCGAGCTTGTCGTCGCGCAGTGTCTCCAGCAGCCGCAGGTACGCGTCCCTGGTGGCCCGGGCGGTGGCCCGGTCGGTGACGTCCTCACCGAGGTGGTCGAGGGTGACCTCCATACCGGAGGAGGTCAGCGAGCGGACCGTGTCCATCGCCGGGTGCAGCTCGTCACCGGCGATGAAACGGTTGACCACCGGACGGGTGACGGGGGCGGCGGCGACGACGCGGCGCATACGGTCGCTGCGCGAGGCGGCGAGCAACACGGGACCGAGCACGGGGCTCCTCCTGGGCGGGACGGAAGATTCTGCGGCGGACGGTCGCCGTCACCGTGAATCTAGGTTTCGCCTACCCCGTGGACCATCGACACCTGTCACGCATCCGGGTGCGGTCCCTCATACAGTTGTATGAGGTGATGGGGGACAATGGGGCGGTGGGCGTTGAGTACGGTGATCTCGGTGGGGTCCAGGACCTGGTCGACGAGGTGTCGGCGCTGCTGGGCGCGCCCGCCACGCTGGAGGACCGGGACTTCCGGCTGATCGCCTTCGGGGTGCACGACAGCGACGACGACGGGGCGATGGACCCGGTCAGGACCCGGTCGATCCTCACCCGGCAGTCCACCGCGGAGGTCCGCGCCTGGTTCGAGCGGTTCGGCATCGCCCGCGCGACCGCCCCGGTCCGTATCCCCGCCGCCCCTTCCACCGGGGTCGTCCGCGGCCGGCTGTGCCTGCCGGTGAGGCACGGCGGTGTGGTCTACGGCTATGTCTGGCTGCTCGACGAGGCCGACCACTCCCCCGCCCAGCTCGAGGCGGCCATGACGGTGGCCGCCAGGATCGGCGACCGGCTGGCCGCCGCGTCACTGGCCGGGGCCGAGACCGGCCGGACACTGCGCGCCCTGCTCACCGCCACCTCGGCCGCCGCGCGCGACACGGCCGAGGACGCGCTGCGCACCACGCTGGGCGCGGACGCGGACGAGCCGCACGCCCTGGTCTGCGTACGCCACCAGGCCGACGACCTGCCGGGGGTGCGGACGATCCCGGCCGCCGCGGCGATCTGCCGGGTGCCCGACCGGCCCCGCGAGTCGGTGGCCCTGCTGGTACGGCTGCGGTCGCCGCATCTGCTGGCCGCGGCGCGGACGGCGGCGGCGCGGCTGCTGGACGCGATGGCGGCGCCGGAGGGCGTGGTGGCCGGGGTCAGCGCGTCCCGCGAGACGCTGGGCGGGCTGCCCGCGGCCTGGCGGGAGGCGGCCGCCGCCGCGCGGGCCGCCCAGGCGCAGCCACTGCTCGGCCCGATCGCCAAGTGGTCGGGGCTGGGCCCGTACCGGCTGCTCACCGCGCTGCCGCCGGACATCGCGCCCGACCCGGCGGTGGCCCCGCTGCTCACCCCGGCGCACCGCGAACTCGCCCACACCGCCGAGGTCTTCCTCGACCACGCGGGCCAGGCGGGCCGTACCGCCACCGCGCTGGCCATCCACCGGCAGACCCTCTACTACCGCCTGTCGCGGATCGAACAGCTCACCGGGCTCGACCTGTCCGACGGCGAGTCCCGGCTGCTGCTCCACATGGCCCTCAAGGCCGCCCGGCTGTAGCCAACGACCGCGCCGCCCGCCCCGGGAAGGGGCGGGCGGCGCGGTGGTGCCGTGCTGCTGCAGTGCTGTGGGTCCTGGCGGTCAGTCGGTGAGGTTGACCGCGCGGGCCGAGGTGGCGCCGATCTCGGCGGCGATGTCGCTCAGCACACCGGCCGGGATCGAGGAGTCGACGGTCAGCGCGACCAGCGCGTCGCCGCCCGCCGCCGCACGGGCGACCTGCATCCCCGCGATGTTGACGCCGACCTCGCCGAGGATGCGGCCGATGGTGCCGACGACGCCGGGGCGGTCGGTGTAGCGCAGGAACGCCATGTGGTCGGCGAGGACCAGGTCGACGTCCACGTCACCGACGGCGACGATCTTCTGCACGTTCTTCGGGCCCGCCAAGGTGCCGGAGACCGAGACCTCGGTGCCGCCCGCGAGGGTGCCGCGCACCGTCACCACGTTGCGGTGGTTCGGGGACTCCGAGCTGGTGGTGAGGCGGACCTCGACACCGCGCTCCTGCGCGAACAGCGGGGCGTTGACGTAGGAGACCGTCTCGGCCACGACGTCCTCGAACACACCCTTGAGGGCGCTGAGTTCGAGCACCTTCACGTCGTGCTGGGTGATCTCGCCGCAGACCTCGACGTCGAGCCGGGCCGCGACCTCGCCCGCCAGCGCGGTGAAGATCCGGCCGAGCTTCTCCGCCAGCGGCAGCCCCGGCTTGACGTCCTCGGCGATGACGCCGCCCTGGACGTTGACCGCGTCCGGCACCAGCTCACCGGCGAGCGCGAGCCGCACCGAGCGGGCGACGGCGATGCCCGCCTTCTCCTGCGCCTCGTCGGTGGAGGCGCCCAGGTGCGGGGTGGCCACCACGTTGTCGAACTGGAAGAGCGGCGAGTCGGTGCAGGGCTCCTTGGAGTACACGTCCAAGCCCGCGCCGGCGACCCGGCCCTCCTTGAGCGCCGAGGCCAGCGCCTCCTCGTCGACGATCCCGCCGCGCGCGGCGTTGACGATCCGCACCGACGGCTTGACCTTGTGCAGCGCCTCGTCGCCGATCAGACCGAGGGTCTCGGGCGTCTTGGGCAGGTGCACGGTGATGAAGTCGGCGACCTCGAGCAGCTCGTCGAGGGTGAGCAGCTTGACGCCCATCTGGGCGGCGCGCGCGGGCTGCACATAGGGGTCGTACGCGACGACCTTCATCCCGAAGGCGGACATCCGCTGGGCGACCAGCACGCCGATCCGGCCGAGGCCGACGACGCCGAGGGTCTTCTCGCTCAGCTCGACGCCGGTGTACTTGTTCCGCTTCCACTCGCCGTTCTTCAGGGCGGAGTTCGCCGGCGCGATGTTGCGCGCGGTGGCGATGAGCAGACCGCAGGCCAGCTCGGCGGCGGTGACGATGTTGGAGGTCGGGGCGTTGACGACCATCACGCCGGCCTTGGTGGCGGCGGACACGTCGACATTGTCGAGGCCGACGCCCGCACGGGCGACGACCCGGAGTTTCGCCGCGGCGGCGATGGCCTCCGCGTCGACCTTGGTGGCGCTGCGGATCAGGATGGCGTCGGCATCCGTGATCGCGGACAGCAGCTCGGTTCGGTCCGCACCGTTGCAGTGCCGGATCTCGAAGTCCGGCCCGAGCGCGTCCACCGTGGCGGGCGACAGCTCTTCGGCAATGAGTACGACAGGCTTCTGGCTCACGTGGTCCTCACTTGTCCTTCGTGGGCGGCCGGTCCCGCGGTCGCTCCAGGGAGGGAGGGGATTGGCATGCCGCGTGGAAGACGCACGACGCTGTGAGCCTGACGCGCTTGTTAAGGCAGTGTATCGGCGGCCTGAAAGATGGGCTTCTCCACGATGGACGATCACCCGATCGGGGTTGTACGGCGCGGACAAGGGTCCGCGCCGTACTCACCGCCCGAGGCGGTTACGCCTCGTCGTCCACCCAGCTCATGAGCTTGCGGAGCTTGCGCCCCGTGGTCTCCAGCAGGTGGTTCTCGTCGGCCTTCTTGTACTCGTTGTACTTCGGCAGGCCCGCGTTGTACTCGGCGATCCAATTGTTGGCGAAGGTGCCGTCCTGGATCTCGCCGAGGACCTTCTTCATCTCGGCCTTGGTCTGGTCGGTGATGATCCGCGGGCCGGTGACGTAGTCGCCCCACTCGGCGGTCTCGGAGACCGACCAGCGCATCTTCTCCAGGCCGCCCTCGTACATCAGGTCCACGATGAGCTTCAGCTCGTGCATGCACTCGAAGTACGCGATCTCCGGCTGGTAGCCCGCCTCGACCAGGGTCTCGAAACCGGCCTTGACCAGGGCGGCGGTGCCGCCGCAGAGGACCGCCTGCTCGCCGAAGAGGTCGGTCTCGGTCTCCTCGGTGAAGGTGGTCTTGATGACGCCGGCGCGGGTGCCGCCGATGCCCTTGGCGTACGACAGCGCGAGCTGGAAGCCGGCGCCGGTGGCGTCCTGCTCGACGGCCGCGATACACGGCACGCCGCGGCCCTCCTCGTACTGGCGGCGGACCAGGTGGCCCGGGCCCTTGGGGGCGACCATGCAGACGTCGACACCGGCCGGCGGCTTGATGAAGCCGTAGCGGATGTTGAGGCCGTGGCCGAAGAAGATCGCGTCGCCGTCCTTGAGGTTGTCCTTGATGGACTCCTCGTAGACACGGGCCTGGATCGGGTCCGGCACCAGGATCATGATGACGTCGGCCTCGGCGGCGGCCTCGGCCACCGTCACCACCCGCAGGCCCTGCTCCTCGGCCACGGTCCTGGACTTGGAGCCCTCGTGCAGTCCGACGCGCACGTCGACGCCCGAGTCACGCAGCGACAGCGCGTGGGCGTGGCCCTGGCTGCCGTATCCGATGACCGCGACCTTGCGGCCCTGGATGATGGACAGGTCGGCGTCGTCGTCGTAGAACAGCTCGGCCACTTCGGGTCTCTCCTTGGATCGCGGGTTGTACGGCCCACCGTACGACGGGCGGGCGGAAAGGGGTTTCGGGGTCTCGCCATGCGGATCGCCGCGGTTGACCGGCGATCGGGACCGCCGTCCGGACTAGGCCGAACGGTCGAGCGCGCGCAGGCTGCGGTCGGTGATGGAGCGGGCGCCGCGGCCGATCGCGATGGTGCCGGACTGCACGAGTTCCTTGATGCCGAAGGGCTCCAGCATCTTCAGCATCGCCTCCAGCTTGTCGGCGCCGCCGGTGGCCTCGATGGTGACGGCCTCCGGGGAGACGTCGACCGTCTTGGCGCGGAAGAGCTGCACGATCTCGACGATCTGCGAGCGGGACTCGTTGTCCGCCCGCACCTTCACCAGAACGAGTTCGCGCTGGACGGCGGCGACCGGGTCGAGCTCGACGATCTTCAGCACGTTGACCAGCTTGTTGAGCTGCTTCGTCACCTGTTCGAGAGGCAGCTCGTCGATGACATTGACGACGATCGTGATGCGGGAGATCTCGGGGTGCTCGGTGGTGCCCACCGCGAGGGAGTCGATGTTGAACCCGCGCCGGGAGAACAGTGCGGTGATCCGGGCGAGGACACCGGGCTTGTTCTCCACCAGGACGGAGAGCGTGTGCTTGGACATGTGTCGCGTTCCTTTTCTCTCTCAGCCGTTCCTGGTCAGTCGTCCACGTCGTCGCTGAAGTCCGGGCGGACGTCGCGGGCGGCCATGATCTCGTCGTTGGAGGTGCCGGCGGCGACCATCGGCCAGACCATGGCGTCCTCGTGGACGATGAAGTCGACGACGACGGGGCGGTCGTTGATGGCGTTGGCCTCGGCGATGACCTTGTCGAGGTCGGCGGGCGACTCGCAGCGCAGGCCGACGCAGCCCATCGCCTCGGACAGCTTGACGAAGTCCGGCACCCGGGTGCCGCGGTTCTCGATCGAGCCGACGCCGCGGGTGGAGCCGGGAACGCCCTCGGCGCCGCCGTGCAGCACGGTGTTGGAGAACCGCTCGCCGTAGAAGAGGTTCTGCCACTGGCGGACCATGCCCAGGGCGCCGTTGTTGATGATGGCGACCTTGATCGGGATGTTGTTCAGCGCGCAGGTGACCAGTTCCTGGTTGGTCATCTGGAAGCAGCCGTCGCCGTCGATCGCCCAGACGGTCGCGTCCGGCATGCCCGCCTTGGCGCCCATCGCGGCCGGGACGGCGTAGCCCATGGTGCCGGCGCCGCCGGAGTTGAACCAGGTGCCGGGCTTCTCGTACTTGATGAACTGCGCGGCCCACATCTGGTGCTGGCCGACGCCCGCGGCGAAGAGGGTGCCCTCGGGGGCGAGCTGGCCGACCCGCTCGATGACCTGCTGCGGCGACAGGCTGCCGTCGGCGGGCAGGTCGTAGCCGAGCGGGTAGGTGTTGCGCCAGAAGTTGAGCTGGTCCCACCAGCTGGAGTAGTCGCCCTTGTGGCCGGCCTCGTGGTCGGCCTGGACGGCGACGATCAGATCGGCGAGCACCTCGCGGGCGTCACCGACGATCGGCACGTCGGCGACGCGGTTCTTGGAGATCTCGGCCGGGTCGATGTCGGCGTGCACGACCTTGGCGTACGGCGCGAAGGTGTCCAGGCGGCCGGTGACGCGGTCGTCGAAGCGGGCGCCGAGCGCCACGATCAGGTCGGCGCGCTGCAGTGCGGTGACCGCGGCGACGTCGCCGTGCATGCCGGGCATGCCGACGTGCTGCGGGTGGCTGTCGGGGAACGAGCCGAGCGCCATCAAGGTGGTGGTGACCGGCGCGCCGGTCAGCTCGGCGAGGATGCGCAGCTCGGCGGTGGCCCGGGCCTTCATGACGCCGCCGCCGACGTAGAGCACCGGGCGCTTGGCCTCGTTGATCAGCCGGGCGGCCTCGCGGATCTGCTTGGCGTGCGGCTTGGTCACCGGGCGGTAGCCGGGCAGGTCCTGGTGCGGCGGCCAGGAGAAGGTCGTCTCGTTCTGCATCGCGTCCTTCGCGATGTCGACGAGGACCGGGCCCGGGCGGCCGGTGGAGGCGATGTGGAACGCCTCGGCGATGGTGCGCGGGATGTCGGCCGCGTCGGTGACCAGGAAGTTGTGCTTGGTGATCGGCATGGTGATGCCGCAGATGTCCGCCTCCTGGAAGGCGTCGGTGCCGATCGCCTTGGAGGCGACCTGGCCTGTGATCGCCACCAGCGGCACCGAGTCCATGTGGGCGTCGGCGATCGGCGTCACCAGGTTGGTCGCGCCGGGACCCGAGGTCGCCATGCACACCCCGACCTTGCCGGTGGCCTGCGCGTAGCCGGTGGCCGCGTGGCCGGCCCCCTGCTCGTGCCTGACCAGGACGTGCCGGACCTTCGAGGAGTCCATCAGCGGGTCGTACGCCGGCAGGATGGCACCACCCGGAATGCCGAATACCGTGTCGGCGCCGACCGCCTCGAGGGAGCGGATGAGGGCCTGCGCGCCCGTCATGCGTTCGGCGGTGGTGGCGGCGGGGGCCGCGTTGCGGGTCCGCGGCTGCGGGTGGTGGGACCCGTTGGCCTGCTCGGTCATCTGCGTTCTCTTCTCTCGAAGATGAGGGTTTTGTCTGGGTGCCAGGCAACAAAAAACCCCTCGTGCCGTGAGGCAAGCGAGGGGAGCGCGCCGGTGCGTGTGCGAGGCTTTACTGCCTCGGTCAGCCGACGCGCTTTCCAAGTACGAGAATTCGGGTGCGCATGGCTTTGACCTTCCTCCCGGGGGGGTACGGGTGTCAAGCGGGTGGGACGCGCGTCTCATTATTTGAGCCACGCGAGGGCAGTGGAAGGCCGTTCGACGAGACCTGCTCACGGGGCGTTTCCTGGGGTACGGGATAGCCGCCGCGGGTGAGCGACCCGCGCAGCCGCTGCTCGTCCAGCGGCCCGGAGAAGGCCATCCCCTGGCCGTGCGTACAGCCCATGTCGCGCAGCACGAGCACCTGCTCCGGGCGGTCCACGCCCTCCGCGACACTGCGGATGCCCAGGTCGGCGGCGATCCGCAGCAGACCCCTGGTGATCTTGTGCAGCCGGGCGGACTCCACCACGCCCTCCACGAACGAGCGGTCGAGCTTGACGAGGTCGACGGGGAGCCTGCGCAGCGCGGTGAGGGCCGCGTAGCCGCCGCCGAAACCGCCCAGCGAGATGCTGACGCCCACCCGGCGCAGCGCGGTGAGCCGCCGCTCCAGCTCGTCCAGGGCGATGCGCGGGTCGCCGCCGGCCAGCTCCAGCACCAGGCAGCCGGGCGGCAGCTCATGGCGGGTGAGCATGGACTCGATGCCGGTGACGGGCAGGTCGCGGTGGAGCAGGCGGCGGGCGGAGAGCCGGACGGCGACCGGGACGCGGTGGCCGGCGCCGTACCGCAGCGCGGCCTGCCCGACGGCCTCCTCCAGCAGCCACCGCCCCAGCTCTAACGAGCGGTCGGTGTCCTCGGCGGCGCGCAGGAACTCGGCGGGGGTGAAGAGGATGCCCTGCGCGGAGCGCCAGCGGGCCTGCGCCTCGACCGCGGTGATCACCCCGCTGTCCAGCTCGACCACGGGCTGGTGCAGCAGGGTGAACTCGCCGTCGTGCACGGCCCTGCGCAGCCGGGCGGCCAGCTCGGTGCGGCGCACCACGTCCGCCTGCATCTGCGGGGCGTACATCTCCACCCGGCCCTTGCCCGCCTGCTTGGCCCGGTACATCGCCAGGTCGGCGTTGCGCATCAGCTCGCTGGGGGTCACCCCCGGCTCGGCGAAGGCGATGCCGATGCTCGCGGCGACCCGCACCTCGCCGCTCTCCACCCGGTACGGCTCGGACAGCGCGGCCCGCAGCCGGTCGGCGATGTCGTGGACGCGGTCCTCGCGCTGCCCGCGGTCCGCGCCCGCGCCGCAGATCAGGGCGGCGAACTCGTCGCCGCCGAGCCGGGCGGCGGTGTCACCGGAGCGCAGCGAGTCGCGCAGCCTGCGGGCGGCCTGGACGAGGAGTTCGTCGCCCGCCTGGTGGCCGACGGTGTCGTTGACGGCCTTGAAGCCGTCGAGGTCCACGTAGAGCAGCGCGGCGTGGCCGTCGTCGCCCGCGCGGCGGCCGCGCAGCGCCTTGCCGACGCGCTCGGTGAACAGCGCGCGGTTGGGCAGGTCGGTCAGCGGGTCGTGCGAGGCGTTGTGCTGCAGCTGGGCCTGGAGGCGGACCCGCTCGGTGACGTCGCGGCTGTTGAAGATCAGGCCGCCCTGGTAGCGGTTGACGCTGGACTCGACATTGAGCCAGCAGTCCTGGGCGGTGCGGGCGTGGCCGGAGCGGATCCGGCACTCGATCCGGGTGACGGGCTCGTCGCCGGGCGGGGCGGCCAGGAAGCGGCGGACCTCGTGCACCACCCGCCCCAGGTCGTCGGGGTGGATGTGCGCGGCCAGCTCGGTGCCGACCAGCTCCTCGGGGTCGCGGCCGTAGACGCCCTGCGCGGCCGGGCTGACGTAGCGCAGCACCCCGGTCGGCGCGGCGATCATGATGACGTCGCTCGACCCCTGCACCAGGGATCTGAAGTGGTTCTCCTTCTGGGCCAGTTCCTGGGTGAGCGAGATGTTGTCCAGCAGCATGATGCCCTGGCGCAGCACGAGTGCGAGGACGACGGTGCAGCCGGTGAAGAGCACCACCCGGTCGCACTTCTCGCCGTTGATCACGTTGTAGAGGATGCCGAGGGTGCAGACCGCCGCCGCCAGGTACGGGGTGAGGGCGGTGAGCGATCCGGTGACCTTGCGGGTGGGGCTCGGGGTGCGGCGCGGCGGCTGCTCCCGGGTGCCGACCCAGGGGGCGTACGCCATCAGCATGCTGCCGGCGAACCAGCCGGCGTCGAGGATCTGGCCGGAGCGGTAGTGCTCGCGCAGGATCGGCGAGGTGAACAGAGCGTCGCACAGCACGGTCAGCGCGAGTGCGGCGATGGCGGTGTTGACGGCGGCGCGGTTGGCGGCCGAGCGCCGGAAGTGCAGCGCGAGCACCATGCTGACCAGCACGATGTCCAGCAGCGGATAGGCCAGCGAGAGCGCGGTGCGCGCGGTGCTCGGCCCGTCGGTCTCGGCGGCGCGGGCCAGCGCCAGACTCCACGAAAGAGTGAGCAGCGAGCCGCCGATCAGCGAGGCGTCCAGCACCAGGCAGACCCAGCCCGCTCTGGTGACCGGACGCTTGGCCAGCACCAGCAGGCCCACGATGGCGGGCGGCGCGAACATCAGGAAGCAGAAGTCGGCGGCGGAGGTCTGCGGCACCGGGCGGCGGAGCACCACTTCGTACCAGCCCCAGATGCCGTTGCCGAGCGCGACCATCGCCGACGACATCGCGAACAGCAGCCAGGCCGGGCGCTGCCCGCTGGTGACGGTACGGGCGTAGACCAGCGAGGAGACGGTGGCGGTGGCCGCGGCGGCGGAGAGCCCGAAGTCCCCCATGACCAGGGCCACTTCGGGTGAGCCCCAGCCCATGGCGGCGCCGGTGGTGTAGCCGCCGCAGAGCACGGCGACCAGCAACTGGGGCAGCAGTCCGGTCCTGCCGCCGCTCTCCGGCGGCCTGGCGAGCACCGCCTCGGTGGAACTCACCGTGCGGCGCGGTGTCGTCGGCGCGGCCCGAACGGCCGCGCGGTGGTACAGCGTCCGGTGCTCCGGTGCGCGCTGGTGCGGAATGCGGCGTGGGCCCGCGTGGCGGAGGCTCTCCGCTGGCCGTGCGACTGGCCGTGCATCGCCCGTCGCCCCCCTTCACTTGCTCGTCGTTCACATCGCCCCGGCCGTGACGTCCGGCCGCAGCGTGTCCCCCGGTCGGGACGATACACCAGATCCGTCACTCAGGGACATAGTTCCTCTACTCAGCGTGACCACAGGGAAGTTGCCGGACGCCCGGCGCAGTCACCCGGTGCCAACCGCGTCCGGCGGAGCCTCCACCCTTCTTCCACTGGTGCCCTGACCGCCCGGCGGTTACGCGCGGCAAGCCGCCGTCAACTGGTGGCGACGACGTTGTCCAGCGGCTCACCAGCGGCGAACCGGACGAGCTGCGAGCGGATCAGCCGCCGGGCGCGCGGCATGAACGCCGAGGTGCTGCCGCCGACATGGGGGCTGACGAGTACGCCCGGCGCGTGCCACAGCGGGTGGCCCGGGGGCAGCGGCTCGGGGTCGGTGACATCGAGTGCCGCGGTCAGCCGTCCCTTCTCGGTCTCGACGAGCAGCGCCTCGGTGTCGACGACGGGCCCGCGGGCGACGTTCACCAGCAGCGCACCGTCCTTCATCCGGGCCAGGAACCCGGCGTCCGCCAGGCCGCGGGTCTGTGCGGTCAGCGGCGTGGTGAGCACCACCACATCGGCCCGCGGCAGGAGTTCGGGCAGGTCGGAGAGGGCGTGCACCGGTCCGCGGGGCGAGGTCCTGGCGCCGCGTGCCACCCGCAGCACCTCGCACTCGAACGGCACGAGCCGGTCCTCGACGGCCTCGCCGATCGACCCGTAGCCGACCACCAGCACCGTACGGTCGGCCAGCGCGGGGTAGAAACCGCTGTGCCACTCCTCGGCGTCCTGCCCGCGCACGAAGCGCGGGATACCGCGCAGAGAGGCGAGGATCAGCGCGAGAGTGAGTTCTGCGGTGCTCGCCTCGTGCACCCCGCGCGCGTTGCACAGGCGTACGCCGGGCGGGAGTTGGTGCAGATGCGGCGCGATGTGGTCCACACCGGCGCTCAGGGTCTGCACCACGCGCACCCCGGTCATCCGCGGCAGCGGGAGCGCGCCGGCGGTCGGGCCCTTCATGTAGGGGACGACATAGAACACGGCGTCGGCCGGATCGGCGGGGAAGTCACCGGTGCCGTCCCAGTAGACATAGCTGAAGGCGTCCGGCAGGCCCTCGATGTCCTGCGGCGGCACGGAGATCCATACCTGCGGGCGGCGGGCCAGGCTGTTGTCGGTCATGGTCAGGAGGCTAGGGCCTGTCCGGCGGATCATGGGCGGTCCAAGCGGTGTCCGGGGGCACCCCCGAACGAAGTCTGGGGGAGCGTGCGAGCGCAAGGCTCCCCCAGCTACCGCTGGGAGGTGCCCCCAGATGCCCTCATAGCGGAGCTATTTGGGCATTTCGGCAACGCGGCGGGCGTGCGTGCCAGGCGCCGAAGGGGCCGTTCGTGATCCGCCGGACAGGCCCTGAGCGGGCGCTCGTATGGGACAGTGGGCCCTCTTGAGGAGGTCGGGCAGGGTGGAGCGCAGGACAATCGGTGCAGCAGCTCTCGAAGTGGGCGCCGTGGGCCTGGGATGCATGCCGATGAGCTGGGCGTACAGCGCGTCGCGGCAGGACGGCGAGCAGTCGCTGCGGGCGGTGCACACCGCGCTCGACCACGGTACGACGCTGCTGGACACCGCCGACATGTACGGGCCGTTCACCAACGAGCTGCTGCTCGGGCGGGTGTTGAAGGAGCGGCGCGGCGACGCGTTCGTGGCCACCAAGTGCGGGCTGCTGGTGGGCGAGCAGCACATCGTCGCCAACGGCCGTCCCGGGTACGTGAAACGGGCCTGCGACGCGTCGCTGCGGCGGCTGCAGACCGACACCATCGACCTGTACCAGCTGCACCGGGTCGACCCCGAGGTGCCGATCGAGGAGACCTGGGGCGCGATGGCCGAACTGGTCGCCGCGGGCAAGGTGCGGGCGCTCGGGCTGTCCGCGGTGGGGGCGCGCGGGAATCGCAGGACCGGCGCGCGGATGCACGACGAAACGATCCGGCACCTCGGCCGCGCCCAGCAGGTCTTCCCGGTGAGCTGTGTGCAGGCCGAGCTGTCGGTGTGGTCCCCCGAGGCGCTGGACGAGCTGGTGCCGTGGTGCACGGGGCACGGGGTGGGCTTCCTGGCCGCGATGCCGCTGGGCAACGGCTTCCTCACCGGCACCCTGACCCCCGGCGGCGGTTTCGAGCCGGACGACCTCCGCGCCCGGCATCCGCGCTTCACCGCCGAGATGATGGCCGCCAACCAGCCGATCGTCGCCGGGCTGCGGCGGATCGCCCAGCGGTACGAGGGGGCCACCGCCGCGCAGGTGGCGCTGGCCTGGACGCTGGCCCAGGCACCCGGCGTGGTGCCGGTGCCCGGCGCGAAGTCGTCCCGCTGGACCGCGGAGAACGCGGCGGCCGCCGCCCTGCGGCTCAGCGACGCCGACCTCGCGGAGATCGCGGAGCTGCCGCCGGTCCGGGGGTCGTGGGACTAGTCGGTGACCCGTGCCATGGCCTGCGGAGTGGTGCGGGGGTGTGGTGTGCTGGTGGGGAAGGCGGGGCGGATCAAGGGAGTGAGCGCGGTGACGCCGGACAGCGGGTACGCGGGTGGCGGGGCGGCCGGGGGCCGTCGGGCCGGGACACGGCGGGCGGGTTCGGCCCGGGCCGCCAGGGGTGCCGCGGTGGCGGCCGCCGCCGCGCTGCTGCTGGCGGGGTGCTCGGGCGGCGGCAGCGGGGTCTCGCCGCTGCTGTCCTCGTCCAGGCCGCCCGCGTCCGGCGGACCGTCCTCGGTGGCGCCCACCGGCACCACGGACGCCGCCGAGACCGCGGCCCCCGCGACCGGCACCGCCAAGGTCACCGGCACGGTGGTCTCGGGCCTGAACTCCCCGTGGGGCATGGTCCAGCTCCCCGACGGCTCGCTGCTGGTGGGCTCCCGGGACACCGGCAGGATCACCCGGGTCGACGTCGACAAGGGCACCACCACCGCGGTGGGCGTGGTCCCCGGGGTGACCCCCGGCGGCGAGGCGGGCCTGCTCGGTCTGGCCCTCTCCCCCGACTTCGGCTCCGACCACCTCGTCTACGCCTACTTCACCACCGAGTCCGACAACCGCATCGCGCGCATGCTCTACGACCCCTCGCGGCCCGCGGGCGAGCAGCTCGGAGCGCCCGACACCATCCTGCGCGGCATACCCAGCGGGACGATCCACGACGGCGGCCGGATAGCCTTCGGCCCCGACAAGATGCTGTACGCGGGCACCGGCGAGACCGGGCAGCGCGGGCTGGCGCAGGACAAGGCGTCGCTGGGCGGGAAGATCCTGCGGATGACGCCGGACGGGCAGCCGCCCAAGGACAACCCGACGCCGGGCTCACTGGACTACTCCGACGGGCACCGCAATGTGCAGGGGCTGGCCTGGGACGACAAGGGCCGGCTGTGGGCGTCCGAGTTCGGCCAGGACACCTGGGACGAGCTGAACTTGATCGAGCCGGGCAAGAACTACGGCTGGCCGGTGGTGGAGGGCATCGCGCACCGCGCGGGCTATGTCGACCCGGTCGCCCAGTGGCACACCGACGAGGCGTCCCCCAGCGGGATCGCGTACGCCGCGGGCTGCATCTGGATGGCCTCGCTCCGCGGTGAGCGGCTGTGGCGCATCCCGCTGCACGGCGCCACCACCTCGGGAGCACCGCAGGCGTTCTTCACCGGCACCTACGGCCGGCTCCGTACGGTGATCGCCACCGGTCCCGACACGCTGCTGCTGACCACGAGCAACACCGACGGCCGCGGCCACCCGACCAAGGCCGACGACCGGATACTGAGCCTCAAGGTCAGCTGACCGGGGGCCGCCCCCGGAAGGACGTGATCAGGCGGGCTGCCACAGCTCGATCCGGTTGCCCTCGGGGTCGGTGACCCAGCCGAAGCGGCCGATGCCCGCCATGTCCTGGGTCTCCGCGGCCACGTCCGCCCCCTTGGCGCGCAGCTGGGCGAGCATCGCGTCCAGGTCGCCGACCCGGAAGTTGAGCATGGTCTGCTGCGTACGGGACCCGAAGTAGTCGGTCCCGGACTCGAAGGCCGCGAAGACCGTGGGGCCCTCCCCCTGCTGCCACAGGCCGTTCTCGTCGGCGTCCAGGCCCAGGGCGTCGCGGTACCACGCGCCCAGGGCCGCCGGGTCCGAGGCGCGCAGGAAGTAGCCGCCGATGCCGAGTACTCGTTCCATGCCGCCATCCTGCCAGGACTACCGGCCGGGCGGGCGCTCACCGCACCCACCCGGCCGGACGCCTCAGCGGGTGGTCTGCGGGAAGAGATGCAGCCGGTGCGAGAGGGCGGCGGCCTCGCCGCGGGTGGACAGGTTGAGCTTGGCCAGGATGTTGGAGACGTGCACGCTGGCGGTCTTCGGGGAGATGAACAGCTCCTCGGCGATCTGCCGGTTGGTGCGGCCGTCGGCGACCAGGCGCAGCACGTCGCGCTCGCGGGCGGTGAGTCCGAGGGACTCCACCGGGTCCGAGGGCGCGGCGGGCGCGGCGGCCGGGGGCAGCGGCCGGTCCAGCGTGAGCCGTGCCCGGTGGGCGAGTTCGGCGATCCGGGCCGCCAGCGGCCGCGCTCCGCACTCCTCGGCGGTGACGTGCGCCTGGGCGAGCAGGCACCCGGCCCGCTCCCGCGCCTCGTGGCCCCCGGCGAGCAGCGTCTCCGCCCACCGCGACCGGATCACGGCCAGTTCGTACGGCCGCTCCTGCCGCTCGAACGCCGCGGCGGCGGCCGCCCACAGTTCCGGCGCCGTACGCCCCTCCGCCCGCGCCAGCTCCGCGTCGACCAGCAGCGCGTACGCCTCGGTGAGCGGGGTGGGCCGGGGCAGCTCGCGCGCGGCGACCCGGACGCGTTCCAGGACACGGGCCCGCTCGGGGTCGTCGGTGGCCAGCCACGGCCCGTCGGCCTCGGCGGCGGTGCCGAGCGCGAGCAGCGGCCAGGTGAAGCGGGTGGTGCCGTTGGGGAAGCCGTAGTCGATCCCGTCCAGCAGGTGCTGCCGGGCGTCGTCGAACCGGCCCTGTGCCACGGCCAGTTGGAGCGACAGGGTACGCATCGGCAGCAGGTGCTGCGGCTGCGTGTCGTGCCGGAAGACCTCGGTGGCGGCGGCGTGATGCTTCAACGCGGCCTCGACGTCGCCCTGTTGCAGCGTCAGGTACCCGAGGTACATCTCGATCCCGCCGCGCAGATAGCCGCCCCGCACCAGCTCCTTCGCCCCGGCCAGCGGCACCGCGGCCTCCGCGTACCGGCCGAGCGCCACCAGCGACTCGCCCTCGTTGGTCAGCAGCCAGGAGCGGGTGGTGTGCGCGACCTGGACGCCGATCAGCCGCAGGCCCTCACGGCTGATGTCGATCGCCTCGCGGGAGCGCCCCGCGCCTTCCAGCACGGACGCCAGGTTGCCGTAGGTGCGGGCGATGATGCCGTGCGAGGGGTAGTCGCTGATCAGCTTGCGCACCTCCTCGACCTCGGCGATGCCGCCGTCGATGTCGCCGTTGTCGGCCTGCAGCAGGCCGTAGGTGACCCGGGCCTGGAGTTCGGTGTCGCGGGCGCCCGCGTCCCGGGCGAGTTCGACGGCGCGGGCGGCGATGGCCAGCCCCTCGGCGCCGGACTTGTGGACCATGATCCAGCCCGCGATCATCGACAGCACCTCGGCGTGCGCGGCGGACGCCGGCAGCCCGCGGACCAGTTCACGGGCGCGCGACAGCTCGTCCCAGCCGTCGCCGCGGCCCAGATCCTCCGTGACACGGCTGCGCTGCGCCCAGAACCAGGCGGCGCGCAGCGGGTCGTCGGTGCCGTTGCGCTCCATCACCCGCAGGGCGCGCTTGGCCATCGCGTAGGCCCGCTCGCGCTCGCCGGACAGCCGGGCGGCGACGGTGACCTCGGCCAGCAGGTCGAGGAAGCTCAGCGGGGTGTCCGGGTCGCAGCCGCAGGGCGGGTACGACTCGGCGTAGTCGGCGGGGCGCAGGCCGTCGCGGGTCTCGGCGGGGGCGTCGTCCCACAGTTCGAGGGCGCGTTCCAGCATCCGGTACTGCTCGGCGTAGGCGTGCCGGGCGCGGGCCTCGGCGGCGGCGCGCAGCACCGCGGGCAGCGACTTGTCGGGGGCGTGCGCCGCGTACCAGTACGTGGCCAGCCGGGCGGCCCGCTCGTCGGCGCGGACCAGCGAAGGGTCGGCCTCGACGGCCTCGGCGTACCGCCGGTTGATCCGGCTGCGCTCGCCGGGCAGCAGGTCGTCGCCGACCGCCTCGCGTACCAGCGAGTGCCGGAAGCGGTAGCCGTCGCCGCTGTCGGTGGGCAGCAGGATGTTGGCGCCGACGGCGGTGCGCAGCGCGTCCAGCAGGTCGTCCTCGTCGAGCCCGGTGATGGCGGCGAGCAGCCGGTACTCCACGGTGTTGCCGCCCTCGGCGACGAACTTGGCGACCCGCTGCGCGTCCTCGCTCAGCGCCTCGACGCGGACCAGCAGCAGGTCGCGGAGGGATTCGCTGATGCCGGTGGCGCCGGTGGCGCAGCCGCGGTGGATGCTGCAGGCCAGCTCCTCGACGAAGAAGGGGTTGCCGTCGGAGCGGTCGAAGATCTGGTCGACGACGGTGTCCTCCGGTGCGGAGGTCAGGATCGAGATGAGCTGGCGGCGGACCTCGGCGTGGTTGAACCGGGACAGCTCTATGCGCTGTACGGTCCGCAGCCGGTCGGTCTCGGCGAGGAAGGGCCGCAGCGGGTGCCTGCGGTGGATGTCGTCCGCGCGGTAGGTGGCGGCGATCAGCAGCCGGGAGCGCTGGAGGGAGCGGAAGAGGTACGCGAGCAGTTCGCGGGTGGAGCGGTCGGCCCAGTGCAGGTCCTCGACGACCACCACGACCGTACGGTCCGTGCCGAGCCGTTCCAGCAGCCGGGCGGTCAGCTCGAAGAGCCGGACGCGGCCGTCCTCGTCGTGCGGGTCGCGGGGCCCGCCGAACGCCTCGCCCAGTTCGGGCAGCAGCCGGGCGAGGTCGGCCTCCTGGCCGGCCGCGGCGGCGGTCAGCTCGGAGCCGAGCGTGCGGTGCAGGTCGCGCAGTGCGGAGGAGACCGGTGCGAAGGGCAGTCCGTCGGCGCCGATCTCGACGCAGCCGCCGATCGCGGTGACCGCGCCCGCGGCCCGTGCGGCGGTGAGGAACTCCTCGGTGAGCCTGGTCTTGCCGACCCCCGCCTCACCGCCGATCAGCACCGCCTGCGGCTCGCCGGCGTCGGCGGCGGCCAGGGCCGCGGCGAGCCAGGTCAGCTCGGTGTCGCGGCCGATGAACTCGGGGCTCAGGGACTGGGTCTGCACGCTGTCGAGCATGGCACGCGAGTCCCCCGGTGCGACACCGAATACGCCGGTGATCGCATCGGGGGTGACCGCGCCCGTCGGCTCGGCGGCCCGGGCGGTCATGCCGCGCTGTGCAGGTGCAGCTTGTGGATGGCCTTCTTGATCAGCGGGACGGTGACGACCTCGCCCGCCGCCGTGCCACCGGCCGCCGGAGCGGCGGTGACATCGGACGACGGATCCCCCGTGGATCCTGACCGCTGTGCGGCGTGCGCCGTGCTCTTGCGGGCCCGGCGGGCGTCGGCCCGAGCGGCCTTGGCTTCCTGTACCAGGCGCCACTCGGCGGCGCGGTCCTGGAGCTCGGAGCGGCGGATCTGCTGGAGTTCGTAGCTGAACATCGTGTTCTCCCTTGGATGTTGTCCTTGTTGCGATGAGACAATCTTCGTCTCCAAGGGGGGTGTGCCACATCGGGCGTCTGCCTCAACTTGCCGCCCGCGACGCCTTAGGCGGGGGTCCTACGAGGGCACGACGACGGTGCCGGGGCCTTAGACAGGCCCCGGCACCGGGTGGGAACGCCTAGGACGGCGCGGAAGACGCCTAGGACGCGGGCGATGTCCTCAGGAAGCGCCTAGGACGAGGCCGACGGGACGACCGGCAGGTCGGCGAAGAGGTCGAACCACATGGCGCCGGCGATCAGCAGGCCGATCAGGGCCAGTACGGCGCCGCCCCAGGCCAGCGCCTGGCTCCAGTGGCCGCGGGCGGCGCGGGCGCGCGAGGCGGGGTGCAGCAGCACGCCGCCGCACACCAGCAGGGCGACGACCGCGAAGATGCCGTTGACCAGGGCGATGGTGTGCCAGGGGGTGCCGTATCCGGCGGCGATCTGCGCCTTGGGGCTGCCGCCCGAGGTCTTGATCTGGCCGATGAGGCCCTGCCGCTGCGAGACGACGTTGCTCAGCCAGGTGCCGGTTAGCGAGGACAGCGCGAGCGCGGCGCCCGCGACGGCCGCGGCGCCGGTGACGATCGCGGACACGGCGGACGGGGTCGCGGCCTCCGCACCGCCCTCGGTGGCCGCTACGGCGTCCTCGACGGCGTCGTCCGCGCTGTCGGTCTCCGTGGTCGATTCCAGTTCGGGCTCGGACACGGCCCCGTGCTCACCGGCCGTGCCGGACCTGCTCGTCTCGTGGAGACCTGGTGCGATCTCCTGCTCCGCTGCCTCGTTCTCAGGCGCGGCTTCCTTGGTGGTCTTCGTGGTCTCCATGGCCCGCACCGTAGGGAGCCTTTCTGAGAGCGAGCTGAGAGTTGTCTGAGAGTGCCAGCACGTCTTCCGCGTCCAGGGCCTCTTCCACGTCCAGCGCCTCGGGCAGCCCGCCGCCGGACGGCTCGATGCTGATCCGCGGCAGCCGCCGCTCCAGCCAGCCGGGCAGCCACCAGTTCGCGTCGCCGAGCAGGTGCATCAGGGCGGGCACCAGCAGGGTGCGCAGTACGAAGGCGTCCAGCGCCACGGCCGCGGCCAGCCCGATGCCGAACATCGCGATGACCCGGTCGCCGCTGAGCACGAAGGCCAGGAAGACCGCGATCATGATCACCGCGGCCGAGTTGATCACCCGGCTGGTCTCGGCGAGCCCGACCCGTACCGCCCGCCGGTTGTCCGCGGTCTCCCGCCACTCCTCGTACATCCGGCTGACCAGGAACACCTGGTAGTCCATGGAGAGCCCGAAGAGCACCGAGACCATGATCACCGGCAGGAACGGCTCGATCGGCCCGGCGCGGCCCAGGCCCAGCAGCTCGGTGCCCCAGCCCCACTGGAAGATCGCGGTGACCACGCCGAAGGACGACGCGACCGCCGCCACGTTCATCGCGGCGGCCTTGAGCGGGATCCCCAGCGAGCGGAAGGCGAACAGCAGCAGGAGGCAGCCCAGGCCGACCACGCAGCCGATGAACAGCGGCAGCTTGCCCACGATGACGGCGGCGAAGTCGTCGTAGCTGGCGGTCGGCCCGCCGACGTAGACCCGCAGGCCCGTGCCCTGCTCAGCGGCGGGCAGCACGTCGTGGCGCAGCCGCTGGACGAGCTCGGAGGTGGCCCGGGACTGCGGTGAGGTGTCGGGGACGACGGTGATGGTGCCGGTGTCGCCCGCCCGGTCGATCTCGGCGGGGCTGACGGAGGCCACACCGGGCGTGTGCCGCAGGGTGTCGGGCAGCTTGTCGAGGGCGACCCTGCCGTCGGCGCCGCCGGTCGTGGCCACCAGGGTGAGCGGGCCGTTGGTGCCGGGGCCGAAGCCGCCGCCGTGGCCGTCACCGGCCAGCATGTCGTACGCCTGGCGGGTGGTCGCGGTGGCCGGGCCGTTGCCCTGGTCGGAGGAGCCCAGCTGCAGGGTGAGGGTGGGCAGCGCCAGGACCAGCATGACGACGGCGGCGACGGCGCCCAGCAGCTTCGGGTGGCGTTCGACGAAGGCCGACCAGCGGGCGGCGAGCCCGGCGGGTACCTCGGGCTGCGGGCCGTGCTCGGCCAGCGCCCGCCGCTCCCGCCTGCTCAGCGCCCGTGGCCCGATCAGCGCGAGCAGCGCGGGCAGCAGGGTCACCGAGGCGACGACGGTGAGCAGGACGGTCAGCGAGGCGGCGACCGCGACGCCGTTGAGGAAGCTGAGCCGCAGGATCAGCATGCCGAGCAGCGCCACGCAGACCGTGCCGCCCGCGAAGACCACCGCCCTGCCGGTGGTGGCGACCGCCTGCCGGGCCGCCTCGTCCACCGGCAGGCCGCGTTTGAGCCCTCTGCGGTGCCGGGTGACCAGGAACAGCGCGTAGTCGATGCCCACACCGAGGCCGATGAGCATGCCGAGCATCGGCGCGAAGTCGGCCACCGTCATGGCGTGGCCGAGGAGCACGATGCCCATGTAGGCGGTGCCGACGCCGACCAGCGCGGTGGCGATCGGCAGCAGCATCGCGGCGAAGGAGCCGAAGGCGGCCAGCAGCACCACGGCGGCCACCCCGATCCCGACCAGCTCGCTGAGGTTGGCGCTGCTGGACTCGGTGGCGCCGACGGCCGCGCCGCCCAGGGCGACCCGCAGTCCCGGGCGCTCGGCGGACTTGGCGGTGTCGACCAGCGCCTGCGCCTGGCCGCGGCTGACGCCGTCGGCCTCCTGGCCGAAGCCGACGGTCGCGTACGCGGTGTGCCCGTCGCGGCTGATCTGCGCGCCGTCGGTGGCGGTCACGCCGCCCGAGGCGCCGTAGGGGCTGGTCACCGAGGCCACCCCGGGCAGCGCGCGGGCCTGGTCGAGCACCTTGGTCATGGTCTGCTCGACCTCGGACGCCCGTACGGTGCCGCTGTCGGTGTGCCAGACGATGGTGTCGGTGTCGCCCGCCTGGCCGGGGAACGCCTCGCGCAGCAGGGTGGTCGCGTAGCCGGACTCGGTGCCCGGCGCCTCGTACTTCTGGGAGTACGCGGAGCCCATCACCCCCGCCGCGGCGGTCAGCCCGGCGAGCACGGCGAGCCACATGAGGACGACCGTCAGACGGCGTCGGATACACCAGCGGGCGAGTGCGGCCATTCCCTGCTTTCCCTGCGTGGCATACGGCGTCGGAGGTCTCCGCGCAACTGTCGCAGCGGAAAATGATCGTTTGGGCGTTTCGTGCGCTTCCTCACAGGTGTCCCACGCCACGCGTCTTCCCGGGAACGCCGGAGGGCGGCACCCCGTCTTGGGGTACCGCCCTCCGGAACCGCCGTGTGCGCGGCGGTGTGCTCAGCCCTGGACGCCGAGCTTCTCCAGGACCAGCTCGCGGACCCGCTTGGCGTCCGCCTGGCCGCGGGTGAGCTTCATGACCGCGCCGATCAGGGCGCCGGCCGCGGCCAGGTTGCCGCCGCGGATCTTGTCGGCGATCGCCGCGTTGGCCGCGATGGCCTCGTCGACGGCCGCGCCGAGCGCGCTGTCGTCGGAGACGACCTTCAGGCCGCGCCGCTCGACGACCCGGTCCGGGTCGCCCTCGCCCGCGAGGACGCCCTCGATGACCTGGCGGGCCAGCTTGTCGTTGAGCTCGCCGGCCGCCACCAGTGCCGAGACCCGGGCCACCTGCGCCGGGGTGATCGGCAGGTCGGCCAGCTCCACGCCGTCCTCGTTCGACCGGCGGGCCAGCTCGCCCATCCACCACTTGCGGGCCGAGGCCGCGTCGGCCCCGGCGTCGATGGTGGCCAGGATCAGGTCGAGCGCGCCCGCGTTGAGCACCGACTGCATCTCGTGGTCCGAGATGCCCCAGCCCTCCTGGAGGCGCTTGCGGCGCAGCCGCGGCAGCTCGGGCAGCCCGGCGCGCAGCTCCTCGACCCACTCGGGGGCCGGGGCGACCGGCACCAGGTCGGGCTCGGGGAAGTACCGGTAGTCCTCGGCCTCCTCCTTGATCCGCCCGGAGGTGGTCGAGCCGTCCTCCTCATGGAAGTGCCGGGTCTCCTGCAGGATCGTGCCGCCGGAGGAGAGCACCGCGGCGTGCCGCTGGATCTCGAACCGGGCGGCGCGCTCCACGCTGCGCAGCGAGTTGACGTTCTTGGTCTCGCTGCGGGTGCCGAACTTCTCGCGGCCGTGCGGGCGCAGGCTCAGGTTCACGTCGCAGCGCATCTGGCCCATCTCCATCCGGGCCTCGGAGACCTCCAGCGCCTTGATCAGCTCACGCAGCTCCGCCACGTACGCCTTGGCGACCTCGGGCGCCCGCGCGCCCGCGCCCTCGATCGGCTTGGTGACGATCTCGATCAGCGGGATGCCGGCGCGGTTGTAGTCGAGCAGCGAGTGCGAGGCGCCGTGGATACGGCCGGTGGCGCCGCCGACGTGCAGCGACTTGCCGGTGTCCTCCTCCATGTGGGCGCGCTCGATCTGCACCCGGAAGACCTCGCCGTCCTCCAACTGGACGTCCAGGTAGCCGTTGTAGGCGATCGGCTCGTCGTACTGCGAGGTCTGGAAGTTCTTCGGCATGTCCGGGTAGAAGTAGTTCTTCCGCGCGAAGCGGCACCACGTCGCGATCTCGCAGTTCAGCGCGAGGCCGATCTTGATCGCGGACTCGACGCCGATCGCGTTCACCACCGGCAGCGCGCCGGGCAGCCCCAGACAGGTCGGGCACGTCTGCGAGTTGGGCTCGGCGCCCAGCTCGGTCGAGCAGCCGCAGAACATCTTCGTCCTGGTGCCCAGCTCGACATGGACCTCCAGGCCCATCACCGGGTCGTACGACGCCAGCGCGTCCTCGTAGGACAGCAGCTCCGTGACGGTCACAGTTCCCTCTACCTTCTCAGTCCGTCCGGTCAGTCCGTCAGGATGTCGTCGTCGGTGGCCTCGCGCAGCTCGCGGACCAGCAGCGCCACGCCGGTGGCCACCGCGGCGACGCGGATGAGGCCGTCCACCAGTTGGAGCGTGTCGTTCTCGCCCTTGGCGGCGCGCACCTTCTTGATGTTGCTGAAGGCGGCGAACAGGGTGGTCCCGATGGTCAGGTAGGTGCCGAACTTGCCCTTGGACTTGGTGCTCATAGCTGGGGTGCCTCCTCAAGCAGCGGGTGGCCCCACTTCTTCACGAAGGCGGCCTCGACAGCGGCGCCGACCCGGTAGAGCCGGTCGTCCTTGAGCGCGGGAGCGATGATCTGCAGGCCCACCGGGAGCCCGTCCTCGGGAGCCAGACCGCACGGCAGCGACATCGCCGCGTTGCCCGCGAGGTTGGTCGGGATGGTGCACAGGTCCGCCAGGTACATCGCGATCGGGTCGTCGGCCCGCTCGCCGATGGGGAAGGCGGTGGTCGGGGTGGTCGGCGAGACCAGCACGTCGACCTGCTCGAACGCCTTCTCGAAGTCCCGCGTGATGAGGGTGCGGACCTTCTGCGCCGAGCCGTAGTACGCGTCGTAGTAGCCGGAGCTGAGCGCGTAGGTGCCGAGCATGATGCGGCGCTTGACCTCGGGGCCGAATCCGGCCTCGCGGGTCAGCGCGGTGACGTCCTCGGCGGACTTGGTGCCGTCGTCGCCGACCCGCAGGCCATAGCGCATCGCGTCGAAGCGGGCCAGGTTGCTGGAGCACTCCGACGGCGCGATCAGGTAGTACGCGGCCAGCGCGTAGGTGAACGACGGGCAGGAGATCTCCACGATCTCCGCGCCCAGTTCGCGCAGCAGCTCGACGGACTCGTTGAAGCGCTGGACGACACCGGCCTGGTAGCCCTCGCCGCCGAACTCCTTGACGACGCCGACCCGCAGACCCGCCACGTTTCCGCTGCGGGCCGCCTCGACCACCGGCGGCACGGGCGCGTCGATGGAGGTGGAGTCCAGCGGGTCGTGCCCGGCGATGACCTCGTGCAGCAGCGCCGCGTCGAGCACCGTACGGGCGCAGGGCCCGCCCTGGTCGAGCGAGGACGAGAAGGCGACCATGCCGAAGCGGGACACCCCGCCGTAGGTCGGCTTCACGCCGACGGTGGCGGTGACCGCGGCGGGCTGCCGGATCGAGCCGCCGGTGTCGGTGCCGATGGCCAGCGGGGCCTGGTACGACGCGAGCGCCGCGGCGCTGCCGCCGCCGGAGCCGCCGGGGATACGGGTCAGGTCCCACGGGTTGCCGGTCGGGCCGAACGCGCTGTTCTCGGTGGAGGACCCCATGGCGAACTCGTCCATGTTGGTCTTGCCGAGGATCACCACGTCGGCGGCCTTGAGCCGCTGGGTGACGGTGGCGTCGTAGGGCGGGATCCAGCCTTCGAGGATCTTGGAGCCGACGGTGGTCGGCACGCCCTCGGTGGCGAAGATGTCCTTCATCGCGAGCGGCACACCGGCCAGCGGGCCGAGCGGCTCGCCGGCGGCACGCTTGGCGTCCACCGCGCGGGCCTGGGCGAGCGCGCCCTCCCGGTCCACGTGCAGGAAGGCGTGCACCTTCTCGTCGACGGCCTCGATCCGGGCGAGGTGCGCCTCGGTGACCTCGACCGCGGTCAGCTCGCCGGAGGCGATCTTCTCTGCGGTCTCGGCGGCGGTCAGCCTGATGATGTCCGTCACGTCAGTCCTCCCCGAGGATCTGGGGCACCTTGAAACGCTGCTGCTCCTGGGCGGGCGCGCCCGACAGGGCCTGCGCCGGGGTCAGCGACGGCCGGACGGTGTCCGGGCGCATGACGTTGGTCAGGGGCAGCGGGTGGGAGGTCGGCGGTACGTCCACGCCGGCCACCTCGGACACTCGGGCTACCGCGCCGATGATGTCGTCGAGCTGGGCGGCGAAGTGGTCGAGCTCCTCGCCGGACAACTCCAGACGTGCCAGCCGGCCGAGGTGCGCGACCTCCTCGCGCGTGATGCCAGGCATGCGATTGCGATCCTCTGCGGGTTCGACGGTGGTGGAGCCCCAATCCTAAGGGCCCGCGCCCCACCCCCCGCACCGACTTTCCCGCGGCCCCCGCCGCGTTCGGGGAAGACCTCGCCCCGATAGGGGCGCGGGGAACTGCGCGACCAGCCCTCGACGGGCTGCAGGTCACCACCGGCCCCAATGGGGCAGACGCGTTGTCTTCGGACCACCGGCCG
>NZ_JBFAXL010000079.1:0-33649 GCF_040680795.1 Streptomyces sp. NPDC051976
TGTTCCTAGCCACCCTCCCCATCCTCATCTTCTACCTCGCCTTCCAACGCCACTTCGTCAAAGGCCTCACCGGAGGCGCCACCAAAGGATGAGCCGTGGAGACCGGCGTCTCACAAGCGGATCATCCTGCGGGGGCAGCTCAGCGACCGGGCCCCGCCGCCCCCCGTGGGGGAGCGGGTCCCGGTCGCTTCATGAGCCTGCGGTGCGTTTGCAGGCATCGTTGTCATGAGGCGGGCACCTGGGGTCCTCCCCTCTGGACACTACGGGTACGATGCGTCGCCAGCCGCAAGTACACCGCAAAGACGCAACGACCGTGTCCGAGACTCAGATGGAGGGCAAGGGCGTCCAGGCGCAGTACGGCGCCCAAGTGGCAGCCGACATTCAGGGCAATGCGTCGGCGCTGAACTGGCCGCTCTCGAAGACCGTCTGCGCGCCTTGCGCAAGGATCATTCTGCAAGTGCAGCGCGCCCTGGGTACTGCGGGCTCAACCGCCGGGGCGCCGGAGGAAGCAGCCGAGCCCGAAGTGGAGGAGGCCGGTGAGGTGCCGAAACCGCGTCGCACGTCGGCCGGAGAAGACGCGGCCCCGCAGAATACCAGCCCGGCTGGCAAACCCGAAGAAGGCGGCCACGAGGGCGGAAAGCCTTCGTCGGTAGGGGTGAAGGCCGCCAAGCCCACGCTTGTCATCCTGGTCCGCGACCAGTTCACCCAGCAGGCAGAGCCCCGCTCGGCAGCCGAGATCACCGCTGCCCTCGTCCGGGCTGACCCGGACCGATGTGCCAGCGACCTGTCGGGTGGGCCGGGCTTCAGGACCGGATGGTTCGGCCAGGAGTCCGCCCGCGTTCTCCGTGTCTACGATCCAGTGCGGTACCTGCGGCAAGCGGAGGCGGGATTTTTGTGACCCGGCGGTTCTCTCAGGTGTCTCCACTCATGTACGGCAGAGTCAGAGGTGTGCTGAAGGAGCGCGGGAATGTCGAGTGAAACACTGGACGTGAAGCTGGTGGCAGCTGCGCGAGGGGGCGCGCAGGAGGCTGTGGAGGAGCTGGTGGGCCGGTATCTTCCGCTGGTTTACAACATCGTCGGGCGGTCCCTGTCGCGGGGTGCGGACGTGGACGATGTCGTGCAGGAGGCGATGCTGCGCGTGGTGCGTGGATTGCCCGGACTCCGTGACGAACATGCCTTCCGTTCCTGGCTGGTCGCGGTGACGATGAGTCAGGTCCGGGAGTATCGCCAGTCGCATGTCACTTCGGACAAGGCGCTGGGCGAGGTAATGGACGACGTCGCCGACCCCGGTGCGGACTTCGTAGACCTCTCGCTGACCCGACTCGGCCTCTCCGGTCAGCGGCGGGAGACTGTCCAAGCGACCCGTTGGCTGGACGAGGGCGACCGAGAGCTGCTTTCACTCTGGTGGCTGGTCGCTGCCGGGCACCTCACGCGCGCGGAGTTGGTCCAGGCGATCGGCCTGGACTCGCACCATGTCACGGTCAGGGTGAGCCGGATGAAGGAGCAGTTGGACAGTGCACGGCTGATCGTGCGGGCCCTTGCCGCCGATCCGCGCTGCGTCGAGCTGTCTTCGATCATCGCGACATGGGACGGGCAGCCGAGCGGGCTCTGGCGAAAGCGGCTGGCCCGGCACGTACGCGCATGCGCGACCTGCGGAGGGCTGGGCACAGATCTGATTCCACCCGAGCGCCTGCTGGTGAACTTGGCCCTGGTGCCGCTGCCAGTCGGCTTCATGGCGTACATCCTCACGGCCGGCAGGGGCAACGCGGGATACGAGGTCACGTCGGCCGATGTGTCGGTGGCCGCCCGACCGAGTGCCCACACCCGGCACCGGGCTCCAAAGCACCGCGCCGGGCACTCACTCGCCTCGCTCGCCGCCAAGCCCGCCCTGGTAGCGGTCACGCTCTCGGCCACCATCGCGGCGGCGATCGGTGTCGCGACGGTGATCCCGGGCCCGGACACTTCCGACCATAAGGCCAACGACCAAACCGCCCTCTCAGCCCTCGACCGCCACACCTCCCCGGTCCTGTCCACACCCTCATCTGCGGATGCGAGCGCGGACGCCACACCGTCTGCCTCACGCTCGGCGAGCGCGGCACCCTCAGCGTCCCTCACACCGACACCGGAGCCGACGACCACACATCGCGTACAGGCCGCGCCCTCCACATCGCCAGCTGCCGCTGCGACCACACCCCCCGCGCAGCCCTCCGCCGACTCCAATGGGCAGGGTGCTCCCACCGCTGAAGTTCTCGCCCGGCAGCAGCAAGTGCTCGCGATGATCAACAAGGCGCGGACCGACCACGGACTGCGCCCGTACACCCTCCTCGACGGGCTCAGCCGAGCCGCCCAGGCCCACAACCTGGTGATGGCGTCCGGATGCGGCCTACAACACCAGTGCCCCAACGAACCGGCGGCCCAGGACCGTGACGGGGCCGAGGGAGTTCATGGCATGGCGGGGTGGGAGAACATAGGCATGGGCGATCCCGCAGCTGCGACCCAGGCAATGCTCAGCGAGCAGTCGCCGAACGACGGGCACCTTCGCAACATCCTGAACCCGAATCTCATGTACGTCGGGATAGCCGTCTACTGGGGCGGCGGGAATTGGTGGATGACCCAGGACTTCTCCCAGTGAAAGCTCGTGCTCCCCAGCGCTGCCCGAAGGGCCCGACGTTCTCTCGAGCCGATTGATCTTGACACCCCTGGTGCTGGCGGCACCCCGGGCGCGGGGGAGGAGCAGCGCGTTCGACGTGGCACAGACGTGTATCCGCTGCTCCATGTCACGTCGCAGGGAGCGTGTTCAGGCAGCCGTGTGTCCCGTGGTCTGCGGCGGATGGAACTGGGCCAGCGGCCCAGCTGTCAACGGCCGTCGAGATGCCCAGCAGCGGCGCTTGCGTTCTCACGCTCGCTGTAACATCCCCTGATTGTCAGGTGGGTTGATGGCGAGGCGGGGACGCATGCGCAGGCTGGAGTTCGAAGCGGCGTCCTGACGTCTTCCGGCGGCTGGGGCAGGCATCGCCGAGGCGCGCACATGGCTCGGCAGCGGAACGAAGACCGGCTGCCGGTGGCGGGTGGAGACGCCCTTCAGCCAACTCTTCCCCAAAAGCCTCCTGAGCGGGCCGGTACCTGTCGCTGTTGCAGTGCCACAGGATCATCGCCTCGCTGCGCGAACCCGAGACGCTGGGGGCCTGGGTGACGCCGACGGTCGTCCAGTCGCCGCCGGAGCATCGCAGGACACCGAGGCCCAGTTGACCCGGCTGCGGGTGGAGAACGCGCGGCTGGCCAAGGCGGAGACGGAATGGCAGCTGGAGCGGGAGAACCTGCGTCGGGCCGCGGCGTATTTCGCCCAGGAGTTGAAGTGAAGACCGTCGCGCGGGACTTCGTCTCCACCCATGCCGAGATGTTCGGCATCAAGCGGATATGCAGGGTGCTGGAGGTCTCCCGCTCGGGCTACTACCGGTGGATCGCCGGCGCCGAGGCGCGGGCGGGGCGGCAGTCCGAGGAAGACGTCCTGGTCGCCGAGATCCGCGAAATCCATGCCGAACACCGCGGGAACCACGGCGCGCTGCGCGTCTATGCCGAACTGCGCGGCTTCGGCCACACGATCAACCGCAAGCGCGTGGCCAGGCTGATGCGCAAGCACGGCATCGTCGGCCGTCACCTGCGCAGGAAGAAGCGCAACCACGATCGCGGACCGCATCGTGTCGTGTCGCCACGGGAGACGGTCACCGCGCCTGGTGCGACGGTCGGGCTGGGCGGATTGTTGCCGCTGCCGTTCACCGCACCCCCGGATTGGCTGTCCAGACACCCGGCGGTGGCGGCCGTGTTCCAGGCCGTGCAGTGCAGTCGAAGCGGATGCCACGGAATGTGATTGGTGGCGTTGGCGGTTACGGCGAAGCCTTGGACAGACATCCAGATGCCGCTGGTCTTGCTAAGCGCGACGGCCGCCGGTCGCCCGTAGGCTCCGAGAAGAGCTTGTGACAGGACAACCGGAGGACGCCGAAGCGCTGTGTTGAGACTGCCTCAGGAGAGGCGGAGGGGGGGCCGTCGTTCATGCCATGGACGCGCCCGCTCCAGCGCGGATGCGAACCGGAACACCTGCGTGTCGTCGAACGTCCTGCCTACGATCTGGAGACCGATAGGTATCCCCGTTTCTCCGTCGAAGCCGCTTGGCACCGACATGACCGGGCACTGGTTGAGGAGGTTGAACGGGTAGGTCAGCATCCAGCCTATGTAGGGATGCGTGGGTTTCCCGTTGATCTCGAACGTTCCATCGTCGTTCTGATGGTCCGCCTTGACCGCCGGGATCCCCAAGGTGGGGCAGAGGAGAACGTCGTGATCTTCGAGGATCGGTCCAAGCTTTTGGTACATCCTCTGACGAACGCTGTTGACGGCGTAGTACTCGGGAACCGTGCGCCTCGAGCCCGCCTCCATCTGCTGGACCAGGAAGGGATCGAGTTGGGCGCGCCAGGGGGTGTAGAGGTGTTTGGTCAGGGACCAGACGGCGCCCTCCCAAGCCGCGAGCCAGGCTTCGAGCACGCTCTGGTCCCAGCCGAGGTCGACTTCTTCGACCGTACAGCCCAGCTCCTCGAACGTCTTGACCGCCGCCATCGTGTTCGCCCTTACCGCCTCGGATACTTCGCAGTATCCGAGGTCCATCGACACCGCGACGCGCAGACCGGCGACTGACTCGAAACTCTTCGGGAGTGTCAGGCGATCACGAAGGGTCGTGATGTCTCCCGGATACACGCCCGACATGACGTTCTGCATGAGCGCTGCATCCGCGACGGTGCGCGTCAGCGGGCCGTAGCACAGCAGGGACTCGTTTGGATGGTCCGCGTCGACGGGGTTGCGTCCGAAGGGTGGCTTGTATCCCACGACCCCGTTCACCGAGGCCGGCGAGCGAAGCGAACCACCACCGTCGGTGCCGTCAGCGATGGTCGTCATCCCAGCGGCGAGCGCCGCCCCCGCGCCACCGGACGAACCGCCTGGACCGTAGCTGAGATTCCAGGGGTTGCGGGTGACACCCCAGAGAGGGCTCTGCGTATGTCCGCTGTGTGCGAACTCCGGGGTGGTCGTGCGGGCGTGCAGGATGATGCCGGCATCGAGGAGCCGCTGCACCGTAGGCGCGGACTGCTCCGGCCGGAAGTCCTTGAACAGCCGCGAGCCGTAGGTCGTGATCTCGCCCTTGACCGGGTGCCAGTCCTTGATCGCGCAGGGAATGCCCTCGAGAGGTCTCGCGGAATCCGGCGACGACGCGTAGATCTGTTCGGCTTTGCGAGCCTGCTCCCTGGCTCGGTCAAAGTACGTGTACGTGAAGCAGTTGAGATCGCCGTTCACGGCGTCGATCCGTGCGAACAGCGCATCCACGAGTTCGACCGGAGACAGTTCCTTCGACTTGAAGGCGGCAAGAGCCTCCGTGGCGGAAAGGAACGGCAGATCCGATTCACTGATGTTCATGAACTATCCCTACCGATGGCTTGATGTGGGGTGGGCTCGTCTCGGTCAGAGGTTCTGTGCTTCTCCGCCAAAGAAGTCCAGGAGATGCTTCGCGAGCACGTTCGGCTGCTCTTCGGGGACCCAGTGAGCACACTCCGGAAGGATCACCTCGCTGACGTTTTCGGCCATCTGCCGCATGGAAAGCGCGACAACCGGGCCAACGCCGTAGCCCTCCGGCATGCAGTGTGCACCGCCGACCGCGAGGACGGGCATCTTGAGTTTGCCTTCCGCGCGGCTTGCTTCGTTGTCAGCGATGTCCTGTGTGAAGGCGCGGTAGTACTCGAATCCAGCGTGCAGCGATTCGGGATCGCTGTAGTTGCGGACAAACTCGGCGACATCGTCATCGCTGAAGACATCGTCGCGGTACGCATAGTTCCGATAGAACCATCGGAGATAGGTCTCCTCGCGGCCGCTGATCAGACCCTCGGCGAGCCCGGGCTCCACATGAAAGCCGTGATGCCAGCGTGCGCCACCATGGTCATCGAGGGACAGTCCGTCGCCGGGAATGAACATGTCGATGATCGCGAGTCGACGGATCGCGTCGCGGTGCGCGGCGGTGAGCGCGTATGCGACGACGGCGCCCCAGTCGTGGCCGACGAGGTTCCATGATTCGAGTCCGAGTTCGCCGTGGAGCAGCTGCCAGAGGTCGTTGGCGATCGTCCGCTTGTCGTAACCGGACGCCGGGCGCGACGAGTCGCCCAGTCCGCGAAGATCGGGTGCGATCACCTTGTAGTTGCCCGCGAGCAAGGGAATGACCTTGTGCCACTCATACCACGTGGTGGGCCAGCCGTGCACCAGCACAAGGGGGTCCCCTGAGCCCGCTGTCACATAGTGGAGCCGGACTTCCTCGAGATCGGCGTAGTGGTGCTCAAGCTCGACGGAGTCGGGCGCGCGATCGATGGTGGACATGGTCCTCACCTCTCTGGGGCTTTCATACAGGATTTATCGGGGCAAGTCCGGGCGCAATACGTCAGTCGACCGATCACCTGAGCTGTATGGAATCGCCGACGCGGACGCGTCTCGATGAGCTTGCCTTCCTTGGCAGGGCGTCCGAGGCTGTGCCGACCGGCGGCCGTCGCAGGCCAGGACTCCGATGTGACGATCACCGTATGGAGAGTGTGGTGTCCGCCACTATCCGCTGTGTATCGGAACCCTGCGTCACCACTTGCACGGTTTGTAGGAACACCTGCTGTGGCCGCTGCGTCCGGAGTGAGGTGCGTGTGTCGGGCAGCCGGTCGATGCTCAGGGGGCGGTACGGCCTGTCGAGGCGTCGAGGACGCGCAGAGCGCGTAGGCCGAGGTGGAAGGTGAGCCGGTCATTGCCGTCGGCGAGGTCGAGCCCGGACAGATCGTGTATGCGGCCGAGGCGGTAGTAGAGGGTCGTGCGGTGTATGTGCAATGCGGTGGCCGCTGTCGGCGGGGATGCGGCGGAGTCCAGGTACACCTCCGCGGTCTGCAGAAGGACTCCGGAGGGATCGGCGGCCTTGAGTGCGTGGAGTCCGGTTGGGACCAGGCGGTGGAGTGTCCGGGAGTTCATGTCGAGCAGGACGCTGTATATGCCGAGGTCCGCCCAATCCACTATGTCGCCGTGGCCTTCGAGCAGGAGGGCTCCACGGGCAGCGGTGGTGGCCCGCTCGTAGGCTGCGCTCGCCTCGGTGAGGCCGTCAGGGGCATGTGAGTGGCCGACGGCAGCGCGCTTGATGTCGGCATGGCCGGTGAGAGCCTCGAGGACCCGCCGCGTGGTGAGTTCGACTCTCGTGGGCGGGTGTGCGTGAGTGAGCAACATGACGCCTTGCCCATCTCGGCTGAGGTAGGCGCAGGACGCGGTCTCCGTCATGGCGGCGACAGCGGTGAGAGCGGTGCGCATCACGGCATCGGCCTCGGGGGCGGACATGGCATGGCTTGCGACCGTCTCCACGACCACGATGTGCGCCGGGGCCCCCGCGGCGACCTGGACTCCGTCGGGCGGCGTCCGGGCGGCTCGTTGTCGGGTTTCGTTCTCGGGCCCCAGTAGGTCGGCCAGCCAGTTCTCTTTCGCCTCTTGCTGCCTCGTCTGTTCCTGCGCGATGTCGCTGAGAATGGCGGCGATGGAGGCGGCTGCCTTCTCGGCCCGCTCAAGGTCTCTCGTACTGAGAGTGTGCGCTTCGTCGATCATCATCAGGTAGCCGAGGAGCTGTCCGCGCCAGCGCACGGCGGTACAGGAGCGACGTTTCATGTCGATGTCGTCGTTCGCCGGGATGAACCCGGACTCACGCCACATCGAGACGCGCTGGGCGTTGATGTGCGCGATGGCAGCAGGCTCAGCCTGGCGTTGCAGAATGCCTCTGACGCGGACGGTGTCCTCGTCGCCGAGGTGGGTGCTGTGGGTAATGACTCGGATGTCGGGAGTCACGACCACGATGGACCGTGCGACTTCGGCGGCGAGAGCGTCGACGATGTGCCGGATGTCCTCAGTCATGAGCGATACACCTCGGCTCGGAACGTGAGGCTGGACCATGGCTTGCGTAGCGCCTCTGCGACCACCATAGCGACTTGGCCGCAGCACCGAGAGAAGCGGTGGGCCGAGACGGTCGTTTGTGCCGGGTGGGTCCTGGTCGGCGTTCGCGGTGGCTGTGCTGGTTGCCGGGGCCGCGGACCGTAATGGCACACGGTGCTCAGTGGAATCCGCGTACATGCTGGGCGACCCGCTCTGCCGCTCCCTCGCTATCGCCTGCGCGGACGGCCCGCAGGATCGCGTGATGCTCGCGCCGCAGGCGCATCGCGGTGCGTGGCCAGTCGGGCAGCGTGGCGACGGCGCCGAGAATGGTCTGATGGATGGCATCCCGCAGACCGGCCATGATCGCGGTGTTGACCTCGTTACCGGCGGCTCGCGTCAGGGTGACGTGGAAGTCCGCGTCGAGCTGGTGGAAGGCGTAAGGGTCAAGTCCAGGAGCGTCCATCTGATGCAGCAAGGTGGCGGCGTGGTCCAGCTCCCCCTGCCGGGGCGCCTCGGCGGCAGCGCGCACGGAAACGCTCTCGATCATCACACGGGTCTCGACCAGGTCCTTCATCGGAAGCCGCCGGCTCGCCAGATGCATCCGCAACGCGGCACCTATCCCGCCTGCAGGATCCGCGATCACCGTGGTTCCGGCCTCGGGGCCGGACCCGACACCGCTGCGCACCACGCCCAGCGCCTGCAGCACGCGAATGGCCTCACGCACCGTGGGTCGGCTCACTCCCAAGTCCTCGGCCAGTCGCCGCTCAGGGGGTAGCTGCTGGCCCACGACCAGCCTGCCGGCGGCCAGTTCGCCCTCGACGTGGCGGAGTACCGCTCCGAAACTGCCTGCCGTCGGCATTCGCCCCTCCAAAACGATCAGCCTACAGGGGTGGTGTGGTCTGACCACATGACCCTAACCTTGCGGCCATGAGAATCGCACTCTTCGCCACCTGCCTGGTAGACGGGCTAGTTCCCGATGTGGGGAAAGCCACCGTCCGGCTGTTGGAACGGCTCGGCCATGAGGTTTTCGTGCCGCCGGGCCAGACGTGTTGTGGGCAGATGCACATCAACACCGGATACGGCGGCCAGGCTGTCCCGATCATCCGCAACCACGTCGAGGCCTTCGCGACCGCCGATGTCGTTGTGACACCGTCCGGATCGTGTGCCGGGTCGATCCGACATCAGCACGCCGACGTCGTCCGTGCGCATGGCCACCCGAGGCTGGCCGACGCCGCCGCGGAAGCGGCCTCTCGGACCTACGAACTATCGGAGTTCCTGGTCGACGTCCTGGGAACCACGGATGTGGGGGCGTACTTCCCGCATACCGTGACCTACCACCCCACCTGTCACTCCCTGCGCGTACTCGGCGTTGGCGACCGGCCGCTGCGGCTGTTGCGCGCCGTGCGCGGCATCGACCTCGTGGAGCTGCCGGCGGCCGAGAGCTGCTGCGGCTTTGGCGGCACGTTCGCGCTGAAGAACGCCGACACCTCCACAGCCATGCTGGCCGACAAGATGAGCGCCGTGATACAGACCGGTGCTCGCGTGCTGACCGCCGGTGATGCGTCGTGCCTGATACACATAGGTGGCGGACTCAGCAGGCTGCGCAGCGGGGTGCGCACCCTCCACCTGGCCGAGATCCTCGCGAGTACCGCCGGCACCGACGCCGAAATGAAAGCGGTGGCGCGATGACCTTCCTCGGTATGCCTGCCGGCCTCGGCAACCTGACCGGTCAGCCTTTTCCCGAAGCAGCCCGCGATGCTCTGGGCGACGCGCAGCTGCGCCAGAACCTCGCCAAAGCGACCGGCACGATCCGGTCGAAACGCGCCGCGGTCGTCGGCGAGATGTCGGACTGGGCGGAGCTGCGCGCGGCCGGAGCAGCCATCAAGGACGAGGTGCTCGCACACCTCGACAGCTATCTGCTGCGCTTCGAGCAGGCGCTGACCGAACGCGGTACGACCGTGCACTGGGCCCGTGACGCCGACGAGGCGAACAGGATCGTCTCAGACCTGGTGCGGGCCACCGGAACCACCGAGGTGATCAAGGTCAAGTCCATGGCCACTGCGGAGATCGGGCTGAACGAGGCGCTGGCCGACATCGGCGTACGCGCCATCGAGACGGACCTCGCCGAGCTGATCGTGCAGTTGGGCGGCGACCGGCCCAGTCATATCCTGGTGCCCGCGATCCACCGCGGCCGGGCGGAAATCCGGGAGATCTTCCTCCGGGAGATGCCGGGTGTCGATCCCGGCCTCACCGACGCCCCGTCGGCCCTTGCCGAGGCGGCACGCCAGCACCTGCGGCGCAAGTTCGAAACGGTCGACGTGGCGATCTCCGGAGCGAACTTCGGCGTGGCTGAGACCGGCGCCCTGGTTGTGGTGGAGTCCGAGGGCAACGGTCGGATGTGCCTGACCCTGCCCCGAACGCTGATCAGTGTCGTCGGGGTCGAGAAGCTGCTGCCCAGATGGCAGGACCTGGAGGTCTTCCTTCAGCTGCTGCCCCGTTCCTCGACCGGTGAGCGGATGAACCCCTACACCTCGGTGTGGACGGGACCGACGGAGGGGCAGACCAGCCATGTCGTGCTTGTCGACAACGGCAGGACAGCGACCCTCGCCGATCCCGACGGTCGTGCCGCACTGCGCTGTATCCGTTGCTCGGCCTGCCTGAACTCCTGCCCGGTATACGAGCGTACGGGCGGCCACGCCTACGGCTCGACCTACCAAGGACCGATCGGCGCGGTGCTCTCGCCGCAGATGACGGGGGTCAAGGAGAATCCCACGCTGCCGTTCGCTTCCTCCTTGTGCGGCGTCTGCTACGACGTCTGTCCGGTCGCCATCGACATCCCGTCGATGCTGGTGCACCTGCGCGAGCGCGTGACCGGGGAGAAGGGCCGCACTCACCCCGAGAAGCTGGTCATGCGTCTGCTCGCCTGGCTGATGTCCGGCCCCCGCCGCTGGCGCGGAGTGCTGCGCGCGGGCCGGTCCGGCCGACTGCTCGGGAGACGACGAGGCCGCATCGGCCACCTGCCGCCCCCGATCTCGAGGTGGACCTCGGCCCGCGACCTGCCGCGTCCCCCTGCCCAGACCTTTCAAGACTGGTGGAAGTCCCGATGACTCGAACAGCCCGCGACACCGCACGCCACCAGATCCTGGCCAGAATCACAACCGCGTTGGACCAGAACAGTCCGACGCCCCCGATCGTGCGGAACTACCGCAGGGCCGGATCTGGAGGCCCAGGAGACATCGAGCTGTTCGCCGACCGTCTCCGCGACTACGGCGCCCATGTCCGCGTCGTGGCCGCCGACGGCGTCGCGCGCTCGATCGCCGGAGCATTGGCCGAACGGGGCGCGACCCGTGTCCTGGCCGCACCCGGGACACCACTTGCCTGGGCGCCGGACGCCGCGCGCGGGCCCGCAGACGTGCCCACGCTGACGCTGACGCACGCAGTGATCACCGCCTGCTGCGTCGCGATCGCCGACACCGGAACGATCGTTCTTGACCATGACGCCGCTGACCAGGGCACTCGAGCCCTGACGCTACTGCCCGACTACCACCTCGTCGTGGTCCGCCGCGACCAGGTGGTCGCCGGGGTGCCGGACGCCGTCGCGGCGCTTACCGAAGTGCGCACGCAGACATGGATCAGTGGTCCCTCAGCGACGAGTGACATCGAACTGGAACGGGTCGAGGGCGTACACGGCCCCCGCACGCTCGAGGTGATCCTCGCCCTCTGAGCCGACCACCAGCCGCGGCGGAGTGCGTGTGCACGCGACGGCGGCGTGGTCAGTCAGAAAGAGGAAGTAGGCGTTCAGTTTTGCGACACCGGGCGGTAGCAGTGTCTCGACCGGATTGTGAAGCTGGTTACCCCCTCCCTGTACTCAGATTCAGTCAGAGGAGGGATCCAACTCCACAACCCGGGAGTCCGCGTGAATCACGCCTTCGTGGCAGGCACCGCCACCACAGCATTCGGTCGCCATCCTGACAAGACCCTCATCGACCTCGCCGTCGAGGCGGGGGAGATGGCCATTTCAGATTCCGGCCTGGAGAGGTCCGAGATCGATGCCGTGTACTTCGGCAATTTCCTGGGCCGCGGCATCGACGGCCAGGGCGTCATCGCATCCGTGGTCGCGCGCAGGCTTGGGCTCGGCAATGTCGCCACCACCAACGTGGAGGGGGCATGCGGATCCGCCGGCATCGCGCTGCGCCACGGCGTTCTCTCCGTCGCCGCCGGCGCGGCCACAGCGGCTCTCTGCATCGGCGCCGAGCACATGACGCGTCCGGGAACCGAAGCCATCACGAAGCTGCTGACCGAAGCGGGGGAAATGTCCACCGACGGTGCGGCGGGCCTGACATTCCCAGGGTTCTTCGGCCTGGTCGCCAATGCCCACGCCGCCCGGTACGGTTCCAGGCGCGAGCATTTGGCAGCCGTCATCATGCAGAACCGCGCCAGCGCTATCACGAATCCGAACGCGATGTTCCGTGAAGCGGTGAGCGCTGATCAGATCGCCTCCGGGAAGCTCATCGCGGATCCCCTTCGCCTCCTCGACTGCTCACCCATCAGCGACGGTGCCGCCGCGGCGGTCGTCACCGACCTCGCCCACACAACCGGCTCGCGGGACGGCGCAGTGCGTGTGCTGGCGTGCGAGCAGACGTCCGGGCCGGTGGGTATCCGCCACATGGAAACGCTCACCAGCTTCCCGGCGACCGTCGCGGCTGCTCAGCGCGCCTACAAGAGTGCCAGCGTGGGTCCTCGGGATGTCGACGTCGTGGAACTGCACGACTGCTTCTCCATCACCGAAGTCGTCAATGTCGGCGACCTGGGCTTCTTCCCTCACGGCGAAGCGCATCTCGCCATTGCCGAAGGGCTCACCACGAGCAGCGGCCCGGGTGTCGTTGTGAATCCCAGCGGTGGGCTCCTCGGGCGCGGCCACCCGGTAGGAGCGACCGGTCTCGCCCAAGTGCACGAGGTGGTCGCCCAACTCCGCGGCACCGCGGCCAACCAGGTTCCCGGCGCGCGCGTCGGCATGGCACACAACCTCGGTGGCGCCGGTGCCACCGCCACCGTCACCATCCTTGGAGCAGCGTGATGCCGACCCTCGAGTCGTACACCGTCATCCGCGTCGGCGTTCCCGATGCCCCCTACGTCGTCGGCGTCATACGGGACGGCGCCCGGCTCATCACCGCCCGGCTCGACGCTCCAGCCGACGTCCCGGTGACCGTCGGAGCGCCCGTCACGCCCCTGGGTAAGTACAGCCACTACACGCTGTACTCCGTAGCGGAAGCAGACCAGTGAGGAGCCTCGACCTCGGTGGTCCGCGCAGACCGGAGCCGCACACCGACCTGGAGCCACGCCCTGACGAATGGGTCCTGGGGTCCGTCCTACGCAGCCAGGCAGCCGCACGCCCCGACGCCATCTTCCTTACCGACGAGACCGGCCGGACGCTCACCTACGCCGAGACCCTGGCTAGCGCGGAGCGTGTCGCCGTCGGACTCCGAGCGAGAGGCGTTCGTCAGGGTGACCGGGTGCTTCTGCTGATGGAGAACTCGGCGGAGTTCGTCCTTACCTGGTTCGCGGCCAACCTCCTCGGGGCGGTGGAAGTGCCGGTGAATACCGCCAATCGAGGGCATTCCCTGGCCCACCCGGTCAACCTTTCCCGCGCCAAGGTCGCCGTGGTCGACGCGGCACTGATCACACGACTCGAAGAGGTGGCCGACGATCTCACGTCCTTGAGGACGGTCATCGTGCACGGTCAGTTCTCCGCACCCACCCGGTGGGCGAGCAGCGCCTTCGATCATCTCGCGGCCTTGCCGCGGCTGCACGAGGTCGTGTCCGTCACCCACCGAGATCTGGCTTCCATTATCTACACGTCCGGCACGACCGGACCTGCCAAGGGCGTCCTTGCCCCCCACGGTCTGGCGTACCTCCTCGGTCGCCAGGTCACGGATCGGCTCGCCCTGACCAGCGACGACACCTACTACGTGTGTCTGCCGCTGTTCCACAGCAACGCCCAGTGGGCGCAGGTGTACGCCGCACTCATCGCAGGCGCCCGGGTGTACCTCGCCAAACGCTTCAGCGCGTCGGGCTGGCTCAACGACATCCGGACCAGCGGGGCGACCGTTTCCAGCCTCCTCGGGGTCATGACGGAGTTCCTCGACGCCCAGCCCATCCGGGACAGCGACACCGATCACTGCCTGCGGCGGGTCCTGGCTATTCCGCTGCCTTCGAGGCTCGCGCGGACCTTCCCTCAGCGCTTCGGTTTCGAGTGCGTGGAGGCATACGGGATGACGGAGATATCCCTGGTGCTCTTCCGCCCCGACGGCGACCCCGCTCGCCCCGGAAGTTCCGGGAAGCCGTACGGCAACATGTTCGACCTCGCCCTCCTCGACCCGGACACCGACCAGCCGGTGGACCCCGGGACAGTCGGTGAAATCGCCATCCGGCCGCGCCACGCGTGGACGATCGCCACCGGCTACGACGGCATGCCGGAAGCGACCGCCGAAACGTTCCGCAACCTGTGGTTCCACACCGGTGACGCGGCGTGGATGGATGACGAGGGTTACTACTACTTCGTCGACCGCATCCGAGACCGTATCCGTCGCCGAGGCGAGAACGTCAGCTCGTTCGAGATCGAGAGGGCTGTGGGCTCCCACCCCGCCGTCATCGAGAGTGCTGCCGTTGGCGTGCCGGCCGACGAAGGCGAAGACGACATCAAGGTAGTCGTGGTCACCAGCAGGCGTGTCACTCCGGAAGAAGTTGTCGATCACTGCCGGATCCACCTGCCGTACTTCGCCGTGCCGCGGTACATCGAGTTCGCCTCGGAGCTGCCCAAGACGCCGAGTGGGAAGACCATCAAGGCAGAAATCCGCAAGCGCGGCGTCACCGGCACCGAATGGGACCGCGTCGCGGCAGGGATCCACATCGGACGAGAGTCGTGAACCCCGAGCAGGCGGTGTCGGTTCTGCGGGGGAGCGGCGTCCTGATCTCAGGTGGTGCCTCCGGCCTGGGCGCCGAGGTCGCGGATCTGGTGGTCAGCCATGGGGGACACGTCACGATTCTGGACGTGACTTCGGACGGGGGCCCCACCACCGAGGCCCAGCACGTCAAAGGAGACGTCCGCGACTTCGAAACGTGCCTGTCGGCCGCCAAGATGGCCGCACAAGCACCCCACGGACTCCGTCTCGTGGTCGCCTGCGCCGGCATCGTGGGACCCGAACGTCTCCTGCCCCGGACCGGTGAGGCAGAGCCTTCGGACTCATTCGCCCGTGTCCTGGAGATCAATCTGCTCGGCACCCTCAACCTCCTTCGCGCGGGCGCCGCCGTCATGGCGGGCAACGAGCCCGATCTCGACGGCCAGCGCGGCGTCTGTGTCCTCACCAGCTCGGTCGCGGCGACCGAGGGCCAGGTGGGACAGGTCGCCTACTCGGCGTCCAAAGCCGGCGTCGCCGGCATGACACTGGCCGCAGCCCGGGACCTCGCCGACCGGGGCATCCGCGTGGTCAGCATCGCCCCAGGTGTCTTCGCAACCCCCATGTACAACGAGCAGGTGTCGGGGAAGGCGAAGGCAGCCATCGAGAACCAGCTCCTCTTTCCCAAGCGCCCCGGGAACCCCGGGGAGTTCGCGTCCATGGTCGCCTACGCGGCGACCAACAAGATGCTCAACGGAGAGACCATCCGACTCGACGGCGGCATCAGGATGCGCGCCCGCTGAGTCATGAGCTCGGGCTGCCAGACAAATATTACTGAGCCGCCAGAAAGAGTAACGGTCGACAATCGGCCAGTCCCTCGTCCCAGTGCACCTCTATACCCCTTGGGGGAGAAATGTCTAAACATTCCGTCAGTAATTCCCGCAGTGGGCGGTCCGGCTTCAAGGTTTCGCTGTTCGGCGTACTCTTCTTGGCGGTCTACCTCGGCGCGTTGCTCCCCCCGGTGTACACCTGGATGAGCCAGCGGCACGGAATTGTTCTGTCGCTTCCCCTGTCGGTCTGGTACATGTTCGGCGTCTGCATCTTCGCGACCGCAGTCTGTGCGGGCCTGTATTGGTACGAACACTCCAGAAAGGAACTCGACTGATGGCAATCACTTTCTCGATCCTCGGGGTCTTCTTCGCGGTCATCATTGCGGTCCTCCATGTGTCGCGGAAGAAGCACGACCAGTCGACGTTCACGGCCTACGCGGTCGGCGACCGGTCCTTCAGCAGCTGGTTCGTCGCCATGGCCTACACGAACTCTTGGTGGCCGGGCGCGATCTGGACGGTGTTCGTCGGCTTGGGGGTCGCGGCCGGGGTCCTGGCGCTCTACGCCCTGGTGTACTCCGTCCTCGGGGTGATCGCGATGTATCTGATCGCCCGCCCGGTCTGGAAATGGGGCAAGCGCTTCGACCTGCGTACCCAATCCGATCTGCTCGCTCTTCGCTACAACGGCGTCGGCGTCAAGGGCATATCGAGCTCCGTGAGCGTACTAGCCCTCTTTCCGCTGCTCGTCCTGGGCCTCCAGGCGATGGGCGAACTGATCCGCTGGGCTTCCTTGGGACGCCTTTCGCTGACCACGTCCCTCGCCATCGGTGTCGCCGTCATCGCGGTGCGCCAGATCTGGACCGTGCAGATGGGAATGCGCGGCCTGGTCATCACCGACATGGTCCAGGGAATTGTGGCCTATCTCGGCTCGGCACTGCTCTGCATCGGGCTGCTGGTGTTCTACTTCCACGGCTTCGGCGGAATCAGACGGCTGCCCTCAGCAGATCTCACACTCCCCGGACTCTCGTCCCCAGCAGGCGGCTGGTACTACTTCAGCATCGTGGCCTCGGGGATGATTGGCAGCCTGTGCTGGCCCATGATCTTCGTCCGCATCTACACGGCAGGCAGTGTGCGGGAGGTCAAGAAGGGCGCCCTTCAGACCATGGTCATCGGAATGGTCTTCTACGGCTTGCTCATCCTCGTCGCCATGGCCGCCATTCCCTTCAAGAACCTCGTCGCCGACCCGAACTCGGCATGGTTCGCGATCAGCCAGGACGCGGGCGGGACCTGGCTCCTGGCATGCGCACTCCTCATCGTCTTCGCCGCCACGATGGGGTTCGTCGACGGCGTGATCCAGTCCATGGGCACACAGGTAGCCAACGACATCGTCGGCGCCCAGATCCCGCTGAGGGAGAAGCAGGAGATCATCCTCGCCAAGTTCTCCATGATGGTCTTCGTGATCCTCGGAGTCATCGTCGCCTTCGAGTCCTACAACTGGCCGAATCTGGTCAACCTCGCGCAGTTGGCGTATCACGTCATCATCCAGCTGGCCGTCCCGATTTTCCTCGGCCTGGTGTGGCGGCGCGGCAACAAGATCGCCGCCATCGCCGGCATGCTGACCGGTCTCGCCGTCGCCGTCGGTCTGGCAATCCCCTACTTCAACGCCGCCGGCAACCTCCCATGGCTCGGAGGGATCGGCTCCGGCCTGGTCGGGCTCGCCGCGAACCTCGTGGTCTACCTCGCCTGCAGCTACCTCTTCCCCGTTCACGCTGAAGAACGGGATCGCGTGAACGAACTGTTCACCCACGCCCGGGCAGGGACCGTCACACCACAGCGCGACGCTATCGGTGCCGAGGTGCCCCTCGGAAGGCTCGACACCCCCGCCATGGACTGACCCCCCACATTGCAGCGCCCAGCCTGTCTCGCGACCCGCGATCCGGTCAGCTGGCTGAACGGCGAACAATCCGTTCGCTGGTTCGCCGCATTGACCCGATCCATCGTGCGGCAGGTTGTGGCGTGGACTGCGAACGCTTGATCAGTCGCCGTGTCGTCTTCCCGCGATGGCGTGAACGTCGCCTGACCCCTGCCGCTCGGTGCCACGCTTGCGAGCCGTGAGGAGCTGATGCGCGAGGACACGGCTGCTTGTCCACCCCCGGTGACGCCGGGGTCGCTTCTGCTCGAGGTCTCCGCGGCGACGATCAGTGATCGGATCTCTAGACATTCCGGATGTCCACATCGTGACAGTAGTCTAGATTTACGAAGAAGGTGCCAGTCACTCGTTCGATCACCCGGTGATCAGTCGGCCCCTGTGTCGAGTCCGTCAGACGCGGGGCAGGGGCGGCAGTGGCTGGTACCCGTGAGCGCGGTCGGAGTCCCAGGATGATCCACAACGCTGTCTCGAGGTTTGTCGTACCCGTGGAGCCGACAGGGTCGGGGCAATCGGCGTCACCGCCGGTGGACCTCCCATCTACAGCCAGTGCTGTGGTGGACTCGCATGGTGTGGTCGTGGGCTGGACCCCTAGTGCGGAGCAGCTTCTCGGATACCGCGACGACGAGGTGCTCGGGCGGCAGGCCACGACGCTGCTCATGCCCGGGCACGGCCTGGATGCGGGGGAGGTACGTGAATCGTTGCGTGCTGATCGCGTCGTCGGGGTGCGGCACCGGGACGGGCATCGGGTGGACGTAGGAATGAGGGTCTGCCCGCTGTCCGGGCCGGACGCTGCTCTGTGGCTCGTGTCCGCCATCGATCTGACGAATGTTCCCTGGTGGGGCGTGAGCCAGTCGGTCCTGGAGCGCTTCCTCAACCGCTCGCCGTTCGGCATGGCGGTCATGGGAACCGACCTCAGGTACATCTGGTTCAACTCCACGCTGGAGCGGATGGCGGGGGTGCCCAGAGAGGTGCGTCTCGGGAGCAGGATGAGTGAGGTGCTGCCACGGCTTCCTAGTCCGGAGCTGGAGGCCCAGATGCAGCGGGTCCTGGAGACCGGGCAGGCGGTATTTGACGTGGAGTACCAGGGCTATACGCCGGCAGACCCTGACCGGATCCATGCCTGGTCCACGTCGTTCTTCCGCGTCGATGACGACGAGGGCCGTGTGCTGGGCGTCGGTTACATGGGTGTCGACGTCACCGATCGCTGGCGGGCGCGAGAACGCCTGGCGCTGCTGACCGAGTCCGGCGGCCGCATCGGCACCACATTGGACATCGTCCGCACAGCACACGAACTGGCGTCAGTCGCCGTTCCCAGCCTGGCCGACTTCGCGGCCGTCGACCTTCTTGACCCCGTGCTCGCCGGAGACGAGCCCGGCTTGCCGTCGTCCTACCGTGACCCGCCGCTGCGCAGAGTGGCACAGCAATCGGTGCACTCGGGGTGCCCGGAGGCGGTTGTCGCGATTGGCGAGCCGTCCCGGTACGGTCGCTCGTCACCGATTATCCGAGCGCTGGTTCAAGGGCGTGCCCTCCTCGAAGTGAACATCGGCCCTGAAACGCAGGGTTGGCCCGCGGAGGATCTGGTCCGCGCGGATTCGATCCGGGAATTCGATCTGGGCTCGTTGATGGTCGTGCCCATCAAGGCCCGCGGTGTTTGCCTCGGAGCAGCCGTGTTCCTCCGACGTCGAGCAAACGGGCCGTTCGAGGAGGACGATCTGCGCCTGGCCGAGGAGTTCGTCTCGCGCGCCGCGGTCTGCCTGGACAACGCTCGCCGCTACACCCGCGAACGCAACGCCGCGCTGACGCTTCAGCGCAGCCTGCTGCCGGAAGTGCTGCCGGCGACTACGGCGATGGATGTCGCATCTCGCTATCTACCCGCTGACGCCAGAGACGGCATCGGGGGTGACTGGTTCGACGTTATCGAATTGTCCGGTGCCCGAGTCGCCCTGGTCGTCGGTGACGTGGTCGGCCATGGGATCAACGCAGCCGCCACGATGGGACGGCTGCGTGCCGCCGTTCACACGCTGGCCAACATGGACCTGCCCCCTGACGAGTTGCTGGCGCACCTCGACGACCTGGTCATCCGCCTCATCGGAGAGGATCCCTCGGACGGAGGGTCGACCACCACATCCGTCGTCGGCGCCACCTGCCTGTACGCCGTGTACGACCCGGTCAACGGACGGTGTGTGGCAGCCCGCGCAGGACATCTACCGCCAGTGATCGTCACGTCTGAGGGGCGGGCCTCGTTTCCGGAGTTGCCCGCCGGACCTCCGCTTGGGCTCGGGACATTGCCGTTCGAGTCTGGTGAGTTCGAACTCGCCGAGGGCAGTCTTCTGGCGCTTTTCACCGATGGACTTGTGGAATCACGAAGCAGGGACGTGGAGTCGGGTCTCAACCAGCTCGCCGAGGTGCTGAGCCATCCGAAGCTTTCGCTGGAGGAGGTCTGCGACAGCGTGCTGAGCGAGATGCACTGCGAGCCGCAGACCGACGATCTCGCCCTGATCGTCGCCCGCGCTCACACTCTGGGGTCGGAGCAGGTGGCGACCTGGGATCTGGCCGCCGATCCTGCTGGGGTCCGTGATGTGCGCTCACGCGCCGCTGAGACGCTCGAAGCCTGGGGCCTGACGGAACTCACCGACACCACCCAGCTCGTCGTCTCCGAACTGGTGACCAACGCCATTCGATACGCGGTCGGCCCGATCCGCCTCCGGCTGATCCGACATGCCACGCTGATTTGCGAGATCGCCGACGGAAGCAGCACCGCACCGCGCCTGCGCCATGCCCGCGTGACCGACGAGGGCGGCCGCGGGCTCTTCCTCGTCGCGCAGATGGCTCACCGCTGGGGCACTCGCTACACCACGGAGGGCAAGATCATCTGGGCTGAGCAGTCGCTGCCCCAGGAGCCGTCGGGGCGCTCGGGCGAATAAGTGGCCGCCCGAGGACCGGGCCACCCTGACCGACTCATCGCCGGTTGAACAGCTGTCCCGCCAGTCAAGGGGCGGGCCAGGCGAGTGGAGCTCAAAGACTGGCGTCGGGGAACGCGATCACCGAGAGGAACCGGATGGGTGTCTCGACGAGCTCGACAGGTCCGTGAGCTCCTTCACCGTCGAACTGTAGCGAGTCGCCCGGATGCAGCCGATAGACGGCGCGGCTGTGCCCGTAGTCCATGACCCCCTCGAGTAGATAGATGAACTCTGTGCCAGCGTGCTGGAAGAGGGGGTAGACCTCGCTCGATCGGGTGAGGGTCACCAGGAGGGACTCAAGGCGCTTGTGTTCGCCCCTCAGAGTGCCGAGTAGTTCGTAGCTGTGGCCGACTTGGGTACCGTTTCGCACGATGGCCGTACCGCTGCCCGCCTTGACGAAGGACGCCTGCCGCTCGGTGTCGGCGCCACGGAAGAGGGATGTCACCGGCACGTCGAAAGCTGCTGCCACGCGAGCCAAAGTGCTGAGACTGCATGACGTCTGGGCATTCTCGATCTTGGAGAGCATGGCCTTCGAGATGCCGATCCGCGCCGCCATCTCGCCCACGGACGCGCCATGATGTTGCCGCAACCGGCGGACGTTGCGAGCAATCGTCTCCTCTAGTGCAAGTTCATCGACTGCTTCACTGACACGGCGGTCCCGCGCTGTCCCGGAGATGTTGCGGAGTAGCGACTGGTCGTCTCCCATGCGTTGACCTTAGCCCCCCTCCGCCTCGGACTTCCTCGACCGAGAGGACGTGCATTGGCATCGGGTGCGGCGGAGTCGTGACGTGGCGAACGGCAACGTCGATCAGATCCTGCGAATCCGGAGTGCGCGATACCCAGACGTGACGGCTCCGAGACGGAGCCGTAACATCTGTTGTGTCTACTCACAGGAGACGCTGATTCACTTCAGTGAACGAGATGGGAGTCATCATGGCCGACACCTTGGATCTTGCCGCTCTCTGTGAAGCCAGCGGCACGAGGTTCCTCCTGGCGCTCTTTGTCGACCTCAACGGCAAGCCGTGTGCCAAGCTTGTGCCCGTCGAGGCCGTCGAGGCACTCGCGACGGAGGGCGTCGGCTTTGCCGGGTATGCCGCCGGCGCGATCGGGCAGGAGCCCAAGGATCCCGATCTGATGGCGATCCCGGATGTCGCTTCCTTCACGCCCATCCCGTTCGTCAAGGTTGGCTTGGCGATCGTCCACTGTGATCCCCATGTGGAGGGCAGGCCGTGGCCTTTTGCCCCTCGTGTGATCCTCAAGGAAGTCGTCGCCAGGGCAATCGCCGCCGGTTTCGCGCCTGAGGCCGGCGCCGAGGTGGAGTACTTCCTCCTCAAGCGCGACGCCGGCGGTGTACTGGTCCCGGCGGACAGCGACGATGTCGCGGCCCAGCCGTGTTATGACGCGCGCGGCGTCACCCGCATGTATGACCACCTGACTTCGATCAGCAATGCGATGAACCAACTCGGTTGGGGCAACTACGCCAACGACCACGAGGACGCCAACGGTCAGTTCGAGCAGAACTTCCGGTACGCCGATGCCTTGACGACGGCCGATCGCGTCGTCACCCTCCGCTATCTACTCAGCGTGCTCGCCCGGCAGCGGGGCATGATCGCGACGTTCATGCCCAAGCCGTTCGCCGACCGAACCGGCTCTGGCCTCCACCTCCACCTTTCCCTGCGTGACACCGCGACCGACGCCTCGATTTTCCCGGCGAGCAGCGAGGGCGATGAGGACGCGGTCGGCCTGGGACTGTCGAAGACGGCTTACTCCTTCGTCGCCGGCATTCTGGGGCATGCGACCGCGCTGCAGGCTGTCATCGCGCCGACGGTCAACTCCTACAAGCGGACCGGTGCGGGCGCCTCAAGTACGAGCGGCGCGACCTGGGCTCCCAAGCTGCCTACGTACGGCGGCAACGACCGTACCCACTACGTGCGCATCCCGGACAACCGGCGCATCGAACTGCGCGGTGGCGACGGCTCGGCCAACCCCTATCTCGCGATCGCCGCGGCTGTGGACGCCGGCCTCGACGGCATCGCCAGTGGCCTCTCGCTCGGCGAGGTCGGCACCGGTCCCGGTACCCCCTTCCCGCTGACGCTGCTGCACGCCGTGGAGGCATTCGAGGCCGACGACGTCGTCAGGGGAACCCTCGACGTCGCCGGCCCCGGGGTCGCCGAATATTTCGCGCGCCTGAAAAAGAACGAGTTCTTCGCCTACCACGCGGCAGTTTCCGACTGGGAGCACGAACGCTATCTCACCGCTTTCTGAGCCCACAATGCCCGCGAAGGAGAGTCACATGTGTGGAATCGTCGGGTTGCACCTGCGCAACCCCGAGCTCCACTCCCAGCTCGGTGAGCTTCTCACCCAGATGCTGTGCGAGATGGAGGACCGCGGCGCGGACTCGGCCGGGATCGCTGTCTACGGCAACGAAGAGTGGTCGCCGCACGGCAGGGGTTCGGTCTCGCTGATCGACCTCGACGTGGCCGCCGACACGGTCGCGGCGGCGCTCTGCGCCGAAATCGGCGCCGAGGTGACGGCCACCACTGTCGGCAACGTCGTGCTCGCCAGCACCGATGTCGCCTCGGAGGTGCTGTTGTCTGCCGCGAGGCAGATCTATCCCGGTGTCCTCATCGGTGGTTTCGGCGAGGACCTCGCTGTCCTGAAGGGGGTTGGCGCCCCCCAGGCGCTGGCCGAGAGCTGGGGCCTTGCGGAGGCACGGGGCTGGCAAGGTGTGGGCCATACCCGGATGGCGACCGAGTCTGCGGTCACGTCGTCGGGCGCGCATCCCTATGCCGTGGGCCCGGGCGAGTGCCTGGTACACAACGGCTCCTTCTCCAACCACGCTTCGGTCCGCCGCCACCTACGGGCCGTCGGCGTCGAGTTCGACTCCGAAAACGACACCGAGGTCGGCGCGCGCTTCGTCGCGCACCTGCTCGCGGGGGGCAAGGGCATCGACGAGGCGCTCACCGACCTGACCAAGACCTTCGACGGCTTCTACACCCTGCTGGTCTCCAACCGCGACAGCTTCGCGGTCGTCCGCGACGCCATCGCCTGCAAACCGGCCGTCATCGCCGAGACCGACGACTGGGTGGCCATGGCGTCGGAGTACCGGGCCCTCGCCCACCTGCCAGGCGTCGGCAACGCCCGGATCTGGGAGCCCCAGCCCGAGGTCGTCTATCACTGGAACCGTCAGGAGATGTCGGCATGAGCTCCACCCACGCCGCCGCGCCCACATTCGACCTGGGCCTCACCCCTCTCCGGGAGGTGAACGAGGCGCTCCACGCCGTCGGCCTCAAAGGCGAGTGCGTTCTCCAGAACCCCCGCGGCGCCCACAACGTCGCCGTCGGCCTCGACGCGCCGGTCAAGGTCACCGTCAACGGCCACCTCGGCTACTACGCCGCCGGCATGAACAAGCAAGCCGAGGTCACCATCAACGGCAATGCCGGTCAGGGTGTGGCCGAGAACATGATGAGCGGCACCGTCCACGTCACGGGCTCGGCCTCGCAGTCGGCCGGTGCCACAGGACGCGGCGGTCTGCTGATCATCGACGGCGGCGCTGGAGCCCGCTGCGGCATATCGATGAAGGGGATCGACATCGTCGTGGGGGGCACCGTCGGGCACATGAGCGCCTTCATGGCGCAGAAGGGGCGCCTGGTGGTCCGCGGAGACGCAGGTGACGCACTCGGTGACTCGATCTACGAGGCACGCATCTATCTGCGCGGCACCGCCAAATCGCTCGGGGCCGACTGCGTGGAGAAGGAGATGCGACCCGAACACCTGGAGGAACTGGCGAGCCTGCTCAAGTCCGCCGGCTACCAGGACGACGATCCGGCGTCGTACAAACGCTACGGGTCGGCCCGCAATCTTTACCACTTCACCCACGAGAACGACTACTGAGGCAGGATCAGATGACTCTCACTGCCGATGACCGAGCCCGGCTGGGTCTGCGCGAGTCCGCGGTATTCGACCGGGCTGCCATCGCCGAAATCCAGCGTGCCGCCGAGACCGGCATCTACGACATCCGCGGGTGGGGCGCAAAACGTGCCCTGCCCCACTTCGACGACCTGCTCTTCCTGGGCGCGTCGATGTCGCGCTACCCGCTCGAGGGCTACCGCGAGAGTTGCGGCACCGACGTAGCCCTTGGCACGCGCAACGCCAAGTACCCTGTCCGCCTCGACATCCCGGTGACGATTGCCGGCATGAGTTTTGGCGCCCTGGGCGCCAACGCCAAGGAGGCCCTGGGCCGCGGCGCTTCGGCTACCGGCACCTCCACCACTACCGGCGACGGCGGCATGACCCCGGAGGAACGCAGCCACTCCAAGACGCTGGTCTACCAGTACCTGCCGAACCGCTACGGCATGAACCCGGACGACCTGCGGCGCGCCGACGCCGTCGAGATCGTCCTCGGCCAGGGCGCCAAGCCGGGCGGCGGCGGAATGCTGCTGGGCCAGAAGGTCTCCGAGCGCGTCGCCGGCATGCGAGACCTGCCCGTAGGTATCGACCAGCGCTCGGCCTCTCGCCACCCTGACTGGACCGGCCCGGACGACCTCACCATCAAGATCAACGAGATCCGCGAGATCACCGACTGGGAGAAGCCGATCTACGTCAAGGTCGGTGCCTCGCGCACCTATTATGACGTCAAGCTCGCCGTGCACGCCGGCGCGGACGTCGTGGTGGTTGACGGCATGCAGGGCGGCACCGCTGCCACCCAGGTCGTCTTCATCGAGCACGTAGGTATCCCGACCCTCGCCGCCATCCCCCAGGCGGTGCAGGCGCTGCAGGAGCTAGGCGCCCATAAGAAGCCGGACGGCGTCCAGCTCATCGTTTCCGGCGGTATCCGCTCCGGCGCTGATGTCGCCAAGGCGCTGGCCCTGGGTGCCGACGCCGTCGCCATCGGCACCGCCGCACTTATCGCGCTGGGCGACAACGACCCGAAGTACGCCGCCGAGTACGAGGAGCTCGGCTCGGCAGCCGGCTTCTACGATCAGTTTCAGGCGGGCCAGGACCCCGCGGGCATCACCACACAGGACCCCCGGCTGCAGCAGCGGCTCGACCCGGTCGAGGGCGGTCGCCGGGTCGCCAACTACCTGCGGGTGCTCACCATGGAGGCCCAGACGATCGCCCGAGCCTGCGGCAAGGCGCACGTCACACACCTTGAGCAGGAGGACATGGTTGCCGTATCCATCGAGGCCGCAGCCATGGCGCGCGTCCCGCTCGCTGGTACCTCCTGGATCCCGGGAATGGGGCTGTGATGGCGCGGAAAGCAGTGGTCGTCGGAGGCGGTCTGATCGGCCTCTCCATCGCCCGGGCGCTGACTCAGCGAGGACTCACCGACGTGCTCGTCCTTGAGCGGCACCAGCTCGCTGGTGGCGGCACCGGCAAGTCCAGCGGTATCGTGCGCGCGCACTACGGCGTGCCATCGATCGCCGCCATGGCGTGGCGGAGCATGCCGGTCTTCGAGCAGCTTGGTGACCAGGTCGGATTCCGTCAGGTGGGCTACACGGTCATCGTCGGCGAAGAGAACGTGGAGCCGCTGAAGGCGAACACCGCGGTGCACCGGAGCCTCGGCATCGACGTCGACCTGATCGACAGCGATCAACTGGCCCGGCTGTGGCCCATGATGGAGGTCGGCGACGTGGCGCTGGCGTCGTACGAACCGCGAGGCGGCTTCGCGGACGCCACCCAGCTCGCCCTGCACTTCGGGCAGATGGCGCGCGAGCAGGGCGCCCGCATTCGGCAGAACACCCCGGTCGCCCGGATTCGCACCGAAGGCGACAAGGTGACGGGCGTCGAGCTCGAGGGCGGCGAGGTGGTCGCAGCCGATGTGGTCATCGTCGCCTCGGGCTGGTGGTCGGCGAAGCTGCTCTCGGGCCTCGGGATCGACTTTCCGATCGAGGCATACCGCTCCGAGCTCCTCATCGTCGACGCCGGGGAACCGCTGCCGAACCTCCCGGTCGTCTCCGACCTGGTGAGCCTTCAGTACTGCCGCCTGGAAGGAGCGGGCCAGTTCCTCGTCGGCAACAGCGACCACGCAGACTTCCAGAAGAAGTTCGTCGACCCCGACAACTATTCCAACATCGCTAGCGAAGCCAGTGTCGAAAAGTACGCCGAGAAGGTGATGCACCGCTTCCCGGGCTTCCCCAACCCGTCGGTCACGCACACGTACGCCGGCGTGTACGACGTCCCGCCGGACTGGAACCCCGTGATCGCCCCGGTCGGGGGTGTCGACGGTCTGATCCTGTGCGCTGGCTTCGCGGGGCACGGCTTCAAGATCAGCCCGGCTGTCGGCACCTTGGTCGCCGACCTGGTGTTCGAGGGTGACAGCACCGACCCCGACATCCCCGCCACGGACTTCCGACTCGAGCGGTTCGCCGAGGGAAGGCCGCTCACGAGCCCGCACCCGTACATCGGCGCCGGCGAGATGCGCTGAGGTGACCATGCTCGATCTTTCCCGGGTTGCCCCGCCCCTCTGGCGCGATGGTGCCGGAGCAACCCGGGAACTCGCGGCAGCCACAGACGCTCACGGCGAGATGCTGTGGCGTATCAGCGTGGCCGACCTCGAACACGACGAGCCCTTCACGGCCCTTTTCCTAGGTTCGATCGTCTCCTCGTCACTCTCCCTCCCCTGCGCCTGACGGTCGACGGGCGGCAACAGCGGCTCGCGGCCCGCGACCAGGTGCGGTTCGCCGGGGAGGCGCAGGTCGCGGTTGCTCCCGCGCGCCCACTCGGGCACTCAACGTGATGACGCGGCGTGGCGTCTGCCGGGCAGAGGGGACCCTCCGCCAACGGCCGTCCCGGCTTCCGGGCTGACGCCACCGTACGGCTGGACCAGATGGCCGCCGACATACGAATCCTCAAGGAACCCGATGACTGACACCGTTTCCTCCCTGCTTGCCGAGATCGCCGATGTCGGCACCGATCTCAGGCGGGGTGGCTATACCCGGCCGGTCTACTCCGGCGCCGAACTCGACTTGCGCTGGTGGTTCTGCGCCCACGCGCAGAAACGCGGTCTCGACGTCGAGACTGACCGCAACGGCATCATCTGGGCCTGGCACGGCGGCGTCGGCGACGACGCCATCGTGACCGGCAGCCACCTCGACTCCGTCCCCGGCGGCGGCGCGTACGACGGCCCGCTAGGCATCGCCTCAGCACTGGTCGCCTTCGACCATCTGCAGGCCCGGGGCGTCAGCGGGCGGCGCGCGATCGCAGTCTTCCCCGAGGAGGAGGGCTCCCGCTTCGGTGTGGCCTGCCTCGGATCACGACTCCTGACCGGCGCGATTAACCCGCGCCAAGCCTGTGCGTTGACCGACAACGACGGCGTAACGTTCGCCGAAGCGACCCGTCGCACCGGCCTCAACCCCGGACACCTCGGCACCGACCTCGAGACGCTGGCGCGCATCGCCACGTTCGTCGAACTGCATGTCGAGCAGGGGCGCGCACTGGCCGACATGGACAGGCCGGTAGCGGTCGCCTCCTCGATCCTCGGCCACGGACGCTGGCGAATCGCCATCTCCGGCGAGGGCAACCACGCCGGGACCACCCTCATGGCCGACCGGTGCGACCCCATGGTGGCCGCGGCGCGGCTGGTGACCGAAGTGCAGCGCCTCACTCGCGGCATCTCCGACGCCCGAGGCACCGTCGGCCGGCTCGTGCCCGTGCCCGGTGGCACCAATGTCATCGCCGCCCGCGTCGACCTCTGGCTGGACGTACGCCATCCCGACGACGTCACCACCCGACATCTCGTCGACGAGATCGGGCGGGCCGCGCGTAAGCTCGCCGCACAAGAGGGCTGCACCGCGGAGATGGCAGAGGAGTCCTTCACCCCCACCGTCGACTTCGACCCGCGCCTGCGCGACCGTATTGCCGGAGTGCTCGACGCGGCGCCGCTGCTGGGCACCGGCGCGGGCCATGACGCAGGCGTCCTCAAGGACCATGTGCCGACCGCAATGATCTTCGTACGGAACCCCACCGGCGTCTCCCACGCACCGCAGGAGGAAGTGGAGGAGGCTGACGCAGAGACCGGCGCTGCGGCGCTCGCCGGCACCCTGGAGATGCTTCTCCACCGATGATGGCAGCCAGTTCCGCTCGCTCCTCACCGGCGATCGACCTCACCGAGGAGCTCGGCCTTAGCCTCGATCCACCGAGGTGCCCTGAAGGTGATCTCTTGATCGTTTTGTGAGCTGGTTTCGGTCGGTGGTCGTGGATGGGCAGGTTGTTTCTGCTGGTCTGCCCAGCTTTTCCACGGATTCGGTTGCGGTCGGGCCCTGGCGGGCGGGGTGGTCAGGGGGTCAGGCCGGTGCGGGTGGGTCGTGGACGGTGTCGAAGAAGTGTGTCCATGCTTGCTGCCAGGGCCAGTTGTGTGGCAAGTGCAGGGTGATGCGTCGTGCGGATCGCGCGATCCGGGCCGGGACGTGGACCAGGTGGCTGCGGAGGGTGGCGGTGGTGGCCCTGGTATGGAAGGGCGAGGTCAGGGCGCCCGCTGCCCACAGCAGGTTGTAGGTCATCGCCCACAGGGTCAGCCAGGCCGCGTTGGCGTGGAAGTGCCCGGAGGGCAGGTGGGCCAGGGCGCCGGCTTTGCTGTCCGCGATGACCTGCTCGGTGACCGCGTGGTGCCGGTGTTCCCGCTCGGCCTGCAGGGTTGCGGCGGGCTGGTCGGTGAAGAAGGGGTGGTAGCGCCAGACGGGAAACAACTCTCCCTGCTCGCCCATGATGGCGGGTCTGGCCAGGTCACGGACCCGGCGCACGATCACAGCCGGGTCGTGCCCCGCTCGCTCGTTCTGCGGCTTGCGAAGGCGGTGTATTGGGGTATCTCGGCGACTTCGGCGTCCGAGATGAGAACACCGGTTTCGGGATCGGGCACCGCGGTCGGGTAACTGATGTGCTGCCATGCCTGGTCGGGAATGCTGTGGCCGGCCCGTTTGATGGAGGGGTTCATGCCGGTGGTGATGGAGAAGTGGGCTCCGGCCCGGTGGCAGGCGGCGATCACAGCGGCGTTGTAGAACTGCGAGTCCGCTCGCAGGATCCGGGTACTGGTGCAGCCCGCCTCGACAGCGGTGGCCAGCGCCTCACTGACGAACTTCGGGGCGCCGCGGGAATCGGCTGCCTTCCCGCGGCGCATCCGCACGGTGGCGATCACCGGGCGGGAGTGCGGGGTGCAGACCATGGCGAGAAGGGGGTGCAGGGTGCGGATGCCCTTGAACCGGCCGTACTCGGCGCCCTGCTTGGCCCGGCCGTAAACGCGTTTGTGGGTGGAGTCGACATCGATGAACGCCTTCTGACCGCAAACGGACAGCAAGGGGGTGTGCGCGGCCAGCGCGGCCAGGAACACGCGGTGCACGGCATGGAGTTGAAGCGCATGGCCGTGGGTGAACGCACGCACGAACGTGCCCAGCGTGGAGGGGGCGCGAATCCCGCCGAACAGGGCCGGTACCGCACCGTGCCGCAGGACGTCCAGGTCGTCGATGCTGTCCGCACCCGCGACCATCCCGGCCACGATGCCGGTGACCTCGGCATCCGCCGCAGCCCCCGCACTGTTCTTCGCTCCGGTCAGCTTCACCTTCGCAGCCACCAGGTCCGACAGGCCACACCGCTCGGCCAGCCGCACCACCGGGACCAGCCCGGCATACGCGATCAGATTCGGGTCGTCGAACACAGCGGAGACCGCTGCCGGAGCGTAGGAAACTTGCAACTACGAGGTGCCTTGCTGAGCGTGCTGGAAGCGTCAGACCTCCCATCATCGCAGGTCAGCAGGCGCGTCTTCGTTTCAAGAAGAGTCATCCACAGACATCGAATCGGTGGAGCGAGCCTAAGGCGTCGCGCGTTTCCTCGACGCGGACGACGACCCCGGAACCAGGAGTGTCGGCGGGGGTGCGCGCGAGCATTCTGCCAGCGTGTCGGCGGGCGGCGAAGAGAAAAGCCTCATGAGGCGGGCTGCAGGGCACACCCTCGACCAACCAGCCGAGGGCGCGCCCATGGTGTCATTTCCAGGCTCAGCCCTTGCGTTTGTTGATCTCGGCGGTGAGGGCAGGGAGGACGGAGTGCAGGTCGCCCACGACGCCGAAGTCGACGAGATCGAAGATAGGGGCCTCCTCGTCCTCGTTCACAGCCACGATAGTCTTCGAGGTCTGCATGCCCGCGCGGTGCTGGATCGCACCAGAGATGCCGTTCGCGACGTACAACTGCGGGCTGACGGTCTTGCCTGTCTGGCCGACCTGGAGGGCGTGCGATGTCCAGCCCGAATCGACGGCGGCACGCGAGGCACCGACCGCAGCCCCCAGAGCGTCGGCGAGTTCCTCGATCGGGGCGAAGTCACCACCGGTGCCGCGTCCGCCGGAGACGACGATCGCGGCCTCGGTCAGTTCGGGGCGGCCCGAGGTCGTGCGCGGCTGGCCGGTCATGATCTGGGTGGACTTGGCGGTGTCGGAGATGGTGACCGCGAACGGGGTGAGCGTGCCGGCGCCCGAAGCCTCCTCCGGTGCGACGGAGTTCGGCTTGATGGTAATGATCGGGATGCCCTGGGTGACCCTCGCCTTGACGGTGTAGGTGCCAGCGAACACCGACTGGGTGGTGACGGGGCCCTCTTGGACGTCGACGGCGTCAGTGATCAGGCCGGAGCCGAGCTTGATCGCCAGGCGGCCGGCGATCTCCTTGTTCTCCGCCGAGGACGGCAGCAGGATCGCAACCGGGTTGGTGGCGACGGCGAGCTGCTGCAGCGCCTCGGCCTTCGGCGCCACGAGGTAGCCCGCGATCTCCGTGCCATCGATGGAGTAGACCTTGCCCGCACCGTACGCCTTGACCGCCTCGGCGGCGGTGGCGGCCTGCTCGGCGTCGCCGATGACGACGGCGCAGGGCTCTCCGAGTCGCCTGGCGATGGTCAGCAGCTCGAAGGTCGGCTTCCTGACGGCGCCGTTGACATGGTCGATGAGAACCAGAACCTCAGTCATTGTCGTAACTCTCCCGGCCTCAGATGAACTTCTTCGACGCGAGGAAGTCCGCCAGCGCCTTGGCGCCCCGGGCCTCCTCGTCCTTGACGATCTCACCCGCGGTCCGTGGCGGGTTGGCGTCGGCGGCCTCCACGGTGGTCCCCGCCGCCGAGAGACCGACCCGATCGGCGTCCACGCCGAGGTCGGCGAGGGTGAGGGTCTCCAGCGGCTTCTTCTTGGCCGCCACGATGCCCTTGAAGGACGGGTACCGGGCCTCGCCCGATTGGTCGGTCACCGAGAGGACGAGCGGCATGGGAGCGGCGATGACCTCGGTCGCCACGTCGCCGTCACGCTTGATGCGGACCTCGTCGCCCTGGATCTCGACGACCGAGGCGAGAGTGACCTGCGGCAGGCCGAGGCGTTCGGCCACCATCGCCGGGATTACGCTCATGCCGCCGTCGGTGGAGGCCATGCCGCACATGACCAGGTGGGGTACCGCGCCACCGTTGGCCCTCTTGACTGCTTCAGCCAGAACCAACGAGGTGGCGACTGCGTCCGAACCGGCGATCGCGTCGTCGCATACCAGGACGGCTTTGTCCGCGCCCATCTGCAGCGCCTTGCGGAGGGCGGCTTCCGCGGCGCGGGGGCCGACTGTCAGGGCGGTGACCTCAACGGCGGCGCCCAAGCGCTCCTCCTTGATCTGGAGTGCCTGTTCGACGGCGTACTCATCCAGCTCCGACAACAGACCGTCGACATTCACGCGATCGACGGTGAAGTCCGATTCGAACTGCCGGTCGACTGTGGCGTCCGGCACGTATTTCACAAGCAATGTGATCATCAATTGGGGTCCTAGGGGTGCGTTCGCTGCGGGACCTGGGGCGCCAGCTGAGGGCGACCAGCGCGTATGGGCCCCGGGGAGTGCTAAAGAGGGCCAAGGGCACGAGATGAGTACAGCCCCTCCACGGGTGTGTGTCTAATATCAATCAGGACGTGATTGTTCCGATTCTGGAGATAATTGCTTAGTGTGTGCCCATGGAGGTCCGTCAGCTACGGTGCGTTGTCGCCGTTGCCGAAGAGTTGCATTTCGGGCGTGCGGCTGAGCGTCTGCACATGTCCCAAGCGCCGCTCAGCGCTCAGATCAAGCGCATCGAGCGAGAGGTTGGCTTCGCCTTGTTCGAGCGGACGACACGGAGCGTGCGGCTGACGACGGTTGGCGCCGAGCTGTACCGCCGCGCCGTCGCCATCCTGGAGCAGGTCGATCAGGCGACGGCGGACCTGGAACGGGTCGCCGCAGGTCGGGCTGGGCGCCTCAGGGTTGGGTTCCCGAGCTCGGCCAGTTACTCGATCCTGCCGCACGCGGTGAGGCGTATCCGCGAGCAGGCGCCTGATCTCGAGATCGAACTTATCCCGCTCACGAGCGCGGAGCAGGTCGAGGGCCTTCATGAGGGAGCACTCGACATCGGCATCGTGAGGGGCGAAGCAGGAGCCTTCGACCTGCAGACGAAGCGCCTTTATGTGGAGGAGATCGTCGCCTGCCTGCCAGAGGACCACCCCTTGACCGCGAACGATCTCGTCAGCGCCGCGGACCTGTCACGCGAACCGATGATTTCCTTCCCCGCCAGAGACATGCCTGGCTTCGTCGCGGAGATCAGGCCCATCTTCGACGGCGTTCCGCTTCCGCGCGTGAGGACTCGGGTGGTCCATCAGGAAACCGCACTCGGATTTGTGGCCGCAGGTGTGGGGTTCACCCTGCTGCCGGAGTCGGTCTCTTCCTTCATGCCCTCGTCTGTCCGAGTGGTGCGGATCGAATCCCGTCCGACCACGGTGATGTACGTCGTGGAACCCCGAACCCTCAGTCCGGCTGGGCGGCTGTTTCGACAGACGCTCGTCGAGGCGGCTGCGGTTGTGTCCGCGCCGCTCTCACCCAGCAGCTCATGACCAACATGATCCCCCACCACGGGAACACCTCATGGCGCCCTTCCCGAGAGAGTTCTCCAGCAGCCACGTGATCACCGAGACGCCCGCGACACCGCGTGGACCGTGTTCACGACGACCCCGGCGGCCTGACGGCCGCCGGGGTCGTTTCCTCTCGTCCCGTCGACAATCCCAACGTCGCCTTGGTGCACATCTTCAGCGTCGCTCAACA
>NZ_JBFAXL010000080.1:0-32917 GCF_040680795.1 Streptomyces sp. NPDC051976
CGCAGGCCCCTGCAGGAGCTCACATCCACAGAGAAGACCGTCAACCGGGCCCTGGCTGCGGCACGGGCACCGGTCGAACGCGCGTCGCCCGCCTGAAGTCCTGGCGGATCTTCCGCAGATCCCGATGCAGCCCAAATCGCATGACGTCAATCGCCAAGGCCGTCCTCACCCTGGAGCGGCAACGCTGAAGAAGCTCACTGTCAAGGTGAGTTTGCGGTGGACCTCGGGTGAGGGCGGTCGCTCGCCCGGTCGGCGGGATGGGTAGGGGAAGACGGGCCGTTTGCGGGTGCGGGGGTAGCTGCGTGGGCGGGCTTTCGCGTCGAGGAGGCGGCGGCTGTCGGCGGCGGGTGGTGGCCTTGCGCCGTGCGATGAAGGGAACTCCCAGGTGGGTGGGATCGAGAAGCGGTCCGGGCCGGGGCGCGGGTAGCGTCCCGGCCCCGGGTTCCGAGCTAGACAGACGTACGTTCGAGGGCGGCCAACTCCCGCTGGACCAGCTCCTCGTGCGCCCGCTCGTCCTCGCGGGCCTTGCGCGGGCTCCACCGGCCGGCCATCACGAAGACGAACGGCAGGAAGAGGACCTGACCGGCGACGCAGATCCACCACCACGTCTGCCACTGGTGCGGGCTGTCCTCGGCCGCCTTGTGCACCTGGGCACCGTGCGCCTTGAGGTAGGCCAGATCAGCCGCCGGTATGGCCGTGTTCGCCGACTTCAGCACCTTCACGTACTTGTTGACCAACTGTAGGTCGGACTGGACCGCGGGGTCGGCGAGGCTCTTCAGCAGAGCGGCCGCCTTCGACTGGGTGACGTGCAGCTTGCCCTTGATTGCGCCCACCGCCGCGGCGCCGGCTGTGGGGTCGCTCGGGTCGGCGTCCAGTGCTGCCAGCGTCGCCGGGGGCACCGCTTGGACGGCCCCCAGCTGCGGCGCCCGGTTGACCACGGCGGCTGAGACTGCCTGAGCCTGCTCCGGCGTCGCACCCTGCTCGCGCGCCACCTCGCCCAGGGCCTTGGCCAGCGCCCGGACGTCGCTCTGGTCGGCGGCGAGGGCCTTCGCCGTTGCCGGGTCGAGGGACTGCAGCACGCCCAGCGGCTGCTTGTACTCCGTGACCAGTTCCTGTACTCGGGCGCCGTGATCGACCAGGGGCGAGGTCGCCGGCACGATCAGGGGCAGGACCGCCACGGAGGCGGTCACCACCAGCCGGATGATCCACCCCCACACAGCCAGGCCGGTCGCCGTGGCGGCCGGGTTGTGCCGCTCCACGGTCTCGGTGAAGCTCGCCATCCACGCGACGAAGGCCATGCCTTCGCCCGCAGCGGCGAGCATGAAGTACACCGCGAGGGTGTAGTAACCCTGATGGTGCGTGGCCGACAGCGCGAACAGGACCGTGCCGACCAGGCTGGTCGCGGCGCCGATGATCATGAATGGCTTGCGCACGCGGAAGCGGTCGGACAGCGCGCCGACCACGACCAGCGCGATGGCGTGGGTGATCCAGAACCAGTTGGCCAGCGAGTTCGCGCGGGCTGGCGAGTAGCCGTACACAGCTGCGAAATAGACGACAACGAAGCCGGACAGGATGTAGTACAGCAGCAGGTAGATGCTGATTGCGAAGGCCGAGCCGACGACATCGAAGCGCAGCATCTGCCGCCAGTGGCCCTTGAGCGCCTGCTCCGAGTCGATACCCGCGGCCCGGGCCTCGATCAACGCACGGTCGCGCATGCTGACCATCAGTTGGTCACGCAGCGCCGGGGAGAGCTCCCGCAGGCCCAACAGTGTCACCAGCCAGACGAGCGCGCCGACGACACCGCACAGGTAGAACTGGAAGCGCCAGTCGGGGTGGCTGGCCAGGGTGTGACTGGACACCTCGGTCACCACAAGGCTGCCGAGCACCGGGCCCAGGGTCCAGAAACCCATGGCGGACCCGCGGCCGATCTGCGGCGAGAAGTCGCGGATCAGCGCCGGCGTAGCCACCAGGACGATGCCCTCGACGAAGCTGAGCACCGCGAAGAGCGTCATGTACAGCGACCCGGTCGGCGCGTGCGGCAGGCCGAGCCCGATGATCAGCGCTGTGACCAGCAGACCGGCGACGACCAGGTTGGCCCGTCCCCAGCGGTCGGCCATGCCGGCGAACAGCGATGCGAATGCGCCGACCAGGTTGCCAACGACCGCGATGAGGACGAAGGAGGTGAACGGCAGGTGCAGGTCCGACATGATCTGCGTCGCCACGGCGCCTTGGATATAGAGCTCGTAGTACAGCATTACGGTCCCGAGCACCGTGATCGCCAGGAAGCGGTAGCGTGCATTCTTTTCAGGGTAGTTGTGGAGCTCGCGGCCCCAGAGGCGGCGAAATACAGGGGCTGGCGGGAAAGTGGTTTCCTGCGGCGTGGATGTCGTACTCATGGGTGGTTCCTTCTCTGGCGCGCGGGCGGGCGCGGAGGGAGGGTGAAGGGCCAGGCCAGGTAAGGGACAAGTGATTCCTTCACCTGAGGCGGGGTGCCGGGCCGGCGCAGGCACGACGTGCTTGCCCGCTTCAAGATCGTGCCGTCGATCGGCACCGATTGTTTCGACGTGCGCACCTCCTTAAGTCCGCTGCTGGTGATGTGCGCCATAAGACTCCACGCGAGCCGGAGCGTCAACGACAGCTTTCCGCCTACGGGAAAGTTGATAGCACGTGAATCGTCACGTGTGAGATCTAGATCCTGGCCGGGCTGCACCGAGTTTCAGAATGGCAGCAGGCCGGATCCGCCCGGTATCCGCTCTGGTGGATGTCGGCCGGGTGGGAACGAGTCGACACGCTATTTCGGCATAGAGCACTCATGCATTGCACAAATTGCAGGTTGTGCCGTCCCTCGCGCTGGCCGACGCCGGAAACTTCGCAGCCGTGGTCGTCTATGGCCGTATTGTGAGATCCGATCTTGCGCGCCGATTATGCCGGGCGTCGTCGGTGATACCTCACACTGCCCCGAGGACCGTTCCGCCGTCAGCCTGGATCACGGCGCCCGTCACGAAGCTGGACAGGTCGGTGGTTAGGAATTCGATGACATTCGCCAGGTCTTCCGGTGTCCCATTCCGGCGCAGAGCGTTCTTCTGGGCCGTCCCGGGAGCGTCGGTCGAGAGCTGCAGCAAACGTCCGGTATCCGTGTATCCGGGAGCCAGGCAGTTCGCGTGGATTCCGTACTCACCGACGTCCTGGGCAAGGTAGCGCGTGTACATGGCGATGCCCGCCTTGGCCGTCCCGTAGTGTGCATATCCGCCTGCCTCGCCGGCCTGGCCGCCCGATCCCGAGCTGATCGTCACGATCTTTCCCGTCCGCGCCTGCTTCATGTAGGGGGCGACGGCGTTCACCGAGAAGATCGTGCCGTACAGGTTCCGCTCGATGACGAGCGTGAGGTCCTGTGCCGCCAGATCCGACGCGCGCGTGGTCATCGGGGTGCCGGATCCGCCCCCCGCGTTGGCCACAAGGATGTCGATGCGTCCCCATGTGTCGAAGACGGCCTTGGCCATGTCTTCGAGTGCCCCCCTGTCGGCCACGTCGAGCTCGAAACCGAGCGCGCGGCGGCCCAGGTTCTCGATCTCCTTGACCGTCGACTCGGCGGTCATGAGATCCGCCTCCGCCTGGAACTCCCTGTACGAGGTAAGGCTCTTGTCCACCACCGCGACATCGGCGCCGAGCGAGGCCAGACGCAGCGCGTAGACTCGGCCCAGCCCTCGTCCCGCCCCGGTCACGATCGCGGTCTTGCCGTTCAACTTGCCCATGAGCACCCGCTCTCCGCACGTAGATGGATCGGCGGGGTGCCCCGGATCCGGCAGGCGCGCCGACCCGACGACACCCCGCACCGCAGATCAGTCCGGAGCCTATGGGCGCTCCCAGAAGGCGCGGACGTCGTCCGCCATCCGGACACCCTGGGCGTAGCCCGTCTTCGCCACCGTGGACCGCAGGTCGGGATTCATCGGGTTCTCGCCGCGAGCCCGTGCCGAGGCCTCGTCGAGGGTGATCGTGCACACCTCGCTCGTATCCGAGATGTCCCGCACGTCAGGCTGATCCGGCAGATCCGAGACCTTCAACACCAACACCTTGGCGTAACCCTCGGCCATGTCGGTGTTCGTGTTCGAGCGCAGCCCCCCGTCGTAGTAGCGCGTGCCGTCGATCGTCACGGCCGGCCAGACTCGCGGGACGGAGCAGCTGGCGGCGACCGCGTCGACCAGGCCCACGCCGGAGGATTTGTTCCAAACCTTGAACTCGCCGGTGTCCGCCTGGATCACCGTGATCCCGATCAGCTTCTCCGGCCACTCGTGGCTGGGAAGACGGGACTTGATGATGGCGAGACGTTCCGGCTCGGGCACGCGGTCCTTCTCGAGTGCCCACGAGCCCACGATCTTCCGGCACTCGACGGCGTCGGGCGTGTTCTCGACGACGTCTCGCCACTCTTCGAGCATCTTGGGTACGTCGACGTCGATGATGGGCGGCTCGTATGCTCCGGTTCCATCGACCTGGTCTCGATACAGCTTCTCCATTGACGTGGCCGTGGACTGGACGGCAACGACCGCTCCGGCCGAAGTGCCCAGGATGTAGTCGGCGTCGGTGACCACGACACCCTGGCTCTCGAGGCCGGCGAGGAAACCGGTCTCCCAAGCGATTCCGAGCACCCCGCCTCCGGCGAGCACAAGTGCCTTGTCCTTCTTGCTGCTCATATGTGACTTCCCTTCATTCGCATCGCAACGCTGCCCTCGGCAGCAAATCCTCGAATCGTGACGACCAATCGACACCACGACATGATGTGAATAATCGCCCGCATATTTTCCGCTCGTGGAATCTCGCTGGAAACTTGGAGAGGCAGTGAAGTTCCGACTTAACTCCGAATCAAGCGTCAGCGTGATTCGATCGGTGCAGCTCACTCTCCACCTCGTCGACGACATAGGAATACATCTGCGTACGGTCGAAGAGCTTTGCCTCGTCCTCGGCGACCAAGGCACGGAAGTCGGAGTCCTGTGCGCTTTGGAATTGAGTTTCGAAGAGCTCTTGATCGCTGATCCACAGCTCCATGATCACGTCGAATCCCGCCGAGCGGACGGCGCCGGTGGTCGGATCCGCGATGGGTGTCAGATAGCGCCGTACGTAGCGCTTGATCCCCGGGTGATCGAGAAGTCCAGCGAAGATTTTGACGTGATGGTTCTCGTAATAGTCCCGAAACTCCTCGTCTGACAGGCCGTCTCGCTTCTTGAGAAGACACACTACCTTGATCACAGCGTTCAATCCCTTCAACTTGTCAGAGGCCGCACGCCGCGTTGAGTGCCAGAGGATCCAGATAGAAGACCGTGAAATCGCGGATAAGGCCGTCGTCGAACGTAATGAATTGAGCCAGCCGGGCGTCCGCGGTTCTGCCCGTCGCCCGCGACGTGAGCTGCACTCGCATGCTGATGGCCACTCCGTCTTCCCCGTTGAAGTACTTTACATCGGTGATGACCATCGAGACCCAGGTATCCGAGAGCATGGCGAAGAACCGCTTGACTCCTTCAATCCCGCGCCAGTCACCGGGAAAGGGCACGGACGGGCCCATATGCATGACGGCCTCGGGGTGAAGGCAGGCGGCCATCTCAGCGAAAGACGCTCCGTCTCGAGCACCGCCTGCCGCGATGTATCGCATCTCCGCGTCATAAAACGCATCAAGCACGGAGGTTGGGTCCAGCCGTGTAATTTCGGGCGCCGGATCAGGAATCATGGGTGTTTCTCCTCCGACTGGCCACGCCGCATAGAACTGGAATACGGAATACGGCGGGGCGGAATCATCACGGTGCGTGATTACCCAGCACGAGTGTGCCGGCGGCCATGAACATGCCGCCGTTGCCCTGGGCCACGCTGATCTCGACATCCGGTACCTGTGCCGCAGCCTGCCCGCGGAGCTGTCGCACCGATTCCTGGATCAGGAACATCCCGTACATGCCGGTGTGCGTGTAGGACAGGCCGCCACCATTGGTATTCAGGGGCAGTTGGCCGCCCGGTTCGGTGTTGCCCTCGAAGATGAACGCGCCAGCCTCGCCGCGGCCGACGAAGCCCATGTCCTCCAATCCGTAGATCGGCACATGGGCGAACGCGTCGTAGATCATCAGGTGGTCGACGTCCCGGTGGGCGATGCCGGCTTCGGTGAACGCGGCGGCCGACGACCTGCTGAACGCGGCCGAGGTGGTGAAGTCCTGCATCTGCGAGATCAGCGGGGATTCGAACGTCTCGCCGCTACCGAGGATGTACACGGGGGGCTGCGGCAGGTCCGCGGCGCGCTCCGCCGTTGTGATCACCAGTGCGCCTCCGCCATCGGTGACCAGGCAGCATTCCAGCAGATGCAGCGGGTAGGAGATCATCCGCGAGTTGAGCACATCTTCGACAGTGATCGGCTCACGGAACATGGCCCGCGGATTGCGGGCGGCCCACTTGCGCTGTGCCACCGCCACCGACGCCAGCTGCTCGGGGGACAACCCGAACTCTTTCATGTACCGCACCAGCGGAATGGTGAAAATCGTGGGTGGTCCGAGTACCCCGTACGGGGCTTCGAACTGCGCGTTCGGGCTCGACGGGGGGTGCTGGAACGGCGGCTCGCCGACGCGGGACCTTCCAGACTCGCCGTGGGTGATCAGCACCGTGGTCGCATGCCCGGCGCGGATGGCCGCGACGGCGTGGCGGACGTGCAGCAGAAATGAGGCACCGCCCACGTCCGTGCCGTCGATCCAGCGTGGCGTGATGCCCAGCGCGTGGGCCACCTGAACGGGGCCAGGGCAGCCGGACACGCCAGCAATACCGTCGATATCGGTCATTCGCAGGCCGGCGTCCGCGACGGCGTTGCGTGCGCCCTCGACGTGCAATCGCAGACTGGAGTGGTCGGGCAGCACGCCGATCTCATCGGTCTCGGCCGCGCCGACGATCGCCACGGCGCTGGTACTCATCGCTGTCCCCCCAACTCGGCCGGGGCGAACTGGGGAATGGTCACATCGCCGCGTTTTTCGAAGGTGACCGTCAGGTCCATGCCGAGCACGAGGTTGTCCGGCGTGTTCTCCACGCCGACGATGTTGCACATCATTCGCGGCCCCTCAGCGAGTTGCACCACGGCGATGGCGTACGGCACGTCGGCTTCGAAGCCCGGAGCCGCCCGGTGGGTGATCGTGTAGGAATACAACGTGCCGCGGCCACTGGTGGTGATCCATTCCAGAGCGCCCGAGGCGCAGAAGGGGCAGCACGGACGCGGGTAGAAGAAGGGCCTCTCACAGTCGGTGCACCGCTGGATCTGCAGTGTTCCTGCGGCGGCGGCATCGAAGAAGGGCTGTGTCTCCGGTGTGGGCGCCGGTACTGGCCTTGCGGTGGGCAGCATCGTGCTCCCTTCTAGTCGGCGTTCGGCGCCGGTCCCCGCCGTCAAGGGCGGGTGGCGTCGGTGACGGTTACGGGATCGAGGTAGAACACCGTGAAGTCCCTGATGAGGCCATCGTCGAAGAGGATGAGCTGCCCGATCGGCACGTCCACACGACGGCCCGTTGCCCGTGCAACCGCCCGCATGCGATGGCTGATCGCCACACCGTCAGCACTCACGAAATAGCGAGCTTCGCTCAGGTTGAGCGACTGCCAAGTCCGGGAGAAGACGCCGAAGAACCTCTCGACGCCGGCAACACCGACCCAGTCCCCGGGATACGGCACCGACGGCCCTTGACGCAAAACTACGTCCGGATGCAGATGCGCTCCCATCTCGGCGAAGCTGGCACCGCCCTCAGCCCCGCCGGCGGACACATACCGAACCTCAGCGGCGTAAAAAGCTGTCAAGCACGGCCGTGACGCTCATACCACCCCGGCGTTCGCCCTGCTGATCGTTCATGACAACACCTCCCTCGGAGTCCTCGGCCCGAGCATTCGTCGACTCGGCTACGGCAAGGAAGCCGCCAGCAGTGTGGGCACGCCACTCCCGCGACCGACGGCCCACCTTCCGCGGACAGGAAAACGCGTCTGGACAGCACCCAAAGCGGTGCCCTGCCGCACGCGACGCCTCGTCAGGCGCCGTGGTCGCGCTTGACACATCCTTGCACGCGACTTAGCTTTCAACCAGAGTTCTAGAATAGAATTCTGTAATCTAGATCTGAGGCTGCCGACGGACGGGCCGAACGTGGCAGCGCCGACACCGAGAAGGAGATGGCATGTCTCACCTGGCCGGAAAAGTCGCCGTGGTCACCGGCGCCGCCCGCGGCATCGGCGCCTCCACCGCCGCCCGCCTGGCCCGCGACGGAGCAACCGTGGCGGTCGTCGACGTCGACGAAGCCCTGACCAAGGAGACGGTCGCCGCCATCGTCGGAACAGGCGGCGAGGCGATCGGCGTCGGCTGCGACGTCTCCGACGAGGCCGACGTCGCGGCGGCGGCGCAGCGGATCATCACCGAAGCTGGCTCCATCGACATCCTGGTCAACAACGCAGGCGTGCTGCGGGACAACCTGCTGTTCAAGATGTCGCTGTCGGACTGGGACACGGTGCTGGGCGTTCACTTGCGCGGCAGCTTCCTCTGGGCCCGCAAAGCACAGGAGACCATGGTCGCCAACCGATGGGGCAAGATCGTTAACCTCTCCAGCACCTCGGCACTCGGCAACCGCGGCCAGGCCAACTACTCCGCCGCGAAAGCCGGACTCCAGGGCTTCACCAGGACTCTCGCCATCGAGCTCGGCCCGTTCAACATCAACGTGAACGCAGTCGCCCCGGGATTCATCGACACAGCGATGACGCGCGCCACCGCGGCCCGCATCGGCGTCGACTTCACGGAGGTGAAGAAGGGGATCGAGCATGAGGTCCCGCTGCGCCGCGCCGGCCGACCGGAAGACGTGGCCAACGTGGTCTCCGCCTTGTGCAGCGAGGACACCTCGTACGTCACCGGCCAGGTCGTCTACGTCGCCGGCGGGCCCCAGTCCTAGGTGCCGCGTGCCGTATCACTCTTCCCCCAATCCCCACTCCGCGCTTCGGATGGCTGCGGCTCAGGAAAGGAATCAACGTTGATCGACTTCTCGCTCTCCGAAGAGGAGCGCGCGGTTCGCGACACCGTCCGCAGCTTCATCTCCCGTGAGGTCATACCACTGGAGGGCCAGGTCCTGCATAACGAGCGTGCCGGCCGCAGCGGCCTCGACGCGGGACAGCTCGAAGAGCTCCAGGGCAAGGCGAAGGCGTCCGGCCTGTGGGGCATCGACACTCCCGAAGAGTACGGCGGAGCGAATCTGGGCCCGGTCATGGCGGCCATCACCGCGATGGAGTCCGGCCGGACCTTCGTCCCGTTCCAGTTCGGCGGCACCGCGGACAACATTCTCTACGCCGGCACCGACGAGCAGAAGAAGGAATTCCTGATCCCCACGATCAACGGTGATCGTCGCAGCTGCTTCGCGATCACCGAGCCCGGCGCCGGTTCGGATGCCCGCGCCATCCGCACGCGGGCGACGAAGGACGGCGACGATTGGGTCATCAACGGTGAGAAGACCTTCATCACCCAGGGCAACGAAGCCGACTTCGTGATGGTCTTCGCCGTCACGGACCCCGAGAAGGGTGCTGACGGCGGGATCACCTGCTTCCTCGTCGACCGCGCGATGGGTTGGCGTTCCGAGCCGATCCCCACCATGGGCCAGTGGGCCCCTGGCTCGCTCGTCTTCGACAACGTCCGGGTGCCGGCACGGAACATTCTTGGTGAGGAGGGACATGGCTTCCGGCTCGCGATGCAGTGGATCGGCCAGGGCCGGTACATGATTCCGGCCAAGGCGGTCGGGGCCTCGGAACGACTGCTCGACATGGCCGTCGAACACGCCAAGAACCGCGTCTCGATGGGCCACCCGATCGCGGACTACCAGGCCATCCAGTGGATGATCGCCGATTCGCACATCGAGATCGAGGCGGTCAAGCTGCTCACCCTGCGCGCGGCGTGGCAACTGCAGCAGGGCAGGAACAACAGCCACGCTTCCTCGATCGCCAAGCTGACCGGAGCGGTCACGGCCAACAAGGTCGTTGACCGCGTCCTGCAGATCCACGGCGGCATGGGCTACACCAAGGAGCTTCCGGTGGAGCGCTGGTACCGGGAGCTGCGCCTGCTGCGCATTTACGAGGGCACCGACGAGATCCAGCGTCGCACGATCGCCCGCAACCTGCTCAAGGGACACGTCAAGCTGGGAGAAATCGGATGATCGAGTTTCGCGCAGCGTCGTCGATCCCCCGTGGCGCCGGGCGCCCGACGCCGGAGCAGGTCCGCGCGCTGTTCAATCCGAGGTCCATCGCACTGATCGGCGCCACCGACAAGTCGTACTGGTCAGAGAGCATCCACGCCAATCTCACGAACCACGGCTTCGAAGGCCCCGTTTATCTGGTCAATCCACGGGGCGCCGTCGTGCACGGCGAGCAGAGCTACGCGACGATCGCCGACCTTCCCGACGGTGTCGAACTCGCCTTCGTCATGGTGCCGACCACCGCCATCCTGGACGTACTCAGAAGTCTGGCGGGCAAGGGCATCGACTCAGCCGTCATCCTCACCGCCGGATTCGGCGAGCTCGGAGCCGAGGGCGCCGAGCTGGAACGACAGGTCGTCGAGTTCGCCACGCGCCGCGGGATGACCTTGCTCGGCCCGAACGGCAACGGCTACATCAACGCCGCCCGGAACACGACCCCGTACGGACTCGTTATCAACCCGCCGCTGCTGCGCGGACCGGTGGGGGTCGTACTGCAGAGCGGCGCCCTGGCCAGCTCAGTCCTCGACTTCGCCCAGGCCCGCAACATCGGGGTCAGTCTCCTGGTCTCGATGGGCAACGAGGCGATGGTCACCCTCACCGACGCGATGCGCTACCTCGTGCAGGATCCCGGCACCAAGGTCATCACGCTGTTCGTCGAATCGGTGCGTCAACCCGAGGAATTCCTGGCCGTGGCCGAGGAGGCGCTGGCCGCCGGAAAACCCGTCGTGGCTCTGAAGGTGGGCCGCAGCAAGAAGGGCTCGGCGGTCGCCAAGGCGCACACCGGCTCGCTGGTCGGGGACGACCGCGTCATCGACGCCGTCTTCGCGCAGCATGGCGTGATCCGCGTCGACAGCCTCGAAGACCTCATCATGACGGCGGGGCTCCTCGCGGAGACGGGGCCGTTGCCCGGCAACCGGATCGGCTTCGTCACCCCCTCGGGCGGCGCCTGCGAAATCATCGCGGACCGCGCCGAGGACGAAGGCCTGGAGATACCCGACTTCGCACCGGCCACCGTCGAGGGCCTGAAGCAAGTGGTCCCGGACTTCGCGACGGTGCACAACCCCCTAGACGTCACCGGCTACATCATGGTCAACTCCATGCTGTTGCGCCAGGCTCTCGCCGTGGTGGACCGGGATCCGGAGATCGACGTGATTGTCCTGGCCACCGAGCCGGCCAGGGACAAGCCCGCCGATCCTTCGCTGCCGCTGGAGTACGCCCGCGGTATCGCCGATGCTGTTCGCGCCTGCACGAAGCCGGTGGTCATAGCGGGCAACATGCTCGTCGACATCACCGCGTTCGGGCGCGAGATCTCCGCCGAGATCGGATATCCGGGAGTCTTGGGTGGCCTGCACCACGCCATGACCGCCCTCGGCCGCGCAGTGTGGTGGTCCGAGTTCCGCCGCTCACCCGTTTCGAGGCGGGCACAGCCCCCGGCGGGCGAATTCCCCCTCGCGCATGAACCGGTTCCCGGAACGACGTGGACCGAGCACGAGGCAGCGGAGTTCCTCGCCGCGAACGGAGTGCCGGTCGTGCCTCAGGAACTGGTCGCGTCTCGAGAAGCGGCTGTCTCCGCCGCGGAACGGCTCGGATTCCCCGTTGTCGTTAAGCTCGCGGCGGCCGATGTCGCCCACAAGAGCGACATCGGCGGGGTACGTCTGGGTCTGGCGTCCTCCGATCAGGTGGCGCACGCGTATGACGCCGTGACCGCGGCGGGTGAGCAGGCGGGCGCGTCGGTGCTGGGAGCGGTGATCCAGCCGATGCGCGAATCGGGCATCGAGCTGATCGTCGGAGTCGTGCGTGACCCGGTGTGGGGTCTCGTGCTTGCAGTCGGCCTCGGCGGGATCTGGGTCGAGATCATGCGCGACACTGCCCTGCGAGTGCTTCCCGTTGCCCACGGCCAGGTGCTGGACGCGCTGCGCGGCCTGCGTGGGGCGGCGCTGTTCAACGGCGCGCGCGGCAACCCCAAGGCCGACCTCGGCGTCGTCGCGGACGCCGTCGTCGCTGTGGCCGGGCTCGCCGGACGGCTCGGTGAGCGGCTCGAGTCACTCGAAGTCAACCCGCTGCTGGTCCGAGGGGACACGGTCGAGGCCCTCGACGCCCTCATCACCTGGAGGTGACCGGGCATGCCGATGAATCTCGACGCCGTCGGGACGACGACCGGCCCGGTGACGGTCGCCTGGGGCCCTGACGACGCCATCCTGTACGCGCTCGGGGTCGGCGCCGGGCAGGACGACCCGCTCCACGATCTCGCCCTGACGACCGAGAACAGCATCGGCGTGCCGCAGCGGGTGCTGCCGACCTTCGGTGCGATCTTGACGGGTTTTCGCGCGCCCTCGGACGGTTCGCCGCGACCACGGATCGATTTCGGCAGCTTCGATCCGGCCCTGCTGGTGCACGCCGAGCAGTCGGTCGCCGTGGCGCGGCCGCTGCCGACATCGGGAACGATGGCGGTGACCACCGAGCTCGTCGGCATCTACGACAAGGGATCCGGAGCGCTCGTGGTCACCGAAGCACGCGGTCGGCTGCCCGAGGACGCGGTTGGCGCCGCCACCGTCGTGACACGGTCAGCGGTCTTCATCCGGGGCGAGGGCGGCTTCGCCAGCACGGGGCCGTCCGACTCGTGGGAGGCGCCCGTCGGTGAACCAGACATGCGCCAGCACGCGTCGACCAGACGCGATCAGGCGTTGCTCTACCAGCTCTCGGGCGATCACAACCCGCTGCACACCGATCCGAAGTTCGCCACCAAGGCCGGGTTCGAGCGCCCGATCCTGCACGGCATGTGCACCTACGGCGTCATCGCACGCCACCTGCTCGACGCGCTCGCCGACGGCGACCCCGTACGCTTCAGCTCGATCAGCGGCCGGTTCAGCCGACCCGTCTACCCGGGCGACGCGCTCACGGTGAACGTCTGGCGTACCGGCACGCTCGCCCGGTTTCGCGTGACCGGGCCGAAGGGCGACGTGGTGCTCGATCGTGGCACATTCGTCCTCCGGGAGAACTGAGAAGTTGTAGGGGCGAGGCGACTACGCCTCCAGGCGTGGATCCAGTTTGCGAACCATCTTCAGGGCCTCCGCGGTCAGGGCGTTGGCCTGCCGCTTCGACGAGCTGGCTGCGATCTCCTGGCCCGCCTCCCCGATGAGCATCGTGAGCGCGAGCACCGTGAGCCGGCCGTGAGCGTTATTGCGTACGTTCAGCAGGAGACCGCTGTCGCGTACCCATACCCGCCCGTGTTCCCGGCGCAACTGCTCGAATCCAGGCGGACTGTCACCGGACGTGAACACCAGCTCCAGATCACGATGGGTCCAGGACAGTCCCAGCCAGGCTCGGGCACCCGCGACGAACACGTTGATTGGGTCGGTTTCGCCGCCCGCTTGTGCCTTGGCGATGGCCTCGGTCACGATGCGGTCGCGCTCGCCCCGGAAGTCCTCCCACAACGCGATGAACAGCTCCGTCTTGCCGCCGAAATGGTGGTAGAGACTGCCCACGCTGGAGCCGGCCCGCTCCACGACCTTCGCCACGCTGGCATTGGTGAAGCCGTCCTCGGCGAACACCGCTCGCGCGGCCTCGAGCAGGCCCCTACGGGTCTCGGCAGTCGTACCCCACTGCCAGCCGCTCTTGCCACCGACTGCCACGCTGCCGGCCGTCCGTGCCACGACGCTCCTCCCCGTGTTCATGTCGGCGCCTCAAGCTCCGACATAGACTATACCGAACCCATTATTAGAACGTCCGACTACAACTGGGGGGCAGGTAGATTTCAGTGCAGTTGCGGTGCCCATGCGGAGTGCTGATCCAGGGCGAGGACGAGGACGACCTCGTCGAGAAGGCCCAGGGGCATCTGCGGGACGTGCATCCGGGCCGGGAGTACACGCGGGAGCAGATCCTGTTCTTCGCCGACCCACCTCTTCCGGAACAAAAGCGGGACTCTTGACTCAACATGGAGCAGTTTGTACGGTTAAGTACCGCACCGCTTCGCACCCGTGCTCTTTGCAGGCCGACCGGCTCGCGTGCGGCCCGGCAGCGTCCGGTCCGTCCGGTCGGGCAGAAGGAAGTCGCCGTGGACCAGTACCGGAGAATCTTGACCGAGCCGGAAGACTTCTGGAGCGAGAAAGTAAAGCTGGTTTCGTGGAGCCAGGCTCCCAGCTGGGTTTTGGACTCGGACTCGCCGCCATTCGTCCCGCTGTTCCCGGACGGCCGATTGAACACCTGCTTCAACGCACTTGACCGCCATATAGCGGCCGGGAACGGGGGCCGACTGGCGTTGATCTTCGACAGCCCAGGCACCGGGGCGAAGCAGCGTTTCACGTATGCCGATCTGCACGAGCGGGTCTCCGGATTCGCCGCTGTGCTACGCCGGCTCGGGGTGCGCAAGGGCGACGCCATCGTCATCTACCTGCCGATAATCCCCGAGGCCGTCATCGCCATGCTTGCCTGCGCGCGGATCGGCGCCACGCATTCCTTCCTCGTCGGAGACGTGGCGCCGCGCGAGATCGCCGCACGGATCGATGACGCGAAGCCGAAACTGGTGTTGTCGGCGTCGTGCGGCATCGAGCTACCGCACGTCGTGCCGTACAAGCCCCGCCTCGACCAGGCGATCGAACTTGCCGCCCACACCCCCGACTTCTGTGTGATCAAGCAACGTCACGAGGCGTCGGCCGACCTGCTGAATTCGCGTGACCTGGACTGGGACTTCGTCGTGGACTCGGGCGTCGCAGGCTATGCGGACTGTGTCGACGTGGAGGCGCCCGACGCTCTGTATATCGTCAACGACCCGGGCCCGGGAGGCCCGAGTGGATTGGTGTGCGACAACGGCGGTCACGCGGTTACTCTCGCTTGGGCGATGCGCGACGTCTTCGACATCGGCACCGGCGATGTGTGGTGGGCGACCGCGGACGTCGGTTGCGTCGTGGGCCAGCCCTACATCGTCTACGCACCCCTGCTCGCGGGCGCGACGACGCTCCTATGCGAGGGCAGCGCGATTGGGGCGCCGGACGACGCCGTCGGGCTGTGGCGAGTTGTCGCGGAGTATGGCGTCACCGGCCTGTTCACCACTCCCGGCGCTCTGCGGGCGATCAGGCGGGCGGCCCCCGACGCCAGCCTGCTGGACGGGCACGATCTCTCCACACTGAAGAGGATCTCCCTCGCCGGCGAGCGCCTCGACCCTGAAACATCCCGGTGGGCAGCCAACGTCCTCGGCGTTCCCATCGTCAACGCCTGGGCGCGGACCGAGACACGCGTCAGGGTCCCGCTGCACATGCTCACTTCGGCGACGGTTTAGAGCGCCGACGAACGGGACGTGGACGGCACCTGCCGGTGCGGCCGGATCAGAGAGCGGACGACAGGCGGCGGGCCTGCTCCCACGCCTTGAGCTCAAAGCCGTCGGCAGCCGCTTCGGATGGCGTCAGGACCGGTGGATCGGCAAAGATCCGTCGGGCGACCATGTGGTCACCCGGCCGGTTGACGGTCTCCACGGCCACGAGTTCGTCGCCCCGGAAACACAGAACCGTCTGCTGCCGTGCTTCCGGCGTAGCCAGTTCCACCGTCCTGTCGTGCCCATTGGCGAGGCCGGCGATCTGCAGCTTGAGATCGCCCTGGTCCGACCAGAACCACGGCAGGGCCCGGTACGGGCTCGGGTGTCCGGTCAACCGCGCCGCCACGGTTCGGCCGTGACCGACGGCGTTCTGCACCGACTCCAGCCGCGTCCTCGCCCCTGCGGCGTGCACGCAGGGAAAGCTGACGGCGTCCCCGACCGCGGAGATGTTCGGATCGGCGGTCTGCAGATGCTCATCCACTCGGATGCCGTCGGCCACGAGCAGTCCCGCACTCTCGGCCAAGTCCGCGTTGGGCACGACGCCGATGCCGTACACGACCAGATCGGCCGGCAATGTGCGGCCGTCCGTTGTGACCACGCCGGACACCCGCCCGTCCTCGCCGATGACGCGGGTCAGTCCCCGGCCGAAATCGAACCTCACGCCCCAGTGCTCATGGGCGTTGCGAAAAAACCGCGACGTCGGGGCGGAGAGGGCCCGTGCCATGGGCCGGTCCGCCACATCGACGACGTGGACCGAGGCGTCCAAAGCCGCCGCGACGGCCGCGAACTCCAGGCCGATGAACCCGGCGCCGACGACGACCGCACGTGCTCCGGGGCCGATGCGCCGCGCGACGGCATCGGCGTCGGCCCGCGTGCGCATGCCGAATACACCGGCGAGATCCGCGCCCGGAACCGGCAGCGGGCGGTTCCGGGCACCGGTGGCCAGGACCAGGTGGCTGTAGCGCAGGACCGTCCCGCTCTCCAGGCGCACTTCCCGTGTGCCGCGATCGATGCCGACGGCCCAGTCCCACAAAAGGTGGACGTCTTGGGTCGCGTACCAGTTCTCCTGCCGCAGCGAAAGCCGCGTCGCGTCGAGTTCGCCGAGCAGGTATGCCTTCGACAGCGGCGGACGCTGGTACGGCAGGCCGGGCTCCCCGTTGACCAGGGTGATCGAACCGTCGAATCCGGCCTGTCGAAGCGACGCGGCCGTCTGGTAGCCGGCATGACCGGCACCGATGATGACAACAGCAGACACAGACATCGTTTCTTCCTCCGCGGCGACCGTCCCCAGCACCGGGCCTCGACGACTTACTCCGGCTCAGTTGCGCCGCGGGATGACGACTCTCATCTCCGCGTAGCCCTTGGCGAAATTATTGAAGCTGAGGGTCGGTTCAGTGACCACCTTGATTTCGGGGAAGCGAGCGAGGATCTCCTCCCAGATGACCTTCAACTGCAACTCCGCGAGCCGGTTGCCCAGGCAGCGGTGGATCCCGAAACCGAACGAGAGGTGCTGGCGCGGATTCTTGCGATCGATGACGTACTCGTCGGGCCGCTCGATCTTGTCCTCGTCACGGTTGCCCGAGACGTACCAAAGCGCGACACGGTCGCCCTTCCGGAGCTGCTTGCCGCCGAACTCGACGTCTTTGGTCGTCTTGCGCATCATGTGTGCCAGCGGGGTCTGCCAACGGATGGTCTCTGAGACCATGGACGGGACGAGGGCGGGGTTCTCACGGAGCTTCGCATTCTGCTCCGGAAACTTGTTCAGCGCATAGACCGATGCGCTGATCGTGTTGCGGGTGGTGTCGTTGCCCCCCACCAACAGCACCAAGCCGTCACCGAACAGCTCGGCCACGGTGAACCTCTTCGCGTGCGGGTTATGCGCGAGCAGCGACAGGAAGTCGATCCTCGGCTCCGCCTGCGCACGGCGCTCGATCAGCCCCGAGATGGTTTGGAAGAACTCGCGCATCACCCGATCCCACTCCTCGGCGCTCTCGACGAGATGGCCCGGCATGGGGATCGTGGTTGCGACGTCGGACCAGTAGGTCAGCTTGCGACGGTCCTCCTGGGGGTAGTCGAACAGCGTCGCCAGTGTCATCGCGGTGAGCTCCTTGGAGACTGTGTCGACCCAGTCGAACTCCTCCCCGATCGGAAGCCCGTCCAGGATGGCGCCAGCGCGCTGCCGGATCAGCGGCTCCAGCGCGGCGAGATTCGCCGGCGAGACCCCCTTGGCCACGGCGTTGCGGTGAATCTCGTGCTCAGGGGGGTCCATGCTCAGCAGCGACGACACCCCCTGCTGCCCGAATTCCTCGACCTCCTGTTCACTTGCGCTGCTGTCGTCGAACAGGGCAGTTGACTCGTCCGTCGGCCTTGCGCGGTGCAGCGTGATGCCCGCCTGGGCGGAGAACGTCCGGGGGTCCGTATCCGCAGCCACGATGTCGTCCCACTTGGTGAGCGACCAGTAGGCACCCTGTTCCGTGACCGACTCCGGTGTGAAGTGGACGGGGTCCTCCTTACGCAGTCGCTCGAACGTCCAGTGCATCTCGCCGGACGCGAACCCGGCCGGATCGCCCGGATCGAGCGAGTCCAAGGGCGCGGCGTATATCCGGTCCCGGGCCGCGATCTGCGCGGGTGAGAAGCCCACGCTCTTGTCAGGAGTCGTTGCGCTCACAGCGTTTCCCTTTCGATCTGGTGGTTCTGCCGCCCACAACCGGTCGAGCCGCCAGTGCCGCGGCAGGCGACGTTCGCCCCGTCGCGAGGCCAGGACGCCCTCTCGCCGCACCGGCCGAAAGCCCACGTACATCCAGTACGGGGACTTCTGGCCGGCACGCCGAGAGCACGCATCGGACGCCGGTCCTCAACGGGCGAACGTTGCCTGCCGCGGCACTAGCTCGGTGCGACCTCGACCACCAGGCCGTCCAAGGCCTCGGTGACCTCGATCTGGCAGGACAACCTGCTGTTCTCCCGCACCTCGAAACTGTTCTCGAGCATGGCCTGCTCGACGTCGTTGCGCTCACCCGTCGGCTCTCGCCACTTCTGCTCCACATAGACATGGCAGGTCGCGCATGCCGCCTCGCCCCCGCAGTCCCCATCGATTCCCGGCACGGCGTTGTTGACCGCGATCTCCATGAGTTTCCAGCCGGGTTCCGCCTCCACCGCGCGAGTCGTCTTGTCCGGCAGGACGAAAGTGACCTTCACCACTGGCTTCCCCTTCTGGTTCCGTGATGGCACTGCCGCAGCATCACCCGGCAAGGCGCGGACAGGGCACGGATGCGTTGCCACTCCTAGAATCTACCTCTAGGATTGCGCTTCAGCAATTCACCTCACCGGACATGGAGGCGGCCGGGTGCCAGGCATCAGCGATCGAAGTCGGATCTACATCAACGGAGCATGGGTCGACTCGGGGGCACCCGGCCGCATCGACGTGTTCAACCCTGCGACGGGGGACCGCATCGCGGTCGTGGCCGAGGGGACCTGTGCCGATGTGGACACCGCCGTGGCGGCCGCACGGGCCGCGTTCGCCGACTGGTCGGAGCGATCCGGCGCCGAACGGGCTGGCTACCTGGAGAAGGCCCTCAGCCTGGTCGTGAGCCGGATGGACGACTTGGCCGAACTCATCTGCCGAGATCTCGGCATGCCGCTGGAGTTGGCCAAGTCCATCCAGGTCGGCCTCCCAGCGGCGAACCTGGCCACCTTCGCCGAACTCGCGCGCGCCTACTCTTTCGACGGCTTTGAGGTCGGCAACTCGCTCGTCGTGCGGGAACCGATCGGCGTCGTCGGAGCGATCACTCCGTGGAACTACCCGCTGCACCAGATCGTACTCAAGGTGGGCGCGGCGCTGGCCGCCGGCTGCACCGTAGTCCTCAAGCCCAGTGAGGTCACGCCGCTGATCGCCTACGCACTCGCTGATGTATTCGACGAGACAGGGCTCCCGCCGGGTGTTCTCAACCTGGTGAGCGGGTACGGTCCTGTGGTCGGCGAGGCGATCGCCGCGCATCGCGATGTCGACATGGTCTCGTTCACCGGTTCCACGCGCGCTGGCAAGCGGGTCGCGGTGGTCGCGGCGGAGACCGTCAAGAAGGTCACGCTGGAACTCGGCGGTAAATCGGCTGCGATCATCCTGGAGGACGCGCCGCTGGAGGAAGCGGTCGCCGACACCGTACACAAGTGCATGCTGAACTCGGGCCAGACCTGTAGCGCTCTGTCGCGGATGCTCGTGCCGCACACGAAGATCGACGAGGCCTCAGCCATTGCGGCCCGCGTCGCTCGGCAGTTCACTCTGGGCGATCCGATGCTTCCCGTCGTCCGTCTCGGGCCGCTTGTCAGCGACGCCCAACGCCAGCGCGTCGAGCGCTACATCGAACAGGGCGTCGCCGAAGGCGCCGCATTGGTCGTCGACGGCCGCGACGACGGCCATAGGGTCGGCCACTTCGTCGGAGCGACTGTGTTCACCAACGTTTCCGAGGACATGACGATCGCCCGGGAGGAGATCTTCGGGCCCGTCCTGTCGATCATGGGTTACCACGATGAGGACGACGCCGTGCGCATCGCGAACGACTCCGAGTTCGGGCTGGCCGGCAGCGTCTGGTCGGCCTCTGCGGAACGCGCGCTTCGTGTGGCTCGACGGATGCACGCCGGACAGGTCCAGATCAATGACGGACAGTTCAACCCGAGTGCTCCGTTCGGCGGCTTCAAGCAGTCCGGAGTGGGCCGGGAAGGAGGCACGCTCGGTCTCGAGGAGTTCCTCGAGGTCAAAGCAATCCAGCGTTGATTCAGCGCCGCTACGGCCTGGCCTGGCCGGCCGCGCGGGAGCGGGACGGTCACCACGGCGACCGGGCAAGAACGAAATTGCAAAATTCATGCGATCTATCATGTGGAGGGTTCCGTGCGAGGTGCTGTGTTGCGGACGGTCGGTGAGGCGCTCGTCATCTCCGACGACCTGCGTTTGCGGGACCCGGGGCCGGGTGAGGTACGCGTCGCCATGCGGGCCAGTGGTGTCTGCCATTCCGACCTGTCCCTGCAGAACGGCACCCTCACCACCGGCACGCCGCTTCCGATGACCTTGGGTCACGAAGGCTCGGGCGAGGTACTGGAGGTCGGCCCTGGCGTAGTTGGCGTCCAGCCTGGCGACCATGTGATCCTGGCGTGGGTCCCGCCGTGCGGCCGCTGCACAGTGTGCCTGGCCGGTCAGCCGCACCTGTGCACAGAGGTCCAGGAGTCGCGGGCCGGCCTGCCCTCGCGGCTCTCCGATTCCGCGGGCGACATCGCGATCGGCCTCGGCGTCGGCACCTTCGCGGAGGAGACCGTGGTGCCGGCCGAAGCCGTCGTACCCATCGACAAGTCGGTGCCGTTCGAGGTGGCAGGGCTGATCGGCTGCGGCGTCATGACCGGAGTCGGCGCCGTCATCAACACCGCCAAGGTGGAACCGGGCTCCAGCGTCGCCGTCATCGGCTGTGGCGGGGTCGGGATCAACGTGATCCAGGGCGCCCGGCTGTCGGGTGCGAGCACCATCCTCGCCGTTGACCGGGTGCCCGCCAAGCTGGAGACCGCCCTTGCGTTCGGTGCCACACATGCCGTCATCTCCGACGACGCCGCCGAAGCGACACAGTCGCTGACGCGGGGAGCGGGCTTCGACTATGTCTTCGAGGTCGTCGGACGATCGGCGACCATACGGCAGGCCTGGGACATGACGCGACGCGGCGGTGCCGCGGTCATAGTCGGTGCGGGCAGTGCCACCGACCAGGTGACCTTCAGCGCCCTGGAGCTGTTCTACACCGAGCGCAGACTCCTGGGCTGCTTCTACGGCTCCGCGGATGTCCGCACGGACTTCCACCGTCTGCTGGGACTGTGGAAGGCGGGTCGGCTCGACCTGACCGGGTTGGTATCCCGCGAGGTCGGTCTCGACGACGTCAACGACGCCTTCGCCGCCATGGAGAGCGGTGAGGTAGTCAGGAGCGTGGTCCGGTTCTGATCTCGCCGACAGCCGCTACCACAAGGTGCGTCATTAGCCGTGAAAGTTCTTTTTCCGCATATGCGTACATATTTGTCTTGCTGTTCTGTTCGGCCGGGCGTACTTTCCACCGGCGTTGTCCAGCTCCTCATGCTGACTCCGAGGCCCTGAGCAGGAGTGACAATGTTCGAGTCTGCTGATCTACACGAGCCGAATGGCACAGCGCCCATGACTTCGGTCGACAATGCTTTGCGGACTCTGCTTCTTCTTTGGGAGCACCCGTCGGTGCGTGTCTCGGACGTGGCAGCGCAGTTGGGAGTGTCGGTATCCACGGCGCATAGACTGCTTTCGGCGCTCGTTTACCGGGATTTCGCCGAAAAGGATTTGACAACGCACGCCTATGCGAGCGGATCGGTCATGTGCCCTCAATCCAGCGGCCAGGGCGGCGTGGCGGTGGTCGCGCGACCGTATCTTGATCTTCTGAGCCACGAACTGGGGGAGACGATACAACTCCTCGTCCTGCAGGGGCGCAACGTCAGGTTCATCGGCTCGTCGGAATGTACGAAAGCTCTCCGAACGGCGTCTCGCGTCGGGCTTTCGATGCCGGCCCACTGCACATCGGGTGGAAAGGTGTTGCTGGCAGACCTGTCGCCGAACGAACTACGGGCCCTTTGGCCGGACCCGGGTCTCCCGAGCCGTACACCGGACTCCATCACGAGCCGAGGCGAGTTGGAGCGTCAGCTGGCGAGGGTCAGACGCGTCGGATACGCGATGTCGCTGGGCGAGGGTGAGCCCGGCGTCGCTGCCGTTGCCGTCGCGGTGCGCGATCATACCGGGCGGGCTCGCGCCGCGATCGCGGCGTCCGGGCCGCGATCGCGAATGTCCCGCCAGCTGATGATCGCCATGTCAGAGTCGCTCTCCTCGGCGGCCCGTCGAATCTCCGGCAGTCTCTTTTGAGCGATCAACACCCGGTCGGTCTGGGCCGCCGCCGCGGACTCATCGTCCGTTCGAACGCAGGCGTCTGACCAGATACTCCCAGACTTGGTTGACGGCACTGCCGTAGACGTTGTTTCGCTTCTCAAGTGCCTCACGGTCGTCCGACCAGTGAGGCAGTGGGCCGGCCTGGATCGTCAGGATTTGCTGGCTGCAGGCGCGGTCGAGGAGCACTGCGGCCACGACCGCGCTCGGCACATCGGGCCCGACACAAACGATGCCGTGGTTGACCAGGAATATCGCACGTGCGTCACCGAGCGCGGCAGCCATCGCGCTACCCAGCTCCGGCGTCCGAATCAGGTCTGCGGTCTGGGTGAAGTGGGGGACAGCCGGCGGAACGAAGAAGTTCGCCTCGTGACTCACCGGCCGCAGTTGCTGGCCGCTGGCCGAGAGTGCCAGGGCCGCCCGGCTGTGCGTGTGGACCACGGCATGCACATCTGGTCGCGCTCTGAATGTCTCCGTATGAATCGGATATTCCTTGTGCCGGGCGCCACCGCCCTCGATGACTGCGCCGTCGTATCCAACGAGATGCACGCGCTCCGCGGTAACTTCCTCCATCCCCCAGCCGCTGTGCTTCAGCCACGCTCCCCGGCCGTCCGGGTCCCTTGCCGACACGTGTCCCCAAACCAGGTCTGCGTGCCCGGCCGCGCCGAGGACTTGCGATGCGGTCGCGACGAGCTCGCGGATATCGGCGCTCATGCGAAGCTCACATGGACGTTCTTGGTCTGGGTATAGGAGAGAAGTTCGTGGATGTCTTCTTCGCGTCCGAGACCACTATCCTTGAATCCGCCGAAGGGGGCGCCCGGAGTGTGCCGCGACACATCGTTCACCCAGACGTAGCCGGCTTCGACGTCCCGCGCGAATCGCAGCGCGGTGGACAGGTCTCGCGTGAACACACTCGCCGTCAGACCGAAGCGAACGTTGTTCGCGATTCCGACGGCCTGGTCGTAGTCCGAGAACGGCATCGCCGCCAGGACCGGGCCGAAGATCTCCTCCTGCGCGAGCCGCGACTCCGGTCGTACATCCGTGAACAGAGCCGGCCGGACATAGTGTCCGCCGGCGAAGACCCCATCCGACAGCGTGTCACCGCCGACGGCCAGTCGCGCACCCTCTGACTTGCCCAGTTCGATGTAGGTCTTCACCTTGTCGAACTGCGATCCATTGATGATGGCGCCGGTCTCGGTGTCGGGATCGTCAGGCACTCCGGACCGAAGCGCATCGACCTTGGCCGAAAGGACCCCCACGAAGCGGTCGTAGATGGCTTGGTGCACCAGCAGCCGTGAGGTCGATCCACATGACTGGCCCTGCCAAGTGAAGTTCATACCGCGGACCGCGGCGTCCACCGCGGCCTTGAGGTCCGCATCCGGAAAGATGACGAGCGGGTTCTTGCCGCCGAGTTCCAGGGTGACGGACTTCACGGCGACATCGGCGGCCCGCGCTTGGATGGCTCGGCCCGTGTCGGCCGCACCGATGAACGCGAGCCGGCGGACGTCGGGATGAACGACCAGCGCATCGCCCGCAGTAGTACCGTATCCGGTCACCACGTTCAGAACGCCTGGCGGGAAGATTTCGCTGGCGAACTCGGCCAACCGAAGGGCCGAGAGACTTGTGTGCTCGCTCGGCTTGAGGATCACAGTGTTGCCAGCAGCGAGAGGTGCTGCGATCTTCGACGCCGCGAACATGAGCGGATGATTGAACGGGATGATCCGGGCCACCACGCCGTACGGCTCACGCGACGTGTAGTTGAGCCGGTCGAACGACGTCGGAATCGTCTCGCCGCGGGTGTGGAGCACGAGGCCGGCGAAGTATCGCAGCTGAGCCGATGCGACTCTGGCATCGTTGCGCATCTCCCGGATAGGGCTCCCATTGTCCTGCACGTCCAACAACGCGAGTTCCTCGGCGTGCTCGTCGATCGCCGTCGCGAGCGAGAACAGTGCCGCGGCCCGCTGGTGTGGTTCCAGGCGACGCCACGACGGATACGCCTGCCTGGCTGCGCTGACCGCGTCGTCCACGTCGCTGGCGGTCGCGTTGGGAATACGGGCGATAAGCTCGCCATTGGCCGGGTTCACCGCATCGATGGTGCCGCCGTCGGATGCCGGTCGGGCCTTGCCACCGACAAACATGGGACGCGTGTCCACAACGTTCTTCATCGTGTCTCCCTGATGCTTGAGCGGGATCGCTGGACGCCGTTCGCCACGGCGGGAAAGTCACCCGACCGCCGGTGGCACACCGGCGGCCGCGAGAATCGTCGAGATGTCGCTGTCAGCCGAGTCCCGGACATTGTTCGCGCGGAATACATGGGACCTGCTTGCGGCCAGCATCGCCGCGCCCGCTTCAGGGCCCAGATCGTTGGGCTCGAACTTTCCGGGGAAGGCAACTGCGTCGAAAAGCCCGGCCGCTGATTCGAGATACGCCTGGTGACGCTTGTCCATCGCGTCTCGGTTGAACTGGCCGACGTGCAGCAGCAAGGCGCCGTTCTGATATCCATGAGGCAGGCCGACCGAGGGCGCACAAGACAGCGCGTGCACCAGTCCCAGGCCGGTGTTTCCGCAGGCGAGGTTCGCGGCGCAACTCGCCTCCAGCAGACGCTGCAGCGTCTCCGGCTCCCGGTCTTCGAGAGCACGCGGCAGATCCGCGAAGATCGATTGCGCGGCGTGCTCAGCGAGGGAGTCCGTGAAAGATGTGCGCCGTCGCGTCCACAATGCCTCCAGGGCATGCGAAAGCGCATCGATGGCGGCGTACAGCATGGGCGTGCGGGGCAGCCCGGCTAGAAGGGTGGCGTCCAGTATCGCGACAGTCGGTTCGTATCCGGGGCCACGGATGATGATCTCCCGGTCACGGCCAGGCTCGTGAAGCACAAGCGCGTTTGAGACCTCGCCGCCGCTGCCGGCCGTCGTGGGAACGGCGATGGTAGGCGCCGGTCGGTTCGGCACTTTGCCGGTACCTTCGTAGTCGAGCAGTGGTCCGGGATTCGTCAACCGGATGGCGATCGCCTTTGCTGCGCACAGAGCGCTGCCGCCGCCAACGGCGAGCACCGAGTCAGCGTTCCACGCGAGTGCCTGTTCCGCCGCGCGCTCGGCATCGCTGACGCCGGGGTCGGGATCGACCAGCACGATTCGTGATGTGTCCAGTTCCCCGTCCGCCGCGCTGATGACGTCTAGGACGCCGTGCTCGACCAGGCTCCGGTCGAGTACGGCAACAAGACGCCTGGTGCCCAGCTCACCGATTTCATCCGGAAGTTCCCGCAGCGCCCCCAGCCCGGTGATGATGCGGGTGCCGGTCGCGAAGGTGAGGCTAGTCATCGGGCCCCAGCGCTCCACACGGGCGCCCTTCCGCTGCTCGCTGCATCGCGCGTGTCGGGCACGGAACCATCGGAGCGACAGGCGCGCTTTTCGTGCAACACAAAACGCCTCCTCATGAAACAGAGTTGTCGAATTCGCACCATGCGGTACGCGTTCAAGCCAGAAAAATTCGACGGTGTCCCGCGGCATCTGGTTTTGCGCGGCGCGGGACCCGCAGGGCTATGGGGATTTTATGATGGCCTATCACTCCGGTCGAGCTACCGTTTCCTTCATGCGGAAACGGTGGCTACCAATCGCGTCCTGGACCTCTGATGTTCTCTGCTTCCCGGGGCCACGAGAGGTGTGCTATCGCCCTGCTTCGAGATGACGTCGCGGATTGCGCACAAGCATGGCGTCGATGTGGTCCTCGGTCAGCCCCGCCTTGAGGAAGGCAGGCAGAACCTGCTCACTGATGTATCGGAAACTCCAGTCGGAACCCAAAGTTTCGCGCTTCTCGGCGTTGGTGTAGAAGTCGATCCAGCACTGATAGTCGTGGGCTATCACAATCCGGTCCAGGTAACCGCGGCGGACCAGTTCGACGATGACGGACACTCGCCGAGCCAGCGGGAGCAGTGTGTCGACTCCGAACCGGTCCATCCCCAGATAGGAGCCAGCGTCGGCCAAGGCACACAGATAGTCCAGGTCCGCGGTGTCGCCGGAGTGTCCGATGATGACCTTGCTGAGGTCGACGCCCTCGGACCGCAAGACGCGCTGAGCGATCAGCCCGGTTCGGTCGATCGCGCTCGTGTGGACCGTGATAGGCGCCCCCGTTTCGATGGACGCCTGCCCCACCGCCCGCATTGCCCTTTCAACGCCTTCGGTCAGGCCCGGCTCGTCGATCGCGCATTTCAGGAAAGCGGCGCGTACCCCGGTGTCCGCGATTCCGTCCACGATGTCCGAAATAAAAAGAGATGTCATGGGTTCTGGCTTGTCGACCAGGCACCCCGGGCCTCGGTACTGAAACTGGAGCGGAAGGTCGTTCATGGTGTACACGCCGGTCGCTACGACAATATTGAGAGGAGTCTGAGCGGCGACTCGCTGCATTCGTGGGATGTATCGCCCCAGTCCGAGGACCGTCGGGTCCATTATCGTGTCGATGCCGGTGGCGTGGAGTTCGTTGAGCTCGTCGACGGCCGCGGCCACTCTCGCTTCCTCGTCCCACCCGCCCGGATAGTTCAGTCGATATTCCTCACCCGAGATAAACACATGTTCATGGACAAGGGTGCGGCCGAGTTCGGTAGAGTCGAGAGTTCCGGTGACGGTGGGGATCGCAGACATGGTACCTCCGATAAGAGCCCGGAAAAACCCGGTGGCCTTTTCTGTCGGGCAACGTCACCCATTCGGTATTCTTGAAGGCGGTTCACACCCGACCTGTGTGTAGCCGCGCGGACCGTCAAACGGTCTTTCTCCTGGACGGAAAATGTCGATGCGCAGATCTACAGTCCGCCCGCGATCTGACGCGCCGCCCACAAAAGCCTTTCCGAAATCGCGATCATGAACCTGCACCGCATCCTTGAGTGTGGCCCCGACGCAGCCATCGCGGCCACGGCGTGTCCGGAGGCGTCGCGGATCGCGACAGCGACGGCCGCGACGTCGCGTTCGCTTTCACCGACAGACATCGCATACCCCCGCCGCCTGACCGTGGCGAGCTCGGCCTCCAGCTCGGATCTGCTCGTGATGGAGTTCTGCGTTCGCGAGGGCAGATGCGTGTCGCGATACAGTGACCGAAATTTCGCGGGTTCCAGATCCGCCAGCAGTACCTTCCCCCCCGATGAGCAATGGGCGTGCATCGACGACCCGACGCGGGAGGCGGTCCTGAGCGCCTTGCCACTCTCGGCCGCGCCGACGAACTTCACCTCTCTGCCCTGCAACACCTCAAGCTGAATGGTCTCGCCCAGCTCGCGGCTCAAGAGCTCCATATAAGGTCGTGTCGCCGCCACAATGTCGATTGCGCCGAAACCACCCGAGCGCGCCCGCACGACCGACCCGCTTGAGTAGGCATGGGATGCGGGATCCTTCTCCGCGAAATCCCGGTAGACCAGCGCCGAGAGCAGGCGGTGCGCGCTGGATACGGCGATGCCGAGTCGACTCGCCACCTCGGACACGCGCACCAACGGGCGCTCGTTCAGGAGCAACAGGATCCGCAGCGCGTTGTCTACCGACGCCATCGGCGGGAGCTTGTCGCCGCCGGCGTCTGTCCGGCAGGCGCGGAGATCCGAACTGGTTCGTCCGCCCTCGCTGAGATCTGCCCTCACTGTCATGGGCGGGTGGCATCCGTGACGGTCGCGAGACCGAAATGGCACACCGTACCCCGGTGTTCGCCCTGCTGACCATTCATGACATGTCCCCTCCGAGACCTTGGCCCAAGCATCGTCAACTCGGCTACGGCAAGGAAGCCACCAGTGTAGGCACGCCACTCCCTCGACCGATGGCCCACTTTCCGCAGACAGGAAAACCCGTCTCGACAGCCCGAAAACGCCCGCTTAGCCTCGTCCAAAAGTGGCGTCGCTGCTTCGTTGCTGCTGCAGTACTGCGCCAGAAACGCCGACTGTCGCCCGCCTCGAACGAGGCGGGCAGCTCAGCCCCCGACACGTGGTTCCCGCGCGACAGCAACACCGTTACTCATACGCATCAGGAGCGCAGTAATGGACATAGGCACCGAGACGCTGTACGTCGGCGTCGACACCGGCGGCACATTCACTGACCTGGTCGTGATGGATAGGGCGGGTCGTGTGCTGACGAATAAGGCGCCCACAACCCCGCACTCCCTGGAGGAGGGAGTCTTCGCTGCTCTTGAGCTAGTCGCTGAAGAGCGGGGAGAGTCGCTTGAGGAGATGCTTTCAAAGGTCGAAAGCTTCGGTCACGGAACGACTCAGGCGACGAACGCACTCATCGAGCGACACGGCACAACCACCGGGCTGATCACGACAAAAGGCTTCGGCGACACGCTGATAATCCAGCGTCTGATGGGCTTCACCGCGGGAACGCCGACCGAGTCTCTCGGCCAGTTCAGGAGCCGGAGCTATCCCATGCCGATCGTCCCGCGGCAACTGATCGCCGAGGTGCCGGAGCGGGTTGACCAGGCGGGAAACGTCCTCGTCCCGCTCGACGAGAAGGCCGCCAGGGCCTCCGTCGAGCAGCTCATCGAGGGCGGAGCCGAGTCCTTCGCGGTGTGCTTCCTGTGGTCCTTCCGGCATCCCGAGCACGAGCGACGGGTCCGCGAGATCATCCTCGAAATGGCTGGAGACGCCGCGTACGTCAGCGTCTCCAGTGAGGTGAGCCCCGTGCTCGGCGAGTACGAGCGAACGGCGACGACGGTGTTGAACAGCTACCTCGGGCCGACGGTGGCGAGATACCTGGAGCGGCTGGAGAGCAGCCTGAAAGCGCGCGGCCTACGCGGCCGTTTCAGCGTGCTCAACAGCATCGGCGGCGTGATGAGCGCCAGGGACGCGGCCTCGCGGGCCGTGCTCCTTCTCGCCAGTGGACCGACTGGCGGCGTGATCGGATCGCGGTACCTCGCCTCCGAGCTCGGGCACCCCAATGTCATCACCACTGATATGGGAGGGACGAGCTTCGATGTGGGACTGATCGTCGACAAGCGTCCGGTGGTCTCGGGTGTGACCGAAGTCGGCAAGTACCACGTATCGGCTCCCATGGTCGACATTACCGCGATTGGCGCGGGCGGCGGATCGATCGCCCGGGTCGTCGACGGGAAACTGCTGGTCGGGCCCGAGAGCGCCGGGGCGTTTCCCGGTCCGGTGGCGTATCGGCGCGGCGGCACGCGCGTCACGGTGACCGATGCCGACCTCGTGCTCGGGATCATCGACCCGCTGACCTTCCTGGGAGGCCGGATGAATCTCGACACTCAGGCGGCCGAGGCCGCCATCCACGAGCAGATCGCGGGGCCGCTCGGACTGAGCACGGTCGAAGCCGCGGCCGGCATCCGCCGAATCGTCGACTCGAAGATGGCGGACACCCTGCGCGAGCTCACCGTCGGACGCGGCATGGACCCACGGGACTTCGTGCTCTACGCCTATGGCGGCGCAGGGCCGATGCACTGCGCCGGCTTCGGAGCAGACCTGGGTGTCACGCAGATCCTGGTGCCCGCCACCTCGATGACGCATTCCGCCTACGGTGCGCTCGCATCGGACATCCACCACTCCGCCGAGATCTCTCGCCTTCTGCGGACGGCCCCGGGTAACACCGCGCCGTGGCAGGACCTTGACACTATGCGGATCGCCGAGGTCTTCGCCGACCTCGAGCGCATCTGCCGGGGCAAAATCCGCGAGAGCGATGTGCCGGAAGACCAGATCGAGATCACACGCAGCGCCGATGTCCGATACCGGAGCCAGACGCACGAGCTGATCACCCCCGTGGGTGACGGTCCTTTCGACTCCGACGCGGCCAAGCGACTCATCGAGGACTTCGAGGAGACGTACGAGCAGACGTACGGTCGCGGAGCGGCGTTCCGCGAGGCTGGCATCGAGCTGACAACGTTCCGGGTGGAGGCCGTCGGGCACACGCCGAGTCCGGCGTTCGCCGTGCTCGAGTCCGAAACCCGTGAAGCGCTCGAGGGTTCGACGCGACCCGTCTATGACGCGGACAGTGGCGGATGGGTCGACGCCACGATCGTGCGATGGTTCGCGCTGCACAAGGGCGTACAGATCCTCGGCCCCGCGATCGTCGAGCACCCCACCACGACCGTCTACATCGGTGCGAACCAGAACGTCACGATCGACAACATCGGCAATCTTCTGATCACTCCATCGATTTGAGGCTTCGCACCATGAACTCGAAGGTCATCGACAACCTTCCGGAGATCGACCCGATCACATTCGAGGTCGTTCGCCACCGGTTGTCTGCCATCACGGAGGAACAGGCGATCACGCTCCAGGCGGTGTCTGGATCGCCGGTGGTCACCGACGCGACAGACTTCAATGTCGGCACCTATCTCGCAGATGGAGCGATCGTGACGATGGGGCCGCAGGTGCTGTTCCACTCCGGCTCCATGGCCAGCGTCGTGCGGAGTATCGTCAAGGACTTCTCGGTGAATCCCGGTATCAGGGAGGGCGACATGTTCGTCCTCAACGATCCCTATCGCGGCGCCCTCCACCAGCCTGATGTCTCCGTGGTTGCTCCGGTGTTCTATGACGGGGTCCACATCTCCTGGGTGGGATGTTGTGCGCACCAGCTCGACATCGGTGGGATGAACTTCGGCAGCTGGTCCATCAAGGCGACCGACATCCAGCAGGAGGCCATGCTGCTGCCCGGTGTCAAACTTGTCGAGGGCGGGCAGATCCGCGAGGACATCTGGCAGATGATCATGGGGATGACCCGCCTGCCGATGGCGGTGGGACTCGATCTCAAAGCCATGATCGCGGCCAACACCGTCGCGGGGCGCAGGCTCGGCGAGTTGTGCGACCGCTACGGAGTCGACCAGGTCCTGCGCGTGATGGAGATGGAGATCGAGCATTCCGAGGACCAGCTCCGACGCCGGCTCAAGGCACTACCTGACGGAACGTTCCGCGCGATCGACTACCTCGAGCATGACGGCCACGAGAACCGTCTCTACGAGTACCACCTCGCACTGACCAAGTCGGGTGACGAGCTCATCTTCGATTTCGAAGGTACGTCCCCCCAGGCGCCGGGCTTTATCAACGCCACATACTCCGGGCTGGTGGGCGGGGTCTTCACCGCCGTACTGCCGATTCTCGGCTCGGGGCTGCGGTGGAACGAGGGTCTCCTGCGCCCGCTGACGATCCGTGCGCCCAAAGGCACCGTCGTCAACGCGAAGTGGCCGGCCCCCGTTTCGTCGGCGACGATCGGCTCTATCTGGGTGGTCACGAACGTCAGCGTGGCCGCACTGTCTCGTCTCGCCGTTGTGTCGGCGGAATCCGAATCGGACGCGACGGCGGTCACCAAGGGGTCGATGACAGCGCTGGTCCTCTCGGGGAGCAACCGGGACGGCCAGCCATACGGCAACTTCCTCCTCGACTCGACCGCCGGAGGCGGGGGCGCGTACCACGATCACGATGGGCTGAACGCGTCGGGGGACTTCTGCGTGCCTCGTCCAGCGATCACGAATGTCGAGAGCCACGAGGCGACCGGCCCGGTGCTGTATCTCTATCGGGCCCTCATCCCGGACTCGGGGGGACCAGGTCGTCAGCGCGGCGGCGCGACAGTCGGCCTCGCCTTCACTCCGCACGACGTCGCCAGCCTGGAGACCATGATCGTCGGCCACGGCGTTGAAGTGCCGAACAGTGTGGGGCTGTTCGGGGGCTACGAGGGGGCGTGTAACCGCAACGAGGTACTGAAGGGTATTGACGGGCGGTCGCCGATCGGCGCGGTAACCGACTTCGGCGCACTGGCCGCCTGGCCCGGCGAGAAGGTCGAACTGGGGGCCAAACCGGGGTTCTTCACCCTACGCCAGGGTGATGTACTCGCCTACAGCTTCCAGGGCGGTGGTGGGTTCGGGGACCCGATCGATCGTGATCCGCAGGACGTCGCGGCCGACGCGGTCGACGGCTACGTCTCCGAACAACAGGCCGACAAAGTGTATGGCGTTGTCGTGGATCGCTCCGGCGGTGTCAATGAGTCCGCGACACAAGCGCGGCGCGCGGCGGTACTGCGGGCGCGCATCGGACACGCCCCGAGCACGACACGCTCCTTCGTGGACGTTCCGGGCTCGCGGGCGCTGGCCCCGTCACTGCTTCTGCTCGACGACGGAGCTGTCGTGTGCCGATGTAGCCATTCGTTCGGCCCGGGATTTGACTGGAAAGCCAGAGCGGTCCGCCGTGTCGTCGACCCGCTGTCACACGGCCCGTACATCCGCCTACATATTGAACTCGAACTCCGCGAGTTCGCGTGCCCCGCATGCGGAACACTCCTTGAATGCGAGGTGGCACACATCGCCGCGCCGGACCTCACGAGTGTTGAACTCGACTGAGCGGGCAGGCGCTGTCCGTTGGGACGCGACCCGGCTCAAGGCGTCCTAATACTCCAGTTGCGCTTCTCCATTTTCCCTGGTCTTGTGTCCTGAACATGAAAAGGAGTTGGTCGTAGGCAACTTCTGGAAGTGATGCTGTGCGGAAGATGAAGGTTTTGTGGCCCTTCA
>NZ_JBFAXL010000081.1:0-31657 GCF_040680795.1 Streptomyces sp. NPDC051976
ATATCTGGCGTTGACTTTTGGCACGCTGTTGAGTTCTCAAGGAACGGAAGCTTCCATCAGGACCGTTTCACCGGCCCCTCCGGGCTTTCCCTTCGCGTTTCCGACTCTATCAGACTCTTTTCAGTGTCTGACCCCCAGTCAGCGGGGCTTGTCTTTCCGGCCGTTCGGCCGTTCCGACGAGTGAGACTTTAGCGGAACTCGTTCCCCGCGACCAAATCGGCTCCGGTTCAACGAAACTCCACGCATTCCGCAAGAACACACAAGCGCACGACAGCAAGACGACGACACGAGGCCGTCGTTCATAGTCGAAAGGTTCCTGCGGGATGGCTGTCCGGGGACCGACCGGGGTCGGCGCTCACGTCGGACAACTCGAAGGACACTACGCACCCACATCGCCCATGTCAACCCGGACCGGTCAGTCCAGGTCTTCGAGCCGGCCGCCCGCGTCGGGCTGGCTGTCCTCCACGCGGCGCAGCAGACGGGTGAGGATCTCACCGAGCGCCGTGCGCTCCACCGGAGTGAGGTCCTGGAGCAGCTCGTCCTCGAACGCCGCGGCGAGTCGCATGGTCTGCAGCCACTTCTCCCGGCCCTCGTCCGTCAGCTCGACGATCACGCGGACACGGTTCGCCTCGTCCCGCTCCCGGGTGACCAGGCCCTCGGTGACCATGCGGTCGATCCGGTGGGTCATGGCGGCGGGAGTGAGGCCGAGCCGCTTCGCGAGATCGCCGGGGCCCAGGCGGTAGGGCCTGCCGACCACCACGAGCGCCTTCAGCACCTCCCACTCGGAGCTGCTGATGCCCAGGTCGACGAGCTGTCGGCCGTACGCCACGTTCATCCGGCGGTTGAGCCGTCCGAGCGCGGTGACCACCTTCTCTATCTGCGGGTCGACCTCGGGGAACTCTCGTTGGTACGCGGCGATCTGCGCGTCGAGGTCCAGCTCCTGCGGCGTCCCCGCGGAACCTGCGGCTGCGGTCATGCCCCGAGTATCGCACGAAACCACATTGCCCTAAAGCCCTTCGCTGTGTACTCTTTAGTTTCAAAGTTTAGCTCTGAAGTCTTCAACCCGAAGCTTCCCGACCTAGAGGGGTGAGTGTGACCACCGCGATGGGCGCAGCCCTGCGCCGGATCCAGCTCGGCACCGCACTGAGTGCCTTCGGCAACGGCTTCACCGTGCCGTTCACGTTCATCTACGTCTCGCAGGTACGCGGCCTCGGCGCCGGTACCGCGGGCGTGGTGCTCGCGACGTTCGCCGTCGCGGCGCTGTTCGTGCTGCCCTTCACCGGGCGGGTCATCGACACTCGGGGCCCCGTGCCTGTCGCTGTCCTCGGCACCGTGCTGGCGGCCGCAGGTTCACTCGGCCTCGGTCTGTCCGGAAGCGAGCCGGTCGTCATCGCGGCGGCGGGCGCGCTCGGTGCGGGGATAGCGGTGGTGCAGCCCGCACTCGCCACGATGATCGTCTGGTGCTCCACGCCCGCGACGCGCTCCCGGGCCTTCGCGACCAACTTCTTCCTCAGCAACCTCGGACTGGGCCTCGGCGGACTGCTCGGCGGTCTCCTCGTGGACACCGCGCACCCGGCCTCCTTCATCCGGCTCTTCGCGATAGAGGCGGCGATGTTCCTGGTGCTCGGCGCCGTGGTCGCCACGGCGCGGATGCCCCGCGCCCCGCATGTCCCGCACGGCGACGGTGCGCTGCTGACCGCCGGGGACCAGCCGTCCCGTGGCTGGCGCCTGCTCGTCCGTGACCGGGCGATGGTGATGGTCTGCGTGCTCGGCTTCGTGATGTTCTTCGCGTGCTACGGGCAGTTCGAGTCGGGCCTGTCGGCGTTCGCGGTCGAGGTCACCCGGATATCCCCGGCGACCCTCGGCATCGCCCTCGCCGCCAACACCGCGGTGATCGTGCTCGCGCAGTTCGTCGTGCTGCGGCTGGTCGAGAAGCGGCGGCGCAGCCGGGTCATCGCCCTCGTGGGCCTGATCTGGACGGTCGCCTGGCTGGTTGCCGGGGCGTCCGGAGTCGTGCACGGCAGCCACGCCATGGCCGTCGCCGCGATCATCTCGACGTACGCCCTGTTCGGGCTCGGCGAGGCGATGCTGGCGCCGACCGTCGCGCCGCTGGTGGCCGACCTGGCGCCGGCGCGGATGGTCGGGCAGTACAACTCGGCCTTCGCCCTGGTGAAGCAGCTCGCGCTGGCCCTCGGGCCCGCCGCGGGTGGCCTCATGGCCGGAATGGGCGCCTACAGCGCGTACATCGTGATGCTGGTCCTGTTCTCCCTCGGCATCTCGGTGACCGCACTGCGCATGGGCCGCCGCCTCACCCCAACCCAGGACAGCCCGTACCGCGCGACACGCATCATCGCGCAGTCCGGCCCGCGCCCCGCCCCCGAAGCCGAGCGCATACCGGCCTGACCACCGCCCACCCGCCGACGCAACCAGCCCTGACAGCCCGCCCCACCGGCGGGCGGTCGGGCAGCGCCCCGGAGGGGACGGTTCGGGGTGTCCCCGCAGGGTGGCGAACACGTAGGCACGCCGCGCCAACGGGGTGCGTGAGCGTTCGCCACCCGAGGAGATACCCCGGGGCGGCACCGACCCACCCCCAAGGCTCAGTCCGGCAGGGCGAACTCGCACCAGACGGCCTTGCCGCCACCCGGGGTGCGCCGGGAACCCCAGGCGGAGGCGACCGTGGCGATGATCGAGATGCCGCGCCCGGCTTCGTCGCCGGGTTCGGCGCGGCGGCGCCGAGGCAGGTGGTCGTCGCCGTCGGTGACCTCGATGATCAGTCGGCGATCCGTGCGGCGGAGCCGCAACCGCATGGGCGGCGTGCCGTGCTTGAGCGAGTTGGCGACCAGTTCGCTGGCCGCGAGGACGCCGAGGTCGCGCAGTTCGACGGGGAAGCGCCAGGAGGCGAGCACCCCGGAGGCGAAGGCGCGGGCCCGGGGCGCGGCCTCGACACCGCCGAGGAGTTCGAGCGAGGCGTTGCGGAAGAGCTCCGCGTCGCTGCCGGTGTGGTCGGGGTACTGGAAGACGAGGACGGCCACGTCGTCGTCGTGCTCGGAGGTGACGCCCAGCGCGCGCATCAGGCGGTCGCAGATCACCTGGGGCGCGCCGGTGGCGCCGGCGAGCGCCCGCATCAGGGACTCCACGCCCTCGTCGATGTCCTCGCCGCGGCGCTCGATGAGGCCGTCGGTGTAGAGCACGGCGGTGCAGCCGGGGCCGAGCGGGACGGAGCCGGAGCTGTGCATCCAGCCTCCGGTGCCGAGCGGCGGGCCGGTCGGCTCGTCGGTGCGTCGGACGGTGCCGTCGGGGTCGCGGATCAGGATCGGCAGGTGGCCCGCGGTGGCGTAGGAGAGCCGGCCCTCGCTGGGGTCGTGGACGGCGTAGACGCAGGTGGCGATCTGGGTGGCGTCGATTTCCGAGGCGAGGCCGTCGAGGAGCTGGATGACCTCGTGCGGCGGGAGGTCGAGCCGGGCGTAGGCCCGTACCGCGGTGCGGAGTTGGCCCATGACGGCGGCGGCGCGTACGCCGCGGCCCATCACGTCGCCGATGACGAGCGCGGTGCGCCCGGCGCCGAGCGTGATGACGTCGTACCAGTCGCCGCCGACGGCGGCGTCCTTGCCGCCGGGCTGGTACGTGGCGGCGACGCGCAGGTCGTCGGGTTGTTCGAGTTCCTGCGGGAGCAGGCTGCGCTGGAGGGTGACGGCGGTCTCGTGGAGGCGGCGTTCGCTCTCGCGGAGCCGCTCGGCGGACTGGACCTGGTCGGTGACGTCGGCGGCGAAGACGAGGACGCCACGGCGTTCGGGGTCGCGGTCGTCGGCCTGGACGGGGGTGCAGGTGAAGGTGAAGTAGCTCTGCCGGGCGGACGTGGAGTCGTCGGACCGGGTGACCTTGCGGGCCTTGACGGTGCGCGGCTTGCCGCTGCGGTGGACCTGGTCCATGAGCGGGAGGAGGCCGAGTTCGTCGAGCTCGGGCAGGGCGTCGCGGGCCGGGGCGCCGGTGGCGCGGGGGCCGAAGAGGTCGGTGTACGCGTCGTTGACGAAGGCCACGCGGTGGGCGGGGCCGTGGGTGACGGCGATGAGCGCGGGGAGCCGGCTCAGGAGCCCGGTGACGCCGGTGTCGGCGGCGAGGCAGCCCTCCATGCCGGAGGTGCCGGCCGTGGCAGCGCCGGCGCCCGTCCCGGTCCCGGACCCGCCCCGTACAGCGGTGTCGTGCCCCGCGGCGCTCCGTACCGCCTCGGCCGTCGCGCCTCCGGGCGCCGTACCGGCCTCGGCCCCGGCCCCGGCCCCGGAAACGGCACCACCAGCAGAGGCGCCACCCGCGGCATCCGCCTCCGTTCCGGACGGGGTACCGGGCGCCAGGTCGGGCGCCGCGTCGGGCCCCGCCCCGGCCGCGCCGGCGGCACCACTGGCCGCGCCGTCACCGCGTTTGCCCCGCGCAGCGGGTACGGCACTGCGTCGCTGTGTTCCGGGGAGCCGGCCGCTCCAACGCGTGAGGTTCAAACGTCCGATTCCTCGTTTTTGTCACTCTTTGCTGGTGCTGACGCACGCGGGGTCATCCGACCAGTGTGGCCGACCGGCGGCTCGGGAGGGAATCGCGAGGCACGCGGCACGTCGCCCGCGCGTCCCCCGGCACGCTGCCGAAGCGACCGCCGCACCGTCTCAGGAAGCCTCCGGCGGCACCTCGGGAGAGCCCGGTTTCCGCTCCGGCCCACCGGGGCCCCCATGCCCGCCACGCCCGCCATTCCCGCCATGCCCCCCATGCCCGCCGTGCCCCCCATGCCCGCCCGCCGCGAGTTCGAACTCCGCGCGCGGATGCTCCAGCGAGCCGAGCGAGACGATCTCGCGCTTGAAGAGCCCGGAGAGGATCCACTCGGCGAGCACCTTGGCCTTGCGGTTGAAGGTGGGCACGCGGCTCAGGTGGTAGGCGCGGTGCATGAACCAGGCCGGGTAGCCCTTGAGCTTGCGCCCGTAGAGGTAGGCGACGCCTTCGTGCAGGCCGAGGGAGGCGACGGAGCCGACGTACTTGTGCCGGTACTCCTTGAGCGGTCGGCCGCGGAGCTGCGCGACGACGTTGTCGGCGAGGACCTTCGCCTGGCGGACGGCGTGCTGCGCGTTGGGCGCGCAGTCCGTACCGGGCTTCTCGGCGGTGAGATCCGGGACGGCCGCGGCGTCACCGGCGGCCCAGACGCCGTCGGTCTCGGCCAGCCGGAGCGTGGCCTCGGCTCGCAGCTTGCCGCGGTCGGTCAACGGCAGACCGGTGGCGGCGAGGACGGGATGCGGTTTGACGCCGGCCGTCCAGACCACGGTCCTGGTCGGCAGCCGGGCGCCGTCGGACAGCACGACGACGCGGTTCTCGCAGGACTCCAGCCGGGTGTCCAGCCGGATGTCGACATTGCGCCCGCGCAGCTCGCGAACCGCGTACTTCCCCATCTCCTCGCCGACCTCCGGCAGGATCCGGTGCGTCGCCTCGACCAGCACCCACTTCATGTCCTCGGGCCGGACGTTGTGGTAGTAGCGCACGGCGTAGCGGGCCATGTTCTCCAGCTCGCCGAGCGCCTCGACCCCGGCGTAGCCGCCGCCGACGAACACGAAGGTCAGGGCGGCCTCGCGGATGTCGGCGTCACGGGTGGAGGAGGCGATGTCGAGCTGCTCCAGCACGTGGTTGCGCAGCCCGATCGCCTCCTCGACGGTCTTGAAGCCGATGCCGTACTCGGCGAGACCCGGGATCGGCAGTGTGCGGGAGATCGAGCCGGGCGCGAGGACGAGCTGGTCGTACGGGAGTTCCAGCGCGCCGCCGCCCTCCTCCTGGGTGGCCGGGGTGACGACGGTGACGACCCGTTTCGTGTGGTCGACGGACTGCGCCTCCCCGACGACGATCCGGCACTTGTCCAGCACACGGCGCAGCGGCACGACCACGTGCCGGGGCGAGATGGACCCGGCGGCGGCCTCGGGGAGGAAGGGCTGGTAGGTCATGTACGGCTGGGGTTCGACGACCACGACTTCGGCCTCGCCGCGCTTCAGCTTCCGCTGGAGCCGCAGGGCGGTGTACAACCCGACGTAACCACCGCCCACCACAAGAATGCGCGGTGTGCTTGCCTTGGCCATGGCCGCCGAGTCCGTCATTGCTCCATGACGCAATGGACCATAGCCGTTTGTCCACAGGGCGGATGTGATGATTCCGGGAAATCGGCGATCCGCCAGGTCAGCGAGGCGCACATCAGCGGGCAAAGGCCCCGGGGCAACATGTCACTCCGCGTTGCGCCGAACGGGGAAGCGGGCCTGCGGATCACAGCCTCTTCATTCTTGACCCTGCCTCAACTATGTTCGTATCTCGTAGAACTGCGCGAGACGCGCACAGCCGATCGCCATGGGTGGGGAGTCTCCGGGGGGAGACGCAAAAATTTCCGGGGGATACACATATGCACATTCAGGACTCTCAGTGGACAGCTGCCGCCGGCTCCGATGTCGTCGGGACGGGTCGGGCGGCACCCCTGCGCGTCGACGCGCAGCGCAATCTCGAACATGTGCTGCGTGCGGCCAGGGAAGTCTTCGGTGAACTGGGGTACGGGGCCCCGATGGAGGATGTCGCCCGCCGGGCGCGGGTGGGGGTGGGCACCGTGTACCGGCGCTTCCCCAGCAAGGACGTACTGGTCAGGCGGATCGCCGAGGAGGAGACCGCGCGGCTGACCGAGCAGGCGCGTACGGCGCTCGGCCAGGAGGACGAGGCATGGTCCGCGCTCGCCCGCTTCCTGCGGACCTCGGTCGCCTCGGGTGCGGGCCGTCTGCTGCCGCCGCAGGTGCTGCGGGTGGACAGCGCGGCCGATCCGGTACGGGTACCGCAGCAGCGCAGCCCCTTCGCGGTGAACGGCTCCTCGCCGGACGGCGCCGAGAGCACGGGCCAGGAGGACGCCGCCACGGCCACGGTCCCCGTCGCCGCCGACGGCCTCGGGCCGATCATCGGAGGCGGCGACCGGCCCGGAAACGCGAACGGCGCGGAGGCCGCCACCTCGACGGTCACCAGCACAGCGACCGCCACCGTCACCACCTCGGCCACGGCGACCGCCACGGCCACCGCCACCGCCACCGACCCGGCGGGCGAGTCCGCGAGCGACCAGGACGGCATACGCGTGCTGCTGGACGTCGTGGGCCAACTCGTCGAACGGGCCAAGGAGGCAGGCGAGTTGCGCGGCGACGTGTCCGTGGCCGATGTGCTGCTGGTGATCGCGACGGCGGCGCCCGCCCTGCCCGACCCCGTACAGCAGGCGGCGGCGTCCGCGCGGTTGCTGGACATCCTGCTGGAGGGACTGCGGCCGCGGCCGGGCGTCGGGTGCGCGTGACCCCCGCCCATGAGTGACGCGGCCCGGCCCCGAACGGGTGATGCGTGGAGGACCGGTGAACGATCGCCTCACGGAGGAGTGGTTCCGCCGCACCGCATGACCCCAACTGGCCCAGCTGTGCCACGCTTGCCCCGTGGATGAGGCGAACGGGGAATCCGGCGCGGCGGCAGCGGGCCAGGAGACCGGTGACGGGCTGCCCTCGCGCAGGGTGCCGGGACAGCGCGATCCGGCCGCACGCGAGGAACCACCCGGCCGCGACGCCCCCACCCAGCCGTTGCCGACGATCCCCGGGCCCAGCCGCGGCCCCGCCGACGACGACCTGGCGACGCCCGCGGGCCACCCCGACCCGGACGCCCTGGCGGCGCTGTCGGACGCCGAGTTGGTGGCCAAGGTGCGCGGCGGACAGGACAGCGCGTACGAGGAGCTGTACCGGCGGCACGCCGCGTCCGTACGGCGCTACGCCCGCACCTGCTGCCGCGACGCGCACACCGCCGAGGATCTGACGGGCGAGGTCTTCGCCCGTACGCTGCAGGCGATCCGCGGCGGCAGCGGCCCCGAGTCCGCGGTGCGCGCGTATCTGCTCACCACGGTCCGCCGGGCCGCCGCCTCCTGGGGCAGCACCGCCAGGCGTGAGCAACTCGTCGAGGACTTCGCGCTGTTCGCGGTCTCCGCGGCAGGTTCCACGGCCACCGAGGAGGCCAACGACCTCGGCGCCGACGTCCAGGCCATGCACGAGGCCGAACAGACGCTGGCCATCCAGGCGTTCCGTACGCTGCCCGAGCGCTGGCAGACCGTGCTGTGGCACACCGCGGTGGAGGACGAGTCGCCCAGCGCGATCGCCCCGCTGCTCGGCCTCACCCCCAACGCGACCGCCGTGCTGGCCCATCGGGCGCGCGAGGGCCTGCGCCAGGCGTACCTCCAGGCGCATGTCAGCGCGACGCTGACCACCGAGAGCGGCTGCGCGCGGTTCGCCGACCGGCTCGGCGCGCATGCCCGCGGCGGCCTGCGGATGCGCGCGGACCGGGAGTTGAGCAGGCATCTGAAGGAGTGCGAGCGGTGCACGGCCGCCTCGCTGGAGCTGGCCGACCTCAACTCGGCGCTGAAGGGGCTGCTTCCGGTCGCGTACATCGGCTGGTTCGCCGCCGTCTACGCCGCCAAGGCCGCCGGGGTGGCGGCGGTGGCCGCCGGGGTCGGCGCGGCCGGTGCCGCCGGAGGGGTCGCCGCTGCGGCCGCGGGTTCCGGGTCCGGAGCGGGTGCCGGAGCGGGCGCCGGGGCGGTGGGTGGTGCGGCGGCCGAAGGGCTCGGGGCGCCCGTGAAGGTCGGGATCGCCGCGGCCGTGGTGGTCGCGGCGGCGGCCACGGCGCTCGCGCTGACCCTCACCGGCGGCCATGGCAAGGCCACGCCCAAGGCACAGCCCAAACCGCCCGCGGTGGCCCCGGTGGTGACCCCGCCACCGCCGTCGCCCGTACCGCCACCGCCGAAGTCCCAGCCGGTGCCGCCGCCCGCGGCGAAGACGACACCGCCGGCCGGCCCGGCACCGACGCAGGCGCCGCAACCGGCCCCGAAGCCGACACCCAGCCCGCAACCGCCGCCCCCGGCGAAGCCGACCCCGACCCCGACGCCCACACCGCAACCCACCCCGACGCCCACACCCACGCCGACCCCGACGCCGCCGCCCCCGCCGGTCACGTACAAGCTCAACTCACTGGGCGTCACCGGTTTCGGTGACCAGAGCGGGCCCACCATCCGCCCGTCCCTGGGCAGTTGGTGGTGGGACCGCTGGGGTCTCGGCATCGGCGGCACGCGTTACGCGCACGGCCTCACCGTGCACGCCCCGTCGAGTCTGACGATCGACCTGCACCGCAGTTGCGTGGCGTACGACGCGCGCGCCGGGATCGACGACCTCACGCGGCATTTCGGCGCGGCCCGCTTCTCCGTGTACGGCGACGGCACCCGGCTGTGGGGTTCCGGTGTGGTGCGCGGCGGCGACCCGGCGGTCCCGCTGCACGTGCCGATCAGCGGCTACAAGACGCTCCGCCTGGTGGTCCAGGCGGAGGGCAGGGGCCTGCCGCTCGCGAACCTCGCGGACTGGGCGGACTCGGTGATCAGCTGTTCCTAGCCGGGGCGGCGGCGTCCGGCACCTCGCAGACGCCGTCGGCGCAGGCGGCGTCCGCGTCGGCAGCGTCCGCGTCGGAGGCGGCCGTACCGAACGCGGCGTCCTGGTCCTGGTCCGCGATCTCCTTCGCGACCTGCTCCAGGACACGCAGGAAGGTGGACGACTCCTGGCCGCCCTGGACCGCCCACTGGCCCTCGAAGACGAAGGTCGGTACGGCGGTGATGCCGCGCTGCCGGGCCTCGTCGATCTCGTCGAGCACCTCGTCGTGCAGGTCGTCGCCGTCGAGGAAGGCGGCGATCCCGTCGCGGTCGAGGCCGACGACGACGGCCGCGTCGGTCAGCTCCTCGTGGTCACCGATGTCCATGCCCTCGCCGAAGTGCGCGGCCAGCAGCCGGCCCTTGAGGCGGGCCTGCGCGTCGGGGCCGTACTCGTCGAGCACGTGCCTGAGCAGGCGGTGGGCGAGCAGGGAGTTGTTCTCCAGGACGGTGTCGAAGTCGAAGCTCAGACCCTCGTCGGCGCCGAGCCGTGTGATGCGGTCGTCCATGGCGACGGACTGCGGCCCGTACTTCGCGGCCAGTACCTCGCGGTGCGGCAGCGGCTGGTCCGGGGCCGAGGGGTCGAGCTGGAACGGCCGGTAGACCACCTCGACGGCGGCTGCCTGCGGGAAGGCGGCGAGCGCGCGCTCGAAGCGGGCCTTGCCGACGTAGCACCACGGACAGGCGATGTCGGAATAGATCTCGACCTTCACGGTTCCACTCACTCCCGGCGTTGCTTGAATTCTCAAACAAGGGTAACCGGCGACCGCGTCTCCGCTATTCCCCGGGCGCGGGGCCGGTCCCGGCCTCCGCACGCCCGGCGACCAGCTCCTCCAGTGCGGCCACCGCCTCGGTACGGCTCAGCACGGCGCCCGCCGCGCCGGCCGCCGCCCACGCCTCCTCCCCCAGCGTGGCCCGCGCCCACCGCTCGACGGTCCCGGCCGCCGCCAGCTCGGGGACGGTACGCGGCAGCGCTCCCCGTACGGCCGAGGCCGCCGCGGAGAGCCAGGTCGCGGACCGCGGGTCGTCGAGCGCCACCAGGACATCCGCGGCGGCGTCGAACTGTCCGCCGACCACCGGCTCCGTGCTGCCCGTCTCCACCGCCAGCCGCGCGGCCTCGGCGAGCTTCCGCAGCGCCGCCTCCGGATCGCCCTCGGCCGCGATGATCCGCGCCTCCAGGCTCAGCAGCAGGACACGAAAGACGGGCGGCGGAGTGCCGTCGGCGACCTGCCCCATCGCCAGGTCCCACATCTCCCGGGCCGCGCGCACCTCGTCGCGGCGCAGCAGCAGCACCGACTGGAGGTAGCGGATGTAGGTACGGGCGTCCCACACCCCGTAGCGCTCGGCCTCGTCCGCCGCCTGGTTGAGGATCTTCGCCGCCGCGGCGTCGTCGCCCCTGCGGTGCGCCAGCTCGCCCATCCGCGCCAGCAGGAACGCCCCCTCGCCGTACGCGCCCAGCTCACGCCCCAGCCGGTGCGCGGCCTCGAAGTCCGCGAGCGCCGCGTCGTACTGGCCGCGGGCGACCTCGATCTCGGCGTTCGCGCCGTGCACCTGCGCGCGCATCCAGCGGTCGCCCAACCGGGCGTTGAGCCGCTGCAGCTCGTCCCAGTCTGCGTCCGCGTGAGCCACCCCGCCCGGCATGTCGACGGTCACATGCGTACGGAACATCAGCGCGGCCGCCACCTCCCAGTCGCCGCCGTACACACGGCAGTTGGCGACCACGGCCTCGGTGTGCCGGTGGATCTCCCGCACCCCGCCGAGCAGGTACGCGGTGAACGGCCAGAGCAGCCCGGGAAAGCGGGCGGCTCGCGGGCCGCCCCTGCCGTACTCCGCGGACAGCCGAGTCGCGGTCGTCAGGTACTCCTCCGAGTCCCACTGCTCCTCCGACGCGCGGTCCGTCTTCACGAAGAACTGCAGCATCCGCAGGTCGAGGCGCTGCCAGAAGAGGTCGTCGGCGGCGGAGTCGGGCTCTGGGGCCGACTTCTGCTCTGCCTTCTGGTCCGCCTTCGGGTCCGCTTCCGGGTCGGGCGCGGGACGCTCGGGGAAGTCGGGGCAGAGGGCGAGTACCCGCTCGATCCAGACGTCGGCCTCGTCGCGGTAGTTGCGCAGCCACCAGAACCAGCCCATCGCCAGCGCCGTCGTGAGCGCGTCCGGCTCGGCGCCGGTCTCGACCGCGCGGTTCAGCGCGGCGCGGATGTTGTCCAGCTCCGTCTCCAGCACGTCCAGCCAGTGGAGTTGGTCGGCGGCACGCAGTTGCGGATCGGCGGTGCACGCCAAGTCACGGTAGTACGCCGTGTGGCGGCGTTCGGCCGCCGCGAGGTCCGCCGGGTGCTCGGCCGCACGCTCGGCGGCGTATTCGTGGATGGTCTCCAGCAGGCGGTAGCGGACGCCGGGGTGGGTGGTGCCCGCGGCGGCCGCCGGGTCCGAAGAGTTCGGGGCGCTCGGGACGCTCGGCGCGTGGTCGGCCAACACCAGGGACTTGTCGACGAGTTGGGCGACGGTGTCCAGCGCCTCCGGCCCGCACACCGCCTCCGCGGCGGACAGCGTGCAGCCGCCCGCGAACACGCTCAGGCGGCGCAGCGTCGTCCGTTCCTGCTCGCTCAGCAGGTCCCAGCTCCAGTCGACGACCGCGCGCAGCGTCTGCTGGCGGGGCAGCACCGTACGGCTCCCGCTGGTCAGCAGCCGGAAGCGGTCGTCCAGCCGGTCCGCGATCTGCCGCGGCGACAGGGCGCGCAGCCGGGCCGCGGCCAACTCGATGGCCAGCGGCAGGCCGTCGAGGCGGCGGCAGATCTCCCGCACCGCGGCGGAGTCCGCGCCGTCCTCGCCCGTGCCGGCGGTGCCCGGCCGCGCGGTGGCGGCGCGCTCGGTGAAGAGCCGGTACGCGGTCGGCGGCGGCAGCGGCTCCACCGGCCGTACGATCTCGCCCGGCACGCCCAGCGGCTCCCGGCTGGTGGCCAGCACGGTCACCCGCGGGCAGGCCGCGAGCAGTTCCGCGGCGAGGTCGGCGGCGGCGCCGATCAGGTGCTCGCAGTTGTCCAGAACCAGCAACAGGCTTCGCTGCGCGCAGTGTTCGAGCAGCCGGTCCAGCGGGTCCTCGGCGTACGCCTCCTGCATGCGCGCGTCGCGCACCTTCCCCAGCACGAGGGTGTCGCGACGTCCCAGCGCGTTCAGCACGGCGTGCGGGACGGCCGACGGGTCATCGAGCGGGGCGAGTTCGGCCAGCCAGACGCCGTCCGGGTGCAGGTTCAGGGCCGCTTCCGCCGCTTCCTGCGCGAGCCGGGTCTTCCCGGAGCCGCCGGGGCCGGTCAGGGTCACCAGCCGGGCCGCCGCCAGGTCCTGCCGGATGTCCCTGAGATCGGTCTCCCGCCCGACGAAGCTGGTGAGGCGGGCGCGCAGATTGCTGGCGGGCGGCCGGGTGGGCGCCACGGCCGGGGCCCCGGGAGCGGGCGGCGTCGGCCCGGCCAGCAACCGGGCGTGCAGCGCCCGCAGTTCGGGCCCGGGATCGGTGCCGAGCGTCTCGGCGAGTACGGTCCTGGCCTCGTCGTACGCCGCCAGCGCGTCCGCGTCACGGCCGGTGGCGCTCAGCGCCCTGATGAGCTGGGCCCGGAACGGCTCGTCCAGCGGGTGGGCGGCCACCGCCTCCCGGAGATCCGGCAGCGCGTCGGCGGCCCGGTCGAGCGCGAGGTCCGCCTCGAAGCGGTGCCGCAGCGCCGCCTGCCGCAGCGCCTCGGGGCGGGCCGCGGCGGTCGTACGGTCGGGCAGGTCCGCGAGGGCCGGGCCGCGCCACAGGGCGAGCGCCGCGGTCAGTGTCCCGGCCGCGGCGGCCGCGTCCCCCGCCGCCAACTCCGCCTCGCCGTCCTTCACCATGCGCTCGAACCTGTACAGGTCCACGGCGTCGCGGTCCGCCGCGAGCCGGTAGCCGCCGGGCTCCGACACCACCGCGTCCCGGCCCAGGGTCCTGCGCAGCCGCGAGATCAGCGCTTGCAGCGCGCCCTCGGCGTCGGTGGGGGGTTCGCCCGCCCACACCTCCCCGATCAGTGCCTCGGGCGGCACCGCGCGTCCCACTCCCAGCGCCAGTACCGCCAGCGCGGCACGGAGCCGCCCGCCGCCGAGCGGCACCGCCGCGCCGTCGGCGTCCCACGCCTCCGTCACCCCAAGAATCCCGTACCGCACCGCCCCATTCTCCCGCCTCCGGCGCACTGCGCCGCGCTTGCGGTGGGCCAGGCACCGGAGTGCCCCGAAGGGGCGCGGGGAAGGTGCGCTGCTCGCGCGGAGGACCAGGCACCGGAGTGCCCCGAAGGGGCGCGGGGAACTGCGCGCTCAGCCCCCACCGGCCGGTGGTCCGAAGACAACCGATCTGCCCCTCTGGGGCCGGTGGTGACGTACAGCCAGTCGACGGCTGGTCGCGCAGTTCCCCGCGCCCCTAAAAACGAGGCGCCGCCTTCCGCAAGCGTGAGCGATCAGTCCTCGTCGTGCGGGCCGAGGAGTTCGTCGGCGAGGGTGGGGAGGTGGTCGAGGGGGGTTTCCTCGGCCCAGTTGGGGCGGGGGCGGCGGGGGGAGGCCGGGGGGGTGTGAGGGAGTTCGCGGGTGCGATCGTTTTCCGCGTCGTCCGGGCGGAAGAGCCACGGGGGTACGCGGTCGGCCGGATCGTCGTCGGCCGGGACGCCCACGGGCGGCGGGAGTTCACCCTCGGACGCCGGCGGAACGACCGGCGGCATCACCGTGGTGGTCTCCGACGCGTCGGGCTCCGGCGCGTCCTCGCGCACGGCGGGCAGCACCGCCGTCTCATCGGCCCCCGGCTCCGAGCCCTTGTCCGCCTCCGGCTCCGGCTCGGCCGGCACCGCGTTCATCACCGTCGTCTCATCGGAGCCCGCGTCCGAGCTCTCCGGCTCCGGCGGCAGCGCCCGCAGCTCCGTCGTCTCGTCGGACCCCGACCCTGACCCCGACTCCGCCTCCGCCTCCAGCACGGCAGCTGCGGCGGCCGCGGCAGCCGCCGCTTCGGCACGGGCCTGTTCGGCCCGAAGAAGCGCCTCCTCCGCCTTGCGCTGCTTCTCGACGCGGCGCTCCTCGGCCTCGGCGCGCAGCCGGGCCTGCTCCTCGGCGAGGCGGCGGAGCCGCTCCTGCTCGGCTTCGCGGGTCGCCTCCTCGGCGGCGCGGCGGGCCTCCTCCTCGGCGGCCACCCGGGCCGCCTCCTCCGCGCGGACGCGCTCTTCCTCCGCCTTGCGGGCGGCCTCGCGCTCGGCGATCTCGCGGCGGGCGGCCTCCTCCGCGGCGAGCCGCCGCTCCTCCTCCTCGCGGCGGAGCTTCTCGAGCTGAGCCTGCCGCTCCCGCTCCAGCCGCTCCTCCTCGGCCTTGCGGGCGGCCTCCTCGGCGGCGAGCCGGGCGGCCTCCGCGGCAGCGGCCCGCTCGGCCTCGGCGCGGGCCTCGATCTCCTGGGCGGACAGCGGCAGCAGTTGGTCGAGCCGGTGCCGTACGACCGTGGTGACGGCCTCGGGGTCCTGCGCGGCGTCGATGACGAGGTAGCGGGCGGGGTCGGCGGCGGCCAGGGTGAGGAAGCCGGACCGGACCCGCTGGTGGAACTCGGCGGGCTCGGACTCCAGCCGGTCGGGCGCCTCGGTGAAACGTTCGCGCGCGGCCTCGGGCGAGACGTCGAGCAGCACGGTGAGGTGCGGGACGAGCCCGTCGGTGGCCCAGCGCGAGATCCGGGCGATCTCGGTGGGCGCGAGGTCGCGCCCGGCGCCCTGGTACGCGACGGACGAGTCGATGTAGCGGTCGGAGATGACGACGGCGCCGCGTTCGAGCGCGGGCCTGACCACCGAGTCGACGTGTTCCGCGCGGTCGGCGGCGTAGAGCAGCGCCTCGGCGCGGTGCGAGATCCCGGCGGACGACACGTCCAGCAGGATCGACCGCAGCCGCTTGCCGATGGCGGTCGCACCGGGCTCGCGGGTGACGACGACCTCGTGTCCCTTGGCCCTTATCCACTCGGCGAGCGCCTCGACCTGGGTGGACTTGCCCGCCCCGTCGCCGCCCTCTATGGCGATGAAGAAGCCGGTGGCGGCGGGCGCGGCGACCGGTTCCGCGCCGCGCAGCGCCTCACGCAGGTCGCGGCGGAGCGGTACGCCGCTGCGGTCGTCGGTCTTGCCGAGGACGAGCGCGGCGATCGGCAGCAGCAGCGCGCCGACCAGCATCAGCGTGTACGCCGCGCCGCCGTGGTCGAAGGTGAAGTGCCCGTGGTGGATGCGGTGCGGGCCGATCGCGGCGGCCAGTAGCGGGGCGGCGATCGCCGCGAGCGCCAGGACGACGCGGGCGACCGCGTGCAGGTGCTCGGTGGTCCGCGCCCGCCGCTGCTCCTCGGCCTCCTGGTCGATCAGGGTGTGCCCGGTGTTGGCGGTGACGCCCGCCGCGAATCCGGCGAGCAGCGACAGCAGCAGCACGGTGGTCTGGTCGCCGACGATGCCGGTGAGCAGCAGGGCGAGGCCGGTGACGCCGATGGCCAGGGCGAGCAGGCGGCGCCTGGACAGGCCGCGGAGCATACGGGGGGCGGTCCTGATGCCGATGACCGTACCGACGGTGAGGGCGAGCACGAGCAGCCCGAAGCCGGTCGGGCCGAAGCCGAGGTCGGCGGCGTGCAGGACGGACACGGACACCGCCGCGCCGATCGAGCCCGCGACGGCGGCGGTGGCCAGGACGAGCAGCGGCAGTGCGCCGGTCCGGCCGCGTTCCGCACCCGCCGGGCCCTTCGGCAGCCGCAGTCCCTCCAGCGGGGAGTGGGGGCGGCCCGCGCTGCCCGAGGGCAGTTCCAGCAGGTAGAGCATCGACATCGAGGACGAGAACAGCCCGGCGGCGACGTACGACGACAGCGCGACCTGGTGCAGGTGGAACCAGTCGACGCCGACCGCGATCAGCGTGTTGACCAGCGTGACGACGACCAGCGCGGCGGCGGCCAGCGGCAGCGCCACGAAGCTGGTGCGCAGGTCGAGCCGGTGCAGCGTCGCCAGCCGGTCGGGCGCGGGGCGCACCGAGGTGTCGCCGGGCGGCGGCAGCAGCAACGGCGCCGCTCCGTCCTTGGCGACGGCCCACAGCCGTTCGGCGATCCCCGTGACGAAGGCGGTGACGAGCAGCCAGGTGACGGCGGAACCCGGCACCCAGTTGATCCACAGCGGCGCCACGATGAACAGCGCCAGACGTACGGCGTCCGCGCCGATCATCGTCCACCGCCGGTCCAGCGGGCCGTCGGCCGCCGTCAGCGCGGACAGCGGGCCGAGCAGCACGGCCCCGAACAGCAGCGTCGACACCAGCCGCGCGCCGAAGACGGCCGCCGTCGCGAAGGCCACACCCCGGTAGCCGCCGCCGAACGAGTCCGCCGAGATCGCCGCCTGCACGGTCAGCACCAGCAGCACCAGCAGGCCGAGCCGGTCGGCCACCGCCCCGGTCAGCTGTGCGCCCCACAGCTTCCTCAGCGCCGGAATACGCAGCAGCGCCCCGACCGCCCGCTCACGGGAGTCCGCCGCCAACTCGTCGGCGAACCCCTCAGTCACGTCTGCGGTCTGCGCCGGCTGCTCGGATCGCGTCATCCCGACAGCCTATCCGGACCACGTAAACCCACACCTCCCGTGGGGTTCCCCATTCCGGGGTGCCCCCGGAAAGCCCCCACCTCCCCGGAAGTGCCCGCCCCAAAGGGGCGCGAGGAACTGCGCGACCAGCCCCCACCGGCCCGGTGGTCGGGAGACAACCGATCTGCCCCTCTGGGGCCGGTGGTGACGTACAGCCCGTCGAGGGCTGAGCGCGCAGTTCCCCGCGCCCCTTCGGGGCACTACCGGCGTGCCCGGGAGCGTCCCCGCGCCCCTGACGGGGCGAACCCTTACTCCGCGGAGGAGCTGGCCTTCTTGGTGGCCGCCTTCTTGGCGGGAGCCTTCTTCGCCGCGGTCTTCTTGGCCGCAGTCGTCTTCTTGGCCGCCGACGCAGTCGCCTTCTTGGCGGGCGCCTTCTTGGCGGCAGCCTTCTTCACCGGCCCCTTCGCCCGCTTCTCCGCGAGGAGCTCGTACCCCCGCTCAGGAGTGATCGTCTCGACGTCGTCGTCGCGCCGGAGGGTGGCGTTGGTCTCGCCGTCGGTGACGTAGGGACCGAAGCGGCCGTCCTTGACGACGACGGGCCGCTCGCTGACGGGGTCGTTGCCCAGTTCCTTGAGCGGCGGCTTGGCGGCGGCGCGGCCACGCTGCTTGGGCTGCGCGTAGATCGCCAGGGCCTCGTCGAGGGTGATCGAGAAGAGCTGGTCCTCGGTCTCCAGCGAGCGCGAGTCCGTACCCTTCTTGAGGTACGGGCCGTAGCGGCCGTTCTGCGCGGTGATCTCGACACCTTCGGCGTCGGCGCCGACGACCCTCGGCAGGGACATCAGCTTGAGGGCGTCGGCGAGGGTGACCGTGTCGAGCGACATGCTCTTGAAGAGCGAGGCGGTACGCGGCTTGATCGCGTTCTTGCCGGTCTTCGGGGTGTCCTCGGGCAGCACCTCGGTGACGTACGGGCCGTAGCGGCCGTCCTTGGCGACGATCGGGCGCCCCGTGGAGGGGTCGGTGCCCAGCTCGAAGTCACCGCTGGGCTTGGCGAACAGCTCCTCGGCGTATGCCACGCTCAGCTCGTCCGGCGGCATCTCCTCGGGCACGTCGGCGCGCTGGTGGTCCTCCGCGCCCTTCTCGCCGCGCTCGATGTACGGGCCGTAGCGGCCGACGCGCAGCATGATGCCCTCGCCGACCGGGAAGGACGAGATCTCCCGGGCGTCGATCGCGCCCAGGTCCTCGACCAGTTCCTTGAGGCCGCCGAGGTGGTCGCCGTCGCCGTTCCCCGCGTCGGCGGCGGAGGCGGTGCGCTCGCCGGACCCGGAGCCGGTGGCGGTTTCGGAGCCGAAGTAGAAGCGGCGCAGCCACGGCACGGCCTGGGCCTCGCCGCGGGCGATGCGGTCGAGGTCGTCCTCCATGGAGGCGGTGAAGTCGTAGTCGACGAGCCTGCCGAAGTGCTTCTCCAGCAGGTTGACGACGGCGAAGGACAGGAAGGTCGGCACGAGTGCCGTGCCCTTCTTGAACACGTAGCCGCGGTCGAGGATGGTGCCCAGGATCGTGGCGTAGGTGGAGGGGCGGCCGATCTCCCGCTCCTCCAGCTCCTTGACCAGGCTGGCCTCGGTGTAGCGGGCCGGGGGCTTGGTCGCGTGCCCGTCGGCGGTGATCTCGTCGGCGGTCAGCGCGTCGCCCTCGGTGACCTGCGGCAGCCGCCGCTCGCGGTCGTCCAGCTCGGCGTTGGGGTCGTCCGCGCCTTCCACGTACGCCTTGAGGAAGCCGTGGAAGGTGATGATCTTGCCGCTGGCGGAGAACTCGGCGTCGCGGCCGTCGGCGGACCGGCCGCCGACCTTCACGGTCACGGACTGGCCGACGGCGTCCTTCATCTGCGACGCGACGGTCCGCATCCAGATCAGTTCGTAGAGCCGGAACTGGTCGCCGGTCAGACCGGTCTCGGCGGGCGTGCGGAAGCGGTCGCCGGACGGGCGGATCGCCTCGTGCGCCTCCTGCGCGTTCTTGACCTTGGCCGCGTAGACCCGGGGCTTCTCCGGCAGGTAGTCGGCGCCGTAGAGCTGGGTGACCTGGGCGCGGGCGGCCCGGATCGCGGTCTCCGACAGCGTGGTGGAGTCCGTACGCATATAGGTGATGAAGCCGTTCTCGTACAGCTTCTGGGCGACCTGCATGGTGGCCTTCGCGCCGAAGCCGAGCTTGCGCGACGCCTCCTGCTGGAGCGTGGTGGTGCGGAACGGCGCGTACGGCGAGCGGCGGTACGGCTTGGACTCGACGCTGCGTACCGCGAAGTTCGTCTCGGCCAGCGCCGCGGCGAGGGCGCGGGCGGCGGTCTCGTCGAGCTGCAGCACCTGCGCGCCGGACTTGAGCTGGCCGGTGGACGCGTCGAAGTCGCGGCCCTGCGCGACCCGGCGGCCGTCGACGGTCGTCAGCCGCGCGTTGAGGGTCGAGGGGTCGGAGGCGTCACCGGCGCGGCCGGTGGAGAAGGTGCCGATCAGGTCCCAGTACTCGGCGGAGCGGAAGGCCATCCGCTCCCGCTCACGCTCGACGACCAGCCGGGTCGCCACGGACTGCACGCGGCCCGCCGACAGCCGCGGCATGACCTTCTTCCACAGCACGGGCGAGACCTCGTAGCCGTAGAGGCGGTCGAGGATGCGGCGGGTCTCCTGCGCGTCGACGAGACGCTGGTTCAGCTCCCGCGGATTGTTGACGGCTTCCTGGATGGCGTCCTTGGTGATCTCGTGGAACACCATGCGGTGGACGGGCACCTTGGGCTTGAGGATTTCCTGCAAATGCCAGGCGATGGCCTCGCCCTCGCGGTCCTCATCGGTGGCGAGGAAGAGTTCGTCGGACTCCTTGAGGAGGTCCTTGAGCTTCTTGACCTGTGCCTTCTTATCGGCGTTGACGACGTAGATCGGCTGGAAGTCGCTGTCCACATTGACGCCGAGCCGTGCCCACGGCTGGCCCTTGTACTCCGCCGGCACTTCGGCGGCCCCGTTGGGGAGGTCGCGGATGTGCCCGACGCTGGCCTCGACGACGTATCCAGGGCCCAGATAGCCCTTGATCGTTTTCGCCTTGGCAGGCGACTCGACAATGACGAGTCGGCGGCCGCCCTGTGCGGTCTCGCGGGTCGGGGACAACGTCGCTCTTCTCTCCAGGTCGAAGGTGTGTCGCTGCGGAGTGTGACCGTACCTCCCGGTCGTGTGTCAAACGGGAAAAGGCCACAACGCCACTGGAACGGTAACCCGACAACCGGTCTGTCTGCCGCACGGACCGCTCCCGCCGTCCTTTTCCCGGCGGCGCGCGGAAGCACTCCCCGGCGGCCGGGAGCGGGCTTTCACGCATGTCAGACCGGTGCCGGGCGCCGCGGGTCAGATCTGTCACACCTGCCAGAATCCGGTCGGACCGCGCGGCGGGCGTTCAGGGGCCGACCGGGGCGGGACGCGGCGGGGGTACGGCTGCAAGGATGTCCGCCAGACAACCGCAGACGCACCACGCAGGGGGACGAGCATGTCCGACCAGAATCCGTACGGCCAGAACCCGTACGGGCAGCAGCCGGAGCAGCCGGGCTACGGATACCCGCAGGGAGGACAGCCCGGATACGGCTATCCGCAGGGCGGGCAGCAGCCCGGGTACGGCTACCCGCAGCAGGGTTACCCCGCCGCTCCCGGAACGTACACCGGGGACCCGGCCGCGCCCTACGGGTACGACCCGATGGGCCGACCGTATTCGGACAAGTCGAAGGTCGTCGCGGGAGTGCTGCAGCTCTTCCTCGGCGGCTTCGGCGTCGGCCGCTTCTACACCGGCCACACCGGCATGGCCCTCGGCCAGCTGTTCACCTGCGGCGGCTGCGGCATCTGGGCGCTGATCGACGGCATCATGCTGCTGGCGGGCAGTGACCAGACCGACGCCCAGGGGCGTGTCCTGCGTGGCTGACGGACTCCGTCACCGTCCGGTCGGCGTGCCTTCAGGGGCGCGCCGGCCGGGCGGGCTGCGCCACCACCCGGCCGTGGCCCCGCTGGCCACCTTCACCGCCGGGCTGGGCGCCGCCGTCTATCTGTACGGCACCGACCCGCACCAGTCGGGCCACTGGCTGCCGCGCTGCCCGTTCAACTGGACCACTGGTCTGCTCTGCCCGGCCTGCGGCGGCACCCGGCTCGTCTACGACCTGATGCACCGCGATCCGGTGCGGGCCTTCCACGACAACGCCGTCCTGATGCTGGCCCTGCCCTTCGGCCTGTGGATGGCCGGCCGCTGGCTGGTCGAGGGGCTGCGCGGCCGCCGCTGGCGTCCGGTGCTGAACCCGCGTGCGCAGTACGCCGTCCTGGGCGTCGCCGTGACATGGGCGATCGTGCGCAACGTGTTCTGAATACCGTTCTGAACACTGTTCAGAACGGTATTCAGAACGGTGTGCGAAGCACTGTTCAGGACAGGGCGCGGCGCTACGGCCGCACCGGGTCGAGGAATCCCTGCTCCACCAGGAGCCGGATCGACTCGGGGGTACGGTCCCGCAGCACCACCGGGTCCTCGCCCAGGAGCTGGGCGATCGCGTCGACGATGCGCCCCGCGGTGAGGCTGCCGTCGCAGACGCCCGCGAATCCGGCACCCACGGTGTCGACCTTGGTGGCGCGCCGCATGCCGCGCGCCGCGCGCAGCACCACGTGCTCGGGGTCCTCGGCGCCCGGCAGTCCGACCTGTTCCTGCACCACCTCGTCGGCGAGCGAGAAACGGGCGCTGAGCAGCGCCGCGTCGTCGTGGGAGCGCAGGAAGTCCTGGCGGGCGAACCACCCGGCGATGTGCGGCCCGAGCGGCTGCTCGACCGGGTGCGGCCACTCCTCCACGGTGATGACGGGATGCTCCGCGCCGGTCTTTCGCAGGGTGATCCAGCCGAAGCCGATCCCGTTGACCTTGCGCTGTTCGAACTCGTCCAGCCAGGCGTCGTAGCGCGCCGCATAAGTGGCCGGATCTGTGCGGTGGTCGCCGCCGTCGCGCAGCCAGAGTTCGGCGTATTGGGTGACGTCCTGGACCTCGCGCTGCACGATCCAGGCGTCGCAGCCGCGCGGCACCCAGGAGGCCAGGCGTTCGCGCCAGTCCTGCCCCTCGATGTGCTGCCAGTTGGCCAGCAGTTGGCACAGGCCGCCGTCGTTGAGATGGTCGGTGGACTGCTGCACCAGGGTGCGGCACAGCTCGTCGCCGGCCATTCCGCCGTCTCGGTAGGTGAAGCGCCCCTGCGGGGAGATCACGAACGGCGGGTTGGAGACGATCAGGTCGTAGCGGTCCTCGCCGACCGGCTCGTAGAGGCTGCCCTGCCGCAGATCGGGCTCGCGGGCGCCGGACAGCGCGAGGGTCAGCCGGGCGAAGTGCAGGGCGCGCGCGTTGACGTCGGTCGCGGTGACCCGGGTGGCGTGCTGGGAGAGGTGCAGCGCCTGGATGCCGGAGCCGGTGCCGAGGTCGAGCGCGCTGCCGACCGGTTCGCGTACGGTCAGCCCGGCCAGCGTGGTGGACGCGCCGCCGACGCCGAGCACCAGATCGGCCCGGTCCACCCCGGGAACCCCGGGCACGCCCGCCGTGCCGCCGCCGATGCCGCCCGCGCCGCCGACCGCGCAGCCGAGGTCCGAGACGATCCACCAGTCGGCGCCGTCGGCGCCCGCGTACGGCCGGATGTCCACGGTGGCACGGACGTCGTCGCCGTCCCGCAGCAGCCAGCCCTCGGCCTCGTAGGCGTCGAACCGGGGCAGGGCGGCGCGGGCCCGCTCGTAGGAGACGGGGCGCTGGAGCAGGAAGAGCCGCACCAGGCTCTCCAGGGGGCTGCCGCCCCGGGTGGCGCGCAGCGCGGGGACGGTCTCGGCCCGGGACAGCGCCGCATACGCGGCCGCCCCGAGGAGGTCGAGGCAGCCGTCGGCGGTGAAGGCCGCCGCACGCAGGTCGTCACGCAGGGACGGGGTACTGCCGGGGGCGGGGAGAGGGGGCGTACTCACACCCGCCATTGTCCCGGAATCGCCGCCGCCCGGCGCCCTCCGTGCGGCCGGACAGGCATCGCGGCGCCCGCGCCCGGGCCCGCCGCTAGCTCGCGGCCGGGGAGGCGGACGGCGAGGAGGACGCCTGCTTGCAGCCGGGCTGCTTGGCCATCGCCTTGCCCACATCGCCCTGCCGGAGCGTGTCGAGCGCCTGCTCACCGTTCTTGCTGACCTTGGCCAGCGAGTCGGAGACGCCCTTGAGGCCGTCGGCGAACTTGCCCTGGTCGCTGGTGTCGAGCCCGTCGACCTGCTTCTTCAGCGTCGCGTACTCGGTGGACAGCCCGTTGAGGTCGGAGACCGCGTCCTGCTGGATCTTCGCGCCGTCGTCGACCGGCGGGGCGCCCGCCTTGCTCACGATGTCGGCGAGGGACTTGTACGCCTCGGAGATCGACTGGAAGGCGGCGGAGTCGGCGGACTTCACGTCCTGCGGCTTGCCGTTGCCGTTGACCTGGGTGATCGCGGTGTTCGCGTCATTGATCTTCTTGGTCTGCGCGGCGGCCTGGTCGCAGACGCCCTGCGCCCAGTTGTCCAGCTTCTTGTTGGAGTCGTCGCTGCATCCCGCCAGCGTCAGGAGCAGCGCCGCACCGGACAGCGCGGCCAAGAACTTCTTGTTCAGCTTCACCGGATCGGTCCCTTCCATGGCTTTACGGCCCGCGAACTTACACGCCACAGGGGGGTGCACCGTGAATCCAAGGGAGGATTCGTCCGGTATTCAAGCCATTCGCACCATCGTACGGATGCCTCGTACGCATACCTCGTACGGATCCATGAAAAGGCGGTGGACGGCCGGTCAGAACCGGCCGCCCACCGCCCTCATGACGCACTGTCCTGCGGACTGCCCGTCAGGATCCCGCTGTCAGGACCTGACGGTCGGTACCTGACGGTCGCATCTCCGATGTCAGGCCACGGCGGCCGGGTCGGTGCGCCGCTGGCCCGCGTCGCCGTCCTCGCCGTCACTCTCCATGGCGATGCCGCGCCTCTTGGAGACGTACACCGCCCCGACGATGACGGCGATCGCCACGATGGCCACGGCGATCCGCACGCCGAGGTTGGCGTCGACGCCGTAGCTGAACTTGACCACCGCGGGGGCGATCAGCAGCGCCACCAGGTTCATCACCTTCAGCAGCGGGTTGATCGCGGGGCCCGCGGTGTCCTTGAACGGGTCTCCCACGGTGTCGCCGATGACGGTCGCGGCATGGGCCTCACTGCCCTTGCCGCCGTGATGGCCGTCCTCGACGAGCTTCTTGGCGTTGTCCCAGGCGCCGCCGGAGTTGGCCAGGAACACCGCCATCAGGGTGCCGGCGCCGATCGCGCCCGCCAGGTACGAGGCGAGCGAGCCGACGCCGAGCGAGAAGCCGACCGCCACGGGCGCGAGGACCGCGAGCAGGCCGGGCGTGGCCAGTTCGCGCAGCGCGTCCTTGGTGCAGATGTCGACGACCCGCCCGTACTCGGGCAGTTCGGTGCCGTCCATGATCCCCGGATGCTCACGGAACTGCCGTCGCACCTCGTAGACCACCGCGCCCGCGGAGCGCGAGACGGCGTTGATGGCGAGGCCGGAGAAGAGGAAGACGACGGCCGCGCCGAGCAGCAGCCCGACCAGGTTGTTGGGCTGGGAGATGTCGAGCGAGAGCCAGCGGGCGTCGGAGGGCCCTGGATGGGCCTTGGCGACGGCCGTGTCGATGGCTTCCTTGAAGGAGCCGAAGAGCGCTGTTGCGGCCAGGACCGCGGTGGCGATGGCGATGCCCTTGGTGATCGCCTTGGTGGTGTTGCCGACGGCGTCGAGGTCGGTGAGCACCTGGGCGCCCTCGCCGTGGACGTCGCCGGACATCTCGGCGATGCCCTGGGCGTTGTCCGAGACCGGGCCGAAGGTGTCCATGGCGACGATCACACCGACGGTGGTCAGCAGGCCGGTGCCCGCCAGCGCGACGGCGAACAGGGCCAGGAAGACCGAGGTGCCGCCGAGCAGGAAGGCGCCGTAGACCGCCAGGGCGATCAGCACCGCCGAGTAGACCGCGGACTCCAGGCCGAGCGAGATACCGGCCAGGATGACGGTCGCCGGGCCGGTCAGGGACGTCTTGCCGATGTCGCTGACCGGGCGCCTGCTGGTCTCGGTGAAGTAGCCGGTGAGCTGCTGGATCACCGCGGCCAGCACGATGCCGATGGCGACGGCCACCATGGCCAGCACCCGCGGGTCGCCGGGGTGGCTGGAGATGTCGCTGTCGACGCCCTTGAGGTCGGCGTAGGAGGAGGGCAGATAGGCGTAGACGGCGATGGCCACGCCCACCAGGGAGATCACCGCGGAGATGAAGAACCCGCGGTTGATGGCGGTCATACCGCTGCGGTCGGCGCGGCGGGGGGCCACCGCGAAGATGCCGACCATGGCGGTGAGCACGCCGATCGCCGGGATGAGGAGGGGGAAGGCCAGGCCGGAGTCGCCGAAGGTCACCTTGCCGAGGATCAGCGCGGCGACCAGCGTGACGGCGTACGACTCGAAGAGGTCCGCCGCCATGCCCGCGCAGTCGCCGACGTTGTCGCCCACGTTGTCCGCGATGGTCGCGGCGTTGCGCGGGTCGTCCTCGGGGATGCCCTGCTCGACCTTGCCGACCAGGTCGGCGCCGACGTCGGCCGCCTTGGTGAAGATGCCGCCGCCGACACGCATGAACATCGCCAGCAGCGCCGCGCCGAAACCGAATCCCTCCAGGACCTTGGGCGCGTCGGCCTTGTAGATCAGCACGACCACCGAGGCGCCCAGCAGACCGAGGCCGACGGTGAACATGCCGACCACACCGCCGGTCCTGAATGCGATCTTCATTGCGCGGTGCGATACGTCGGTGAGATCCGCCGGCGGTTCTCCCGGCGCCGGAGTCGCCGATCGCGCCGCCGCGGCGACCCGCACATTACTGCGGACCGCCAGCCACATTCCGATATACCCGGTGACCGCCGAGAAGACGGCGCCGACCAGAAAGAAGATCGACCTGCCGATTCGCTGCGAAGTGGTGTCCGACGGCAGCAGCATGAGCAGGAAGAACGCCACCACGGCGAAGATCCCCAGAGTACGGAACTGCCGTGCGAGGTAGGCGTTGGCGCCTTCCTGCACGGCAGCCGCGATCTTCTTCATGCTGTCGGTGCCCTCGTCCGCTGCGAGCACTTGACGTACCAACACCGCGGCGAGCGCCAGTGCGGCCAGTGCGACCACCGCGATGATCAACACGAGGGTGCGATTTCCGTCGGTCAGTACCGGGGTCGCAGCAAGCGTGTGAGGGGTAAGTAGCCCCGCCATTCGTCCTCCTTGACGTTTGGCGCATGGGCGTGCGGCTTCTACGGCTCGACAAGCCGCGACGCTCAGGCGAGCTGAGCAAGATGGACGGATTGTAGGGAGCCAAAGCTGATCAAAAAAGGGTGCCCGCCAGGAAAAAGATATCCGCGATTGCCGGAATCGGCTCGGGACGACCCCGCTGAACTGGGCCGGAAGGGTGAGGACGCGTGACGGACAGATCGTCTACGCGGGGTGGCGGCAGGGTGGCCGCGGGGGCGGGCGCGGCTACGCCGGGGCGGCGACAGGCGGGTGCTGCCGGGCGTGGCCGACCACCCGGCTCATGGCGAGCCCGTTCGGGTGAGGGCCGGCCCCTGACGGGGCGCCGGCCGACGCTACGGGGTGACGACCGGCCAGCTCATGCGGATCACTCCGCCGGTGGCGGTCTCGGTGACGTCGACGTCGTCGACCAGGCCGCTGATCACCGCGAGGCCCATCTCGCCCTCGTCACCGGCGTCGTCGCCCGCGGCGTCCGGCGCGGAGCCGCTGGCGCTGCTGGGCACCTCGTCGGTGACCTCGATGGCGAACTTCTTCTCCTCCTCGATCAGCCGCACGCGCACCGGCGCCTCGACGCCGTTGCTGCGGTGCAGGCCCACGGCGCGGCTGCACGCCTCGCCTACCGCGAGCCGCACCTCGTCGAGAACGGCCTCGTCCACACCTGCCCGGCGCGCCACCGCCGCCGCTACGAGCCGTGCTGTGCGCACATGCTCCGGCTGGGCGCTGAAGAGCAGTTCTACGGTGGGCATGGCCTCCCCCTCGGTCCTATGGGTGGGCATCGCGGGGGCCCGGACGGCGAACCCGTCCGGTGCCCCGCCGCTGCGGAAGTCAGTCGGTCGCCGCGACAGCCTCGTCGACCGAGGTGTGAATCGGGAACACCTTGGTCAGACCGGTGATACGGAAAATCTTGAGGATGCGCTCCTGGTTGCACACCAGACGCAGCGATCCTTCATGCGCGCGCACCCGCTTCAGCCCGCCGACGAGCACACCCAGGCCGGTGGAGTCGAGGAAGTCCACTCCCTCCATGTCCACGACCAGGTGGTAACTCCCGTCGTTCACAAGCTCCACCAGCTGCTCACGCAGCTTGGGCGCGGTGTACACATCAATCTCGCCGCCGACTTCGACGATCGTGCGATCGCCGACGGTTCGGGTCGACAGGGACAGGTCCACGGATCCTCCAGCACCTTGCATCGACGCGGCGCCCCCCAGGGGCCTCCCCACCTGAAGGTAGGGGACGGATCGGCGGCCGCGATGGCATTCAATCACTTCGCAGTGGGCCAGCACGACGCCTTACTGCGATTGTCCGTCACGCCGGTGACACACTGAGTGCCGATGGCCCAGGATCAACTTCCGCAGTCGGCGCACGGCCGCCCGTCCCCCCGCACCGCTCTGAAGCGGCTCGCCACGGGGGTAGACCGAGCCGCACGCATCACCCATACGGAGCACCTGCCCCCGCGGGTCGGCCGCCATGCATCATGGCCCGACGAGATCAGAAAAGAGATCACCGACGCGATTCGCGCCGCCGGAATCGACCGTCCGTGGGAACACCAGGCGCTCGCGGCGGGCCACGCCGCCCGCGGCGAGTCGGTGGTGGTCTCCACCGGAACCGCCTCCGGCAAGTCGCTGGCCTACCTCGCCCCGGTCCTCAGCGCCCTGCTGGACGGCTCCGAGGCGCCGAACGGCCGCGGCGCCACCGCGCTGTACCTCGCGCCCACCAAGGCCCTGGCAGCCGACCAGCGCCGCTCGGTGAGCGCGCTGGCCGCCCCGCTGGGCACCGCGATCCGCCCCGCCGTCTACGACGGGGACACGCCGGTGGAGGAACGCGAGTGGGTCCGGCAGTACGCCACGTATGTGCTCACCAACCCGGACATGCTCCACCGCGGCATCCTGCCGGGCCACGCCCGCTGGGCCAGCTTCCTGCGCAGCCTGCGCTACGTCGTCATCGACGAGTGCCACACCTACCGCGGCGTCTTCGGCTCCCACGTCGCCCAGGTGCTGCGCCGGCTGCGGCGGGTGTGCGCCCGCTACGGTGCCGAGCCGGTCTTCCTGCTGGCCTCCGCGACCGCCGCCGACCCGGCCAGGGCCGCCTCCCGGCTGACCGGGGTGACCGTCGCCGAGGTCACCGAGGACACCTCGCCCCGCGGTGAGCTGGCCTTCGCCCTGTGGGAGCCGCCCTTCACCGAGCACTCCGGCGAGCACGGCGCTCCGGTCCGCCGCACGGCCACCGCCGAGGCCGCCGAGCTCCTGACCGACCTGGTCGTCCAGGGCGTGCGCACGGTCGCCTTCGTCCGCTCCCGGCGCGGCGCGGAACTCGTCGCCCTGATCGCCCAGGAACGGCTCGCCGAGGTGGACGCCTCGCTGCCCGCCCGGGTCGCCGCCTACCGCGGCGGATACCTCCCCGAGGAGCGCCGGGCCCTGGAGCGCGACCTGCACTCCGGCCGGCTGCTCGGCCTGGCGTCCACCTCCGCGCTGGAACTGGGCGTGGACATCTCGGGCCTCGACGCGGTCCTGCTGGCGGGCTATCCGGGCACCAGGGCGTCCCTGTGGCAGCAGGCGGGCCGCGCGGGGCGGTCCGGCCAGGGCGCCCTCGCCGTCATGGTCGGCCGGGACGACCCCCTGGACACGTATCTCGTCCACCATCCCGAGGCGATCTTCGAGCAGCCGGTCGAGTCCACCGTCCTCGACCCGGACAACCCGTACGTCCTCGCCCCGCACCTGTGCGCGGCCGCCGCCGAGCTGCCGCTGACCGACGACGACCTCGCCCTCTTCGGCCCCGAGGCGCCCTCGCTCGTCACCCAGCTGGAGCAGCGCGGACTGCTCAGGCGGCGCACCGGCGGCTGGTACTGGACCCGCCGCGAGCGGGCCGCCGACCTCACCGACATCCGCGGCGAGGGCGGCAGGCCGGTGCAGGTCGTGGAGGCGGCGACGGGGCGGCTGCTGGGCACCGTGGACTCCTCCTCGGCCCACGCCACCGTTCACGACGGCGCCGTCCACCTGCACCAGGGGCGCTCCTACCTGGTGCGGCGGCTCGACCTGGAGGACGGCGTGGCGCTGGTCGAACCGGCCGACCCGCCCTACTCCACGATGGCCCGCGAGACCACCGAGGTCCGCGTGCTCAGCGGCGAGCTGGAGGAGCCCTGGGGCGACGCCCGGATCCACTTCGGTTCGGTGGAGGTGACCCACCAGGTGGTGTCCTTCCTGCGTCGCAAGCTGCTCACCGGCGAGATCCTCGGCGAGACGAAGCTCGACCTGCCGCCCCGCAACCTGCGCACCCGCGCCGTCTGGTGGACCGTCACGGACGCCCAACTGGACGCCGCCCGAATCCATCCCGAGGAGCTGCCCGGCGCCCTGCACGCCGCCGAACACGCCTCCATCGGCCTCCTCCCGCTCTTCGCCACCTGCGACCGCTGGGACATCGGCGGCGTCTCCATACCGCTGCACGCCGACACCGGTCTGCCCACGGTCTTCGTCTACGACGGCCACCCCGGCGGCGCGGGCTTCGCCGAGCGGGCCTTCCACACCGCCCGCTCCTGGCTCACCGCCACCCGCGAGGCCATCGCCGCCTGCACCTGCGACTTCGGCTGCCCCTCCTGCGTCCAGTCCCCCAAATGCGGCAACGGCAACGACCCCCTCGACAAATCCGCCGCGGTCCGCCTCCTCGACTGCCTCCTCGCCGCGGGCGGCGAAGCCCTGACGGGCGAGGGCGGGTCGGACGCCGGGCCGGGCGCCGGGGACGCCGGGGGCGGGTCGGACGCCGGGCCGGGTGCTGGGGACGCCGACGGCGAGTCGGGCGTGTCCGGGGTGCCCGACGCCGGTGGCAAGCCCCGGCCCGACGGCGCTGATGGCGGCTCCGACGCCTCCGGAGAGGCCGGGGGCAGGTCGGGCGGCGGTGAGCGGGGGGCCGGGGGCGGAACCGGCGGCGGAACCGGCGGCGGGCGGGAGTGAGGGGCCCGCGCGGGAACGCACCCGGGCGCCGTCCACCGCGGCGGTGACGTCGGAGATCTCACCCGAGACCGCGCAGCTCACCAACCGGGCGCCCTGGGCGGCCGCGACCCGGCCCGCGAGCCGGCAGGCGGCCGGGCGGCCCTCGAGCGCGTGGTCGGCGGCGGCGAGCGCCGCGAGGTCCGCGGCGCCGCCCGCACGGTGGCGGGCGATGACGGCCTGGTCCAGGCGGAGCACCGCGGCGAAGACCGCGCACAGCACGGCGACCAGCCCGAGCGACCACACGGTGGCCGACCCCCGGTCGTCGCGCCGCCCACCGCGCCTCACGGCCCCCCACCCCCGCCCACGGCGTCCTCGGCGAGAGCGACGGCCGCGGCCCGCAGCGTCATCGGGAAGCGGGGCGCGGGGACGGTGACGCGGACCCGGATGAGGTCCCCGGTGCGCACGACGCTCACCCGGGCCCCGGACGGCGCGGCCTCCCGCGTCACCCACCGCACGGTGTCCGGCGTCTCGGACCTGGCCGCCGCCCGTGCCCCCGCACGCGCCGCGTCCACACAGCGGACCTGCGCCGCTGCCGCCATGAGCCCCCAGATCAGCGCGGCGGTCAGCAGCACGAGCACCGGGATCACCATCGTGGTCTCGGCCGTCACATAGCCGCCGTCGCGGGCCTCAGAACGGCACATGGAGCGCCCTCACGATCACGCTGGTGAGCGCGGACCGCACCGCACCGCTCGTCACGATCTTGTAGAGCACGGCCGCGAACCCGCAGGCGGCGATCGTGCCCACCGCGTACTCGGCGGTGCTCATCCCCGCCTCGGCCGCCGCCGCCCGGCACCGCCGGATCTGCCGCCGCATCAGCCGCCGGGCCGTGCGCCTGACCCGCCGTTCCGGACGGCCCGTCCGGTCGCTCGGGTCGGTCGGGTCGGTCGGGTCCGTCCTCGTCTGGTTCAACATCGCGTCCTCCTGAAGGCATGCGTGGGTGTGGACATGGCTGGGTCATGGCTGGTGGTGCGTCGGCGTCGTCCGGGCGAGCGGCGGGCGGTCAGCCGGTGCGGCCGCCGAGGACCGTTCCGGCCAGGCCGATCACCACGGGGGCGACGCCGACCAGCAGGAAGGCCGGAAGAAAGCACAGGCCCAGCGGGGCCGTGGCGAGCACCGCCGCCCGTCTGGCCCGCCCGAGCGCCGCACGGGCGCGCCTGGCGCGGTGGTCGGCCGCCAGCCGGGACATCTCCGCGACCGGCGCGGCGCCGGTCGCGGGGGCCCGCGCGGGGCACCGCCGCAACGCTCGGGAGGCCGCCCGACGGACGACCCGAAGCCAGCTCTGGGCTCGGTCGTCGCCGCGCCTCCGGTCGGA